>JACMLY010000154.1 GCA_014379345.1 Chitinophagaceae bacterium
ATCAGGGAGCGAATGCATCATAGCTCCCAACCTGTCAGGCCACTATAGTGGCCTGACAGGTTGGGAGCCTTAGAAATATAAAAATGAAACCATACGAGTTACTACTTAAAGAAAATAAGAGCTGGGCAGCCAGGAAACTGGCCGAAGACCCAGGCTTCTTCGATCGCCTCCTCCATTTGCAAAGCCCCGAATTCTTATGGATCGGGTGTAGCGATAGCAGGGTGCCGGCAAATGAAATAACAGGTACTGATCCCGGGGAAATATTTGTACATCGTAATATCGCCAATGTGGTCATTAATACCGATGTCAATTTGCTTAGCGTACTTGACTATGCGGTGAACCACCTTAAAATTAAACATGTCATCGTATGTGGCCATTATGGTTGTGGTGGCATAAAGGCGGCGGTTGCAAAGACCGATTATAAACCGGTACTAAATATGTGGCTTAGAAATATTAAAGATGTTTACCGCTTGCATAGAACCGAACTTGATGGTATTCCGAATGAAGAAGTGTTGTGTGACAGGCTCTGCGAATTAAATGTTCGTGAAGGAGTAATGAACCTTGCAAAGACATCTATTATCCAACGCGCCTGGCAAAATGAACAACGCCCCGACCTGCACGGTTGGGTATATGGCTTAAAAGATGGCATTATCAAACCGGTTTTTGAAATGAAATCGGGCACACATATTGACCCTCTTTACGAATACGATAATCTATAAATTGAACTGATATGAAACGCCCCAAATTGCGGTGAGACCCTGGTCATGGCCGACGGCAGGTGATTTTTTCAATTTTGACTATTCCTGAAAAAGTGAATCTATTTAAAGCTGCCGTTACAGACAGCTTTTTCTACTTTAGCAAACAGAACCAACTTATTTATGAGAAAAAAAATAATTATTAAATCTATTCTGATTGCAATTGTTGCTTTGAGTTGTAACGATGCGGAGCAGGAAAAAAAAGGATCGGCCAGGCCGCCTGAAAATAGTGAGTGGACATTACTGCCATTTACAAAAGTTGATTCAGTAAACCCCGTTCTGGGACCCGGAACCGGAGAGTTTACTTGCCCGATATTAAAACGCAAAATAAAGTGGGAGAATAAAGATGTATTCAATCCCGCCGTAGTGGTAAGGGATGGCAAAGTATTCATGCTTTATCGCGCGGAAGATACGATTGGGAAATATGCCGGCACTTCGCGGTTAGGCCTGGCTGAAAGTAGTGATGGTCTACATTTTGTACGCCATCCTGAACCCGTATTTTTTCCCGGAAATGATGAACAGAAGAAATTTGAATGGGAAGGGGGATGCGAGGATCCCCGTTTGGTGGAAGATGATGCTGGCACTTATATACTTACTTATACCGCTTATGATGGAGATAAGGCACGATTAATGATCGCCTCCTCAAAAGATCTGAAGCAATGGACAAAGCACGGTCATGCATTTGCAAAAGCATACAATGGAAAATACGTTGACAAATGGTCAAAGTCAGGTGCAATTGTTTCTACTTATGGCAACGATGGTAAAATAGTAGCAACGAAAATCAACGGTAAATATTGGATGTATTGGGGCGACGTAAATATCTGGGCTGCCACTTCGGAAGATCTGATCAACTGGACACCGGTTTTGTATGAAGCCGGCCAAAAGCCTCAAATAGAACTTCGTCACAACTCTGTGGAAATACCTGAGGTAAAAATTATTTTTGGGCCGAGAAAAGGCAAATTCGATAGTGATCTTGTTGAACCTGGTCCCCCGGCTATGCTCACGGATAAAGGGATTGTTTTGATCTATAACAGCCGGAATGTTCCTTCAATAGGCGATTCTACATTAGCAGAGGGTACCTATGCCGCTTCACAGATACTCATAGACAAAAACAATCCCGTTGCAGTAATTGAAAGAATGGAAACGTATTTTATAAAGCCCGACAAACAATATGAAATGTCCGGACAAGTCAATCATGTCTGTTTTGTGGAAGGATTGGTAAAATTTAAAACCAACTGGTTCCTCTACTACGGAACAGCAGATTCAAAAATTGCAACAGCCATGAAAATAAGTACGAAATAAGAAGTACGAAGTACGAGGTACGAAGTCTGAATTGACTTCGTACCTCGTACTTCGTACTTCTAACTTCGTATTCCTTACTTTTGTACCTCAATTTTTCGCAATGTCAATCCAGGTAACAAATTTGTTGAAAAAATATGGAGAGCAGAAAGCGGTTGACAATATTTCATTTACTATTTCGAAAGGTGAGATCGTTGGTTTTTTAGGACCGAATGGGGCGGGTAAGTCGACCACTATGAAAATTGTGACCGGTTATTTGCAAGCTGATGCAGGAAATGCCACAGTATGCGGCGTAGACGTTGGAAATGCCCCCCTTGATAGCAAAAGAAAAATAGGCTACCTGCCCGAATCAAACCCATTGTACCACGAAATGTATGTAAGAGAATATCTTGATTTTATTGCCGACGTTCATCAGGTTGACAATAAAAAAAAGAGAATCGAAGAAGTGATAGAGATCGTTGGATTATCGCCCGAAAGTAAAAAGAAAGTTGGCCAGCTTTCGAAAGGCTACAAACAAAGGGTGGGACTGGCAGCCGCACTTATCCATGATCCTGAAGTTTTAGTATTGGACGAGCCTACAACCGGACTTGATCCTAACCAGATCATTGAGATCCGCGCAGTCATCACGCAGCTGGGTAAAACCAAAACCGTACTTTTTTCGTCGCATATTCTGCAAGAGGTTGAGGCTATCTGCGATAGGGTCATCATTATCAATAAAGGAGTACTGGTGGCTGATGATACGTTGAGTAATCTTCAGCAAAAAAACAAAGAGCAGCACGAAGTTCTTGTAAGTTTCCAGGAACCGGTCGATAAAGCTCTATTTGAAAATCTACAGAATGTGGTGATGGTAACCCAACTACAAACTACAAACTACAAACTACAAACCTCTCACCCCGACTCAGTTCGCAGGCAACTATTAGAACTGTCTTTGCAACATAATCTGAATATAGTTTCTTTGCGAAGCGAAAGCCATAGTCTCGAAGATATTTTCAGGGATCTGACAAGTTCAAACCAAACGTAAAATAATAAACCAAACAAATTATTATGAGCTACATAGCTGAAGTTTTTGCCAGGCAAATTTTGGATAGCCGGGGTAATCCTACGGTGGAAGTTGACATCATTACCGATGAAGATATATTGGGACGGGCTGCAGTACCAAGCGGCGCAAGTACAGGAATACATGAAGCCGTAGAGCTGCGCGATAATGATAAAAAACTATATGGAGGCAAGGGTGTTTTAAAAGCTGTTGAGAACGTAAACAATATCATTGCCGAAAAATTATTGGGATGGGAAGTAGCCGATCAGACCGGGATAGACCAGATACTGATTGAATTGGATAATACTGCAAATAAATCAAAATTAGGCGCCAACGCCATGCTGGCGGTTAGCATGGCGGCGGCAAAAGCGGCGGCACAGGAAACGGGATTACCATTGTTCAGGTATATTGGCGGAACGAACGCTAAAGTGCTCCCTATTCCGATGATGAATATTTTGAATGGAGGTGCCCACGCCGATAACAAGATCGATTTCCAGGAATTTATGGTGATGCCGATCGGTGCTTCCAGCTTCAGTGAAGGTCTGCGTTGGGGAGTCGAGATTTTTCATGCATTAAAAACTGTTTTAAAAAAGAAAGGTTACAGCACCAATGTTGGAGACGAGGGTGGCTTTGCTCCTAATATTCAAAGCAATGAAGAAGCAATTGAAACCGTCATGGCTGCAATTACAGCTGCCGGTTATAAACCCGGAACAGAAATAGCAATAGCAATGGATGCCGCCAATAGTGAACTCTGGAATGAAAAAGAGAAACAATATATTTTTCATAAAAGCGACGGCAAGAAAATGAGCAGCGAACAGCTGGTAAAATATTGGGAAAGCTGGGCCAATCAATACCCTATTATCTCTATTGAAGATGGGATGGCGGAAGATGATTGGGACGGTTGGAAGATGCTAACCGAAACGCTGGGAAAAAGATGTCAATTAGTTGGGGATGATCTTTTCGTAACAAATGTTGAACGCTTACAAAGAGGAATTGACAGCGGGATCGGAAATGCGTTGCTGGTAAAAGTAAACCAGATCGGAACCGTCACTGAAACCATCAATGCTGTTTCACTGGCCCAACACAATGGATACAACACGATCATGAGTCATCGCAGCGGAGAAACCGAAGATACAACCATCGCAGATCTTGCCGTAGCGCTGAACTGTGGTCAGATCAAAACAGGATCGGCTTCACGCACCGACAGGATGGCTAAATACAATCAACTGATACGTATAGAAGAAATGCTGGCAGAAAACGCAATTTATCCAACTGGAAAAATTAAATTTGGAAAATGATCGAAGGTATTAAAGTGTAAGGTTTAAGGTTAATAACGGACCGAACAACCTTACACCAAACCTTACACTTTAAACCTTAAACTTTAAACCCTTCAAATGAAGCTTCTAAAAAACATCACGCTTATAGTGAAAAATAAATATCTGCTTAGTTTGACCGTGTTTGCGGTATGGATGATTTTTTTCGATACACAAGACATTATTACCACGCATTTTAAGCTGACTAATGAGTTAAGGCAGCTGGAAAAAAGCAGAAATTATTATCTCGATCAGATAGAAACCACCAAAAAAGAGTTGGAACAACTTAAATCAGATCCGGCAACACTTGAAAAGTATGCACGGGAGAAATACCGTATGAAAAAGGACAATGAGGATCTTTTTATTGTTTCAGAATAACCGACCGTATTTTTACTATTTCACTTCTTCAAAACCATTTTATATCTTACCGCGCTTACCGCTATTCAGGTTTTAAAATCCAAAACAATAAGATCAACCACATCACGTTATTAGTTCGGACGGACACCGAAATTGACTCTTTCGGTAATTAATGGACATAAATGGTTTTGCCTATGACTTTACTCTTTACACCCGAGGAGCTTTTGCAGTATTTGTATAAAGAAACCTCACCGGAGAAATCTGCGGCTATTGAAGCGGCTCTCCGGGACGACTGGACTCTCCGTGAAAAACTAGAGGTTCTTCAATCATCGACGGAAGGCTTAGACACCGCTCTTGAATCTCCCAGAATGGAAGTTGTTCTAAGAGTGATGAACTATGCCCGCGAAACGGTTGCTGATTCAGTGTAGTACCATCACATTCTTGGTGTAAATTCGCGCCCATTATCACGCGAATGACACGTAAAGAACGTTTTAGGTTTGTTATTGATTACTTTCAGCAACACGCCCCTAATGCTGAAACCGAGCTGTTATATGATAGCCCATACCAGTTGTTGGTTGCGGTTATTCTTTCAGCGCAGTGCACAGACAAACGGGTAAATATCACTACTCCCGCCATTTTTGAAAAGTATCCCGACCCGATAGCTCTCTCCACAGCGGGCTATGAAGATCTTTTTGCCCTTATTAAAAGCATTTCATATCCCGGCAATAAGACCAGGCACCTTATCGGCATGGCAAAAATGCTTGTTGAGAAGTTCAACGGAGGGGTTCCCCTTCAGGTGGATGATCTCATTCAGTTACCAGGTGTTGGCAGAAAAACAGCAAATGTAATCACTTCAGTTATTGATCAACAACCAAATATGGCGGTGGATACGCATGTTTTTCGTGTGTCTGCGAGGATCGGTCTTACCGTGAACGCTAAAACTCCCCTGGCTGCCGAAAAGCAATTGATCAGCTATATCCCTTCCGAATACATTTTCAAAGCCCACCACTGGCTCATTTTACACGGACGGTATATTTGCGTGGCACGTAATCCAAAATGCGACCAATGCGGCCTAAGACCCGTCTGTAGATTTTACCAAAAAATAGCGTCTTTGCACAATTGAAGACCTATCCCGAAATTATATATTAGCAGTTCATCAGGCCTTACTGACCAAGTAGTGGTGACGGTTAATCACAATGCTTCCTACACAGTGGTTAAACCAATCCAATTTTATATGATAAGGCGATTTCAGTATTTGATGTTGCTGATGATTACATCTGCATCCGGGCTGTACAGCCAGTATTACTTCTATAACGATACCTATTACAATTCAATTACCCTGGTTGAAGCAGGTATTTCAGTAGGAGCCATGAATTGCTTCACCGATCTGGGTGGCAAAAAGGGAAAGGGGAAATCCTTTGCAAAGGATCTGAATTGGACTAGTACACATGCTACAGGTGGCTTTTATGTAAGCATAGTGTACGATCAACTCTTTGCCGTGCGTGCAGAAGCCTGTTTAGGAAAGGTTTCAGCTTCTGATAACGTTTTGCAGTATGACCATTCCTCGGCCAGGGATCGTTATCACAGAAATCTGCAATTCAGGAGTAATATTGCCGAACTATCGATAACAGGGGAATTCTTCCCTTTATCCTTATTAGGATCAGAAAGTTATCCTTTGTTTTCTCCTTACCTATTAGCAGGAGTTGGATTTTTCCGCTTTAATCCACAGGCAGAACTCAACGGCCAGTGGATTGATCTGCACCCCTTACATACAGAAGGCCAGGGTTTCAAAGAATATCCTCATAAAAACGATTATAAACTTATCCAGCTGAATTTTCCTTTAGGTATGGGGGTCAGATATGAAATTTCCGCCCTTTTCAATCTACGCGTCGAAATCGTTTACCGGTTTTTAAAAACCGATTACCTGGATGATGTCAGCACCCAATATATTGATCCTTCTGCCTTTTATGCAAATCTCAATGCCCGCGATGCGACGGAAGCAAAAATCTTAGCAGATCGTGGGCCTGAATTAAGGCCCGGTATATTTAAAAAGGCAGGGGAAATACGGGGCAATCCCCAAAACAGGGATTCTTATTTTTCCTGGAATATAAAATGGGGGATGATCTTAAACCGAAAACGGCGATAATGTTATAATAATGATCAATGAATTGCCTATCAAATCTAAAAAATCTACTTTTGCGTATACATTTCCCTACTGCCTTTAAAATATCCTCCGGATCCCTACGTCATTAAATAATAAACAATGGAAGATATTTCTACAAATTCGGATACCGTGCAATTCAATAGCCGGTTTTCTTTCAGACCTCTGATTAAAGCCTGGGAAGAAACAATACGCGAGGGTCGTGAAGGCACCAGTATTCTTTATAGTCAGTTACTGGAAAAAGTAAAACAGCACCCCGAATTACTCGAACCTATACAGGACGACACTATTTTGGAAAATCACCGGGTTCTTATAGAACAAATGATGGCAACTGTTTTCCCGGTCACCCTTTCAGATAAAGAAGATCTTTTTGCTGTCACAAAACCATTTCAATATAAAGTTTTGTATTCGTCCCGGTTGTTCCGTACTATGTTTTTGGGCGACGATGATTTTATTAAAATGCCGAGCGAAGAAACGGCGCAAAAAATTTCGAGCGAAAAATTAATAGGAGCATATCAACTCATATTAACGAAGCTTTATAACATGAAAATCGGCGGCGTAGCCACTTCGGTTCACCCATTTAAATGCCCTGATTCGGGTTTGGATAAATACCTCGAACTGGAAATGGATACAAAATTTATCGATGTATTTGCAAAAGGTAAGTTACCTGAAATGGATATTAATTGTGGATGGGGAGGATGCAACTATGTATCCGACATTTTAAATGTTGCAGATATTGAGAAGCACCTTCCATTGGATCAGTTTGAGTTTGAAGGCATGGTAATTATCAGGATCAGGGAGGTTACAGAACGTGAAGTGATCAGTAATATAAAGAATAGTTTGCTGAACATCCATTCATTTGCCGATCAGGAAATTTTTCAGGAATTGCAAACAGAAATGCAAAACCTGTTAGGATTACAGGGTGTACAAACTGCCATCAAACCATTCTTTACCATTAACAATCATCTGGTTTTAACAGAACTGCATACTACTTTCAATGCGGACAAAAATCAACTTCCTTCTGCTGCAAAGCAGTTGCAGATCCATAAAGATTTGATTGCCACATTCAAGGCATCAAAAAGAATTCTTTTATTGAGTGATATTAGCGATGATACGGTAAAACAATATCCCTTTCTTTCTGTTGCATATCATATGGGATGGAAAAGCGCCATTATCTGCCCAATTTTTATCGATCATCATGAGCTCATTGGTATGCTGCTTATTTTTTCAAAAACTACAGGAAGCTTACAAAATGAACATTTGATTAAGATCGATCCTGTCATTCCATTATTCAAACTGGCCCTTCAAAAAAGCCAGGAGCAATTGGATCACCAGGTTGATAAAGTGATCAAAGAGCAGTTTACAGCTGTTCAGGATGCAGTAGAGTGGCGATTTACAGAGGCTGCTTTAAACTATCTCACCAGGAAGAATAAAGGAGAGCAGATTAAAATTGAGCCCATCAGTTTTGAAAAAGTATTTCCATTGTATGGGGCTATCGATATCCGCAATTCATCGGTTGAACGCAATCACGCTATTCAACTCGATCTTCTTGAACAACTGAACCTGGCCGCAACAATTATAGAAAAAGCGAAAACAACTTTCGGCTATCCCCTGCTTGATGAAGTATTGTTCAGGATAGGAAAATATTCGCATGCCGTTTCCAATATTTTATTTGCAGAGGAAGAGCAGGCTATATATTATTTTATAGGAGAAGAAATGGTGCAGTTACTCACGCACCTGAAGGTTGTCATTCCTTCGTTGGCAAAAGACGTTGAAAATTATTTGCTAACAGTTGATTCGCCTGTTAAAATGGTGTATCATCACCGGAAAGACTATGAAGAGAGCATAACGCGGATCAACAATGCCGTGGCCAGGTTTATCGATAGCGAACAAAAATCGGCACAGGATATCTTCCCTCACTACTTTGAACGTTTTGTTACCGATGGTGTAGATTTCAATATTTACATCGGGCAGTCTATTACACCACAGAAAACTTTTGATGAGTTCTACTTGAAAAACCTGAAAATCTGGCAACTGACTACGCTTGCAAAAGCGGCGCAGCTTACCCATCGCCTCGAAAAAGAATTGTCGTTACCACTGCAAACAACACAGTTAATACTGGCTCATAGCCAACCCATATCAATTAGTTTCCGCACAGCCGAAAGAAAATTTGATGTGGATGGCGCATATAATATCAGGTACGAAATAATAAAGAAGCGGATCGATAAGGTGCATATCAAAGATTCAAATGAACGACTAACCCAGCCAGGTATGATTGCTGTTGTTTATTCACAACCGAAAGAAGGACAGGAATACCTTGAATACATAGAATACCTTCAGAACGCAGGTTTATTAAAGGCAGATATTGAAAAAATGGATCTGGAAGACTTACAGGGTGTTAGTGGTTTAAAAGGTCTTCGAGTTGCTGTTAATGTTTCGGCGGATTGGAATTTCAGTGAAAAGACAAGCCTAATGAATTTTTCAAAAGAACGCATTCTTCAATAGATATCGATACACTAACTTTACTGTGTACTTTATCCTCAGTTCCCGGGTTCTGCTAATTTTTAAAGGGTTTTCCGTCCCGGGCTCATCGATAACAGACGGGGCAGCAATTTTGCTCATTCCCGCTTGATGACCATATATAATAAAACATTGATGTTTAATAATGTTTTCAATGCCACTATCATTCCCGGGAAGCTGATTCTGTATTGCCTGGTGCTATCGATTGTTTCTCTAGGCTGCAATACCGAAGCCAAAAGGATCGCAGAATCACCAAAAGGATACAACCTCAACAAGCCTTCCGTTTTAAAATTGCCGTCTGCTTTGGATGAAATTTCGGGCATCGTATATTATCCAAAAGACAGAAGCGTTCTGGCGATAAATGATGAAGTGGGTTGGTTATACAAAATACATTTAAAAGACGATCCCGATATACAAAAATGGAAGTATTCGAATGGAGCCGATTTCGAAGACCTGGTATTATACGACAGCATTTTTTATGTGTTGGAAAGCAATGGCAATATTATCAGGTTTAAATTTATCAGACCCGATTCTGTTGACACTAATGAATTCATATTTCCTGCCCCGGGCAAAAATGAATTTGAGATTCTCTATCATCAGCCCAAGACGAATAAACTCATTATGCTTTGCAAAGACTGCGAAATCGATAATAAGAATTCCCTAACAGCTTATTCTTTTAATCTCGATAGCATGGCTTACTCGCCATCACCCGCTTTTGTTATAGACATTAGAAAAATTGAAGAACTGCTTGATGAGAAAAGACTTAGGTTTAAACCTTCGGCTGCGGCTATTCATCCCATCACGGGTGAGTTGTACGTGATATCATCCATTAATAAGGTACTGGTGGTTGCAGATATAAACGGAACACCCAGGAATGTGTATAAGATCGACCCAAAACTGTACAAACAACCCGAAGGGATGACTTTTACTTCTACCGGCGACATGATCGTTTCCAATGAATCTGCTGATATTGGGGCAGCCAATATCCTGTTTTTTAAATATAAAAGTACCACCAAATGATTCGTATTTTTTGTCTCCTGCTGATCGTTTGTCTGGGGGTTTTTCAAGCTGGTGCCCAAACTGATACCATAATAAGCCGTATCGTTCTGATTGGCGATGCGGGACAATTGACCAAAGGCAAACATCCCGTAGCCGATGCAGTTAAAAGAAATATACGGATGGATGAAAAAACGCTGGTGCTGTATCTTGGCGATAATCTATACCGTATCGGTTTGCCAGATGATGCTTATGTTGGCTACGCAGACGCAAAAAGCGTCCTGGATTCACAACTTTCGGTGGTTGAAAATACACCCGCGCGGGTGATCATGATACCGGGAAACCATGATTGGAATAATGGCGGAAAGGATGGATACAACTCGGTAGTTCGACAACAGTATTATGTTGATCTTCTCGGCAAAAAAAATGTGAAGTACTATCCTGAAAATGGTTGCCCCGGGCCTATTGAAGTTTCACTGAATGACGATATAGTGCTCGTGGTCATGGACAGCCAGTGGTGGATTCATCCATTTGATAAACCGGAAGTGGAATCTGACTGTCCGTACAAAACAGAAACCGAAGTATTAACACAATTGAATGATATTATCAGCAGGAATTATAAGAAGCTGTTGATCTTTGCCTGTCATCATCCGTTCCGTACTTATGGTTTGCACGGCGGAGCCTATGGGCTTAAGCAACATATTTTTCCATTTACCGATTTGTTCAGAAACGCCTATATACCTCTTCCTGTTATCGGCTCGATATATCCCATCAGCAGAAGCGTATTCGGCACTCCCCAGGATCTCCGCCATCCGGATTATGCCAATATGGTTACGCAAGTTGAAGAGGTGATGAAGGCCCATCCCAATACAATTTTTGTTCATGGGCATGATCATAGTCTTCAATATATTAAAGACAGTTTCAACTATATTGTTAGCGGCAGCGGTTCCAAAATGCAAAGAGTTGTGAAAACACGGAAAACTCCGTATGTAAAAAGCGGGACAGGGTTTGCCACACTCGAAGTTTCAAAGAATAAAGATGTTAGGGTAAACTTCTATGTGGTAGAAGGTGATTCGACAAAAATGGATTTTTCTGAATCTGTTTTGAATTTTTCGAAGTTACCAGTAGTAAGACAGGATACCGTGTTATCCACCAGTGTGAAATACAAAGACACGATTAATATGCCGGCATCAACCAGGTATGACGGGCCTTCGGGCTTTCAGAAACTAATGCTTGGTAATAATTATCGAAATGAATGGAGCACACTTGTCAATTTTAAGGTGTTCAAGATTAACCAGGAAAAAGGCGGCTTTAAAATATTGAGCTTGGGGGGTGGCAAACAAACCAGATCACTCAAGCTATTAGATAAAGACGGAAGGGAATGGACACTGAGAACGATTGATAAAGATCCGGAAAAGGCGATCCCTGAAAACTTCCGGAATTCATTGGCACAGGATATTGTTCAGGATATGATCTCTGCTTCACATCCTTATTCTGCATTGGCAGTTCCCAGTATCGCACATTCCATCGATGTAACCGTTCCGGAACCTGAATTCTTTTTCGTGCCGGATGATCCCGCGTTCGGATTTTACCGGACCCTTTTCGCCAATAAAGTATGTCTTCTTGAATTACGTGATCCCACAAGGGATGGATCGGAATCGAGAAGCACTGCCAGGTTATTAGAAAAGATGGTTGATGACAATGATCATCTTGTTAATCAAAAAGAGGTGTTGAAGGCAAGACTACTGGATATGGTCGTTGCCGATTTTGACCGGCATTTTGATCAATGGAAATGGGGTATTACCGATACCGGCAAGGGAAAATTATATTACCCCATCGCCCGTGACCGTGACCAGGCATTTTTCAATTCAGACGGCCTGCTTATAAAAGTGGTTTCAAGAAGACAGCTTCCTTTTTTAAGAGGATTCAAACCCAATATGCCAGCCATTAATTGGTTGAACTGGTCGGCAAGAGATTTTGACAGGATATTTCTCAACCGACTAGACAGGGCAAGCTGGGAAAAAACAATCATGGAAGTACAGAGTAAACTCACGGATTCTGTATTGTCAACATCTGTGCACCGATTACCGGATGAGATATTTCCGTTAAATGGAGAACGTATTATTGAAACATTAGTGAGCCGGCGAAACATTTTGTTACAAAAAGCCATGATCTATTACAGAGCGCTGGCTGATGATATAAATGTGGTCGGCAGCAACAAATCCGAATATTTCAGGGTCAGGAATATCGAAAAGGGATTGAACGTAACTGTATATGCGCGAAACAATAATAAAGATACCAGCTACAAAATGTACGATCGGAATTTTGTGAATGGAGAAACTGATGAGATCCGGCTATATGGCCTCAATGGAAATGATATTTTTGAAGTTGATGAGAATACATCCTCGAGAATAAAATTAAGGATCGTTGGCGGAAAAGGCAACGATACTTTTGACATTAAAGGCAATGTTCGAAATTTTCTGTATGACGTGATCGATAGTGTGAATGTTATCAAAAGTCATAACCGCTCTAAGCTGCGGTTATCCCGCGTTCCCTCTGTGAACCAGTTCAGGTGGGTAGATAAACAGTACACGCAGATCCGATTTCCCAGAATTATTGCCGGATTCAATACTGACGATGGATTATTGATAGGATCCGGTTTCTGGAGGCGGACTTTCGGCTTCCGTAAAGAGCCCTTTGCATCTGATAACAGGATTAGCGCCCTGTATGCACCGCAGGGGGGAGCATACCAGGTACGGTACCATGGCGAAATTGTAAACCTGTTCGGAAATGCCGATCTCGTATTGCATAGTGAATTGGTTAATCCCACTTTGAACAATTTTTTTGGATTGGGAAATAATACTTTATTAGATAAAACAAAACCTTTCGAGTTTTATCGAACCCGGTTTAATCATTTTGCACTTCAGGCCTTTTATCGTAAAAGATTTTTTGATAAAGTAAGCGTGTATACAGGCCCGATGTTTTATTATTATTCCTATAACCCCGAAGATAACAGGAGTAAAATTCTTACCGGGCCTTCTTTAATCGGGCTCGACTCATTGAGCGTTATCAGCAATAAAGCATATCTGGGCGCTAAGATAGGGATCGATATAAATAATCTGAATAGCGAATTATTTCCTACCAGGGGAATTCACTGGACGACTGAGTTTTCTTCTCTGTCTGCTATTTCAAAAAAAGGAGGTTCTGTTACCAAATTCACTTCAGACATGGTCGTATATGCAAGTTTAAACAGCCCGTCCTGGCTGGTGGCTGTTCTGCGTTTTGGAGGCGGGCATATTTTTAATAAAAATTTTGAATATTTCCAGGCCCTGAATCTGGGTGCTAACAATTTTCTGAGGGGATTCAGGAAAAACAGATTCAGTGGTTCTTCCCTGGCCTATGGAAGCCTTGAACTAAGAGCAAAACTTTTTACTTCCAAATGGTATATTTTACCCGGTGATTTTGGCGTGGTAGGTTTTAACGATATTGGCAGAGTATGGATGAATAATGAAACTTCAAAACGCTGGCATAATGCTCTAGGCGGAGGAGTATATTATGTACCTTTTAATATGGTAATTGTTTCGGCGACTATGGGTTTTTCAAAAGAAGAAAGTCTGTTTAATTTTTCAATCGGCACAAAACTCAATATTACTTTTTAACACGGATTATGGACTACCACAGTATCTACAAAAAAGCAGAAAGCTTTGTAAAAGATCTTTTTCAGCAGTACACAAATAAAATACTGCTTTTCCACAATTTCGATCACACGGAGAACGTAGTGGATCGAAGCAAAGAAATTTCTGCAAAATATGACCTTACTGAGAACGATCAGTTTATTGTATACATATCCGCATGGTTTCATGATACGGGGCATCTTCTGGTTGAACCGGCAAAACATGAAATCAAAAGTGTTGAATTGATGAAGACCTTCATCATCCGGTATGTCACCGACGAAGAGATCATCAGGCAAATCAGCGAATGTATTTTGGCAACCAGGTTGCCAAGAAATCCACAAACTCTGCTGCAAAAAATCCTCTGTGATGCAGATACCTATCACCTGGGAACAAAAGAATTCAAATCAACTAATAAAAATCTCAGGAAAGAATATGAACTGCGAAATATTCCCGAACCTGTAGGAGGATGGAAAAAAGCTGCACTCGAATTCATGCTTGCACATGAGTACTATACCGATTATTGTAAAAATTTATTAACGCCTGGAAAAATGGAAAACATTGACCGCCTTCGCAAAAAACTGGACCTTCCCGAAGAAAATCCGGTAAATGCCGTGACCACCCCTACTTCACTTTTTGGAGATGACAGTTCCTCCGATAAAAAAGACGCGAAACAAAAAGGAGGTCTGATGACCAGGGGCATTCAAACAATGCTTCGCCTTACTTCGGATAACCATCTTGAGCTAAGTGGTATGGCCGATGGAAAGGCCAATATTCTCATCTCGGTAAATGCAATTATCATATCCGTTATATTAACGGTGTTGCTGAGAAGACTGGAAATCGATACCCATTTGACCATTCCAACAATAATATTCTTATCATTTTCATTGATCACCATCGTTATAGCCATACTTGCAACAAGACCTCAGATTACACAGGGTGTTTTCAGCAGAGAGGATATTATCAACAAAAAAACAAATCTTCTGTTTTTTGGGAACTTCCATAAAGCATCACTCGAAGAATACGAATGGGGCATGGCCCAGATGATGAAAGATCAGGATTATTTGTACGGTTCATTAATAAAGGACATTCACCATTTAGGCGTTGTTCTCGGACGCAAATACAGGTTGATCCGGATTGCCTATAGTGTTTTTATGATCGGCATTATTATTTCAGTGTTGGCATTTACACTGGCAGTGCTTCTTAATACCGCCAGGGGCGGTACTCCTAACTCATCATCAATGCCATTATAAAGACGCAGGGAATGTTTACATGAAGTTATCTAAATCAATAGCAGGAAAACTCTCTGCAATTAATAAATATAGGTATAAGCTTATTTTAGTGATTGCCGTTATTTGGACCATACTGGATACGCTATATACAATTATCCGGTTCAATTTTCTCGATATACAAACCAGATATTATTTTTTCGAATACCAGGATTTTCAACCCATTCTTCTACGGGAGATAATCATACTTTTAATGAGCGCAATTATCGGATATGTGCTGGTGTTCAATTTTAAAAGGAATACGCGAAATTTTCCGCTGTGGTTCAATTTTCTTGCAAAGACCGCAGTATTGGTGTCCCTGGCATTTTTCATGAATTTCCTCATTCATATCACCTATTCGCTGCTGATATCCAAACTTTCTCCCTTGTATGCATGGCGCGAATTCCTGAATGATGCTTTTAATACATATTGGATAGTCGAAAAATTGCCGAGCTGGTTGCTTATATTTTTTATGACCCAGCTGATCATTGAGATCATAGAAAAATATTCACCCGGCATTTTTCTTGATGTCTTTTTAGGGAAATACGTACATCCCCGCATAGAGAAAAGGATCATTATGTTTATCGACCTGAAAGATTCAACGCCGATAGCAGAAAAGCTTGGTCATAAAGACTACTTCCGCTTTATCAGGGACTTTATTTATTTTATTTCAATTGCACTGATTGAATACAATGGCAGGATCTATCAATACGTGGGGGATGAGATAGTTGTTTCGTGGCCCTTTAACGCTGCCAATACAAAAAGATGCATGGATTCGCTGATAGAAGCCAGAAAGATCCTGCAGAAAAATGGCGAGAGTTTCAGGCGCAAATATGATATTATACCCGAATTCAGGGTGGGTATTCATGCTGGCGAGGTCACTATCGGTGAGATCGGCCTTATAAAAAAAGATCTTGCTATGAGTGGCGATACTATGAACACCACCGCAAGAATACGAGGTGCCTGCAGTGAGCTGAAACAAAAGTTCATCGTGTCAAAAGACTTTATTGATGCCATTGACCTGAAAGAGTGGCAAAGTGAAAGCCTCGGACTGGTTGATCTTAAAGGAAAGGATAAAGGAATCGAACTGTTCGCGTTGAAAATATAAACTTCGCCACGAATTACACGGATCAGCACGAATTAGATTGGTGCCGATCCGTGTAATTCGTGGCAAAAAAATGGCAGGGCTGTTAACTCTTCAATTCCTCAAAATCAATATAGTCGCCCGTTTTCTGCTTAGTGTCTTTGGTTTGGTTCAAGGGATCCTGTGGCGGATTTTGCTTTTGCACTGTATCCTGGAATTCCCGCATCTTTTTTTTCATCTGGCCTGATACGCGGGCAACAGGAATAATGACATCAAAAATCAGCCTGTACAAGGCGTAGATCACAAAAATCCAGATAATGTAACGCAGTATCATAAGAATGTGAAGATAATTAATCAACAGAAAAAATCTGTTAACAACCTGTAAATACAAGGACGATTCCGGAAGAGAAATATTTTAAAGGAGCCTTCCCAAAAATATTTTTTCGTTTTTGGAACAAATACGGGATTTGCCTTACCTTTAGCCCGGCAAAAGTTACAAAGAAGGGGACGGCGACGTTCCCTTCTCTATTTTCCATGAGTATAGAATCACAGGTACAGGCTATTGAAAAAATGCTGGAAACCATCCTGGCGAACGATCCGGCATATTTCATTGTAGAAATTAAGATCAGGCCCACGAATAACATAAAAGTTTTTCTGGACGGCGACAACGGTATCTCCATTGAAAAATGTGTGTCTTACAATAGGTTGTTGTATAAAAAAATTGAAGAGCCTGGTATGTTCCCGGATGGAGATTTTTCTTTGGAAATTTCCTCTCCAGGCCTTGATGAACCCCTGAAATTGCTGCGGCAGTACCGAAAAAACGTTGGCCGTTTGGTGGAAATATTACTAAAAGACGGGATTAAAGTGGAAGGAAAGTTGCTCGAAGTGTTTGATGCGCATATTATGGTGGAAGAAATAAGAGGTAAAAACAAAAAGCAGGAAGTAGTTCAACACAACTTTCCTTTCGAAAACATAAAATCAACAAAAATTCAAATAGTATTTAAAAATTAGGACTCTTAACGGGTTTCAAAAATTCAGAAATATGGCAAGTATCAACTTGATCGAAGCTTTCCAGGATTTTAAAGAGGCTGAGAATATCGACCGCCCCACAATGATGAAAGTGGTTGAAGACGTATTTAAGACCTTACTTCGTAAGAAATACGGCAGTGATGAAAACTTTGACGTGATCGTGAATGCTGAAAAAGGCGACTTGGAAATCATTCGCAGACGAACCATTGTAGAAGATGGTGCGGTAAATGATCCTTTGGCTGAGATCGCTTACAGCGACGCGGTTAAAATAGAACCCGATTTCGAGATCGGCGAGGAATTATATGAAGAGA
This sequence comes from Chitinophagaceae bacterium, assembly GCA_014379345.1. GTDB lineage: Bacteria > Bacteroidota > Bacteroidia > Chitinophagales > Chitinophagaceae > Flavitalea. Next base: position 17,801 of record JACMLY010000154.1, read on the forward strand.
TCGATATAATGGATTTCGGACGCAGGGCTATTCTTGCAGCCAAACAAACCTTGGCCAGCCGTATCAGCGATCTGAAGAAAAATGTATTGGTTAAGAAATATGGTGAAAGAGTCACGGAGATCATCAGTGCTGAAGTATACCAGGTTTGGAAAAAGGAAATTTTACTGCTTGATGAAGAAGGTAGTGAGCTGATACTTCCAAAATCCGAACAAATTCCGCAGGATTATTTTAAAAAAGGCGAAAGCATCCGTGCAGTGGTTAAGAAAGTGGAATTAAAAAATAATTCTCCGGTAATCATCCTTTCCCGCACTTCTCCTTCTTTCCTTGCTAAATTGCTTGAGATTGAAGTTCCGGAAATATTCGATGGACTTATTGTAATCAAAAAAATAGTAAGAGAACCCGGTGAAAGGGCCAAAGTGGCTGTAGAATCGTATGATGACAGAATTGACCCGGTAGGCGCCTGCGTGGGTATGAAAGGAAGTCGTATTCACGGTATCGTTCGGGAATTAAAAAATGAAAATATTGACGTGATCAACTGGACAAACAACATCCAGTTGCTCATTCAACGCTCTTTGACCCCCTCGAAAATTACCAGCATGGACATAGACAACGAAAAGAAGCATGCAAATGTCTATTTAAAACCAGACCAGGTTTCGCTGGCAATTGGTAAAAAAGGGGTGAATATTAAGCTGGCCCAGGAATTGACAGGTTTCAGTATCGATGTATTCCGCGATACGGAAGGTGAAGTAGACGAATTTGATATCGATCTGGAAGAATTCAGCGATGAGATTGAAACATGGATCATAGATGAATTTAAAAGGATTGGTTGCGATACCGGAAGAAGCGTTTTAGCACTGACTCCTGAGGAGCTGGAAAGAAGAACTGACCTTGAAAAAGAAACTATTGCCGATGTTAGAAAAATATTGAAAGAGGAATTTGAAAAAGAATAATTTCTGATAGTTCGGGTTACTGTTTTTAAAATAGGGCATTAAAATGTAGAATTCCCTTTGAAACCCGGAACTATAAATTGAAAAAATAAAATTTCTGAATGGCCGAAATAACAACACCCAGGTTAATGGCAGCAGCCAAAGAGTTCAACGTTGGAAAAGATACGTTGGTTGACTTTTTACTGGGCAAAGGATTTAGTAAGGATGACCTGAAGCCAACATCAAAGCTCTCGGAAGATATGTACCGTGCTTTGGTGCAGGAGTTTCAAAGTGATAAGGTCGCGAAATTGAAGAGCGATCAGATTGACCTTCCAAAAGGAAGCGTTGAAACGCGCAAGAAAAAAGAAGACGAAACGGTTCTGTTTAAAAAAGAAATTAAGAAAGCCACGCCAGTCGAAGAGGTTAAAGAAGAACCTGCGCCGCCTCCTGTGGTAGAAGCACCTCCGGTGATTGTTGAAGAGAAGAAACCAGAAGAACCTGAAATTGTGAAGATAGAGGCTCCCGAACTGGAAGCCCCAAAAGTTCTTGATAAAATTGATCTTTCTGTCATTGACTCATCTACCCGTCCTAAAAAAGGGATTAAGAAAAAAGTAGAAAAAACAGATAAAGCAGTAACAGAAGAGACCCCGGTAGCGGTTACTAAAACAAAAAAGAAAAAAATAGAGGAACAGCCTGTTTCGGAACCAGTGGAAGAACCGGACGTTGTTGTTCCGGTAGTTATTGAAGAACAGGAGGTGGAAATAAGTGAAGAAGAAGATCCCCGTGTTATAGAAAATATTAAAGCTGAAAAATTGGAAGGGCCCAAGATCTTTGGCAAGATCGAATTACCGGTGGAAGGAGAACAAAAACCCAAGTCCATCGACGAAAAAAGAAAACGCAAACGGATCCCTATAGAAAGAAGAGATCAGGCAGGTCCCCGGCCCGAGCTATTCAAGAGAAAAGAAGGTGAGCAACGGCCCCCAGCTGGGAACCAGGGAGCAGGAGGAAATAATTTTCAAAGAGGTCCGCGCCAGGCCGGGAACCGGCCTCAGCCTCAAAGAGGCGGATTTATTTCCCGTGAAGCCAAAGAAATCGACAAAAAAGAAATCCAGGATAAAATACGCGAAACGCAGGCCAAACTTGCAGGATCCGGGGGCAGGGGTAAAAGCCTTAAGGCTAAATACCGCCGCGCCAAAAGGGATGAAATGGCCGAACAGGCGGGTGGAGACGACATGCAGGACAATAAGCTGCTTCTCACTGAATTCATCAGCGTAAGCGAGCTCGCCAACCTGATGGATGTAAGTTATGCGGAGGTGATTGGAAAATGTATGGGACTGGGATTGATGGTATCGATCAATCAACGGCTCGATGCAGAGGTCATAGAACTTGTAGCGAATGAATTTGGTTACGAGGTTGAGTTCATTGACATGGAGAAACAATTGGAGATGGAAGAGCAGGAGGAAGAGGATGAAGAAGAAAATCTCCAGTTCCGCGCACCAATCGTTACCATCATGGGTCACGTTGACCATGGCAAAACATCCCTACTGGATTATATCCGAAGTGCAAATGTGGTAGCAGGAGAAGCTGGGGGAATTACGCAGCATATAGGTGCTTATGAGGTCACGCTTCCCAACGAAAAACATATTACATTTCTGGATACACCGGGTCACGAAGCCTTCACGGCCATGCGCGCCCGGGGTGCGAAAGTCACCGATATTGCTGTGATAGTTGTTGCCGCCGATGATGCCGTGATGCCTCAAACGCGTGAAGCAATTAGCCATGCACAAGCTGCCGGAGTTCCCATGATCTTTGCCATCAATAAGATCGACAAGGATGGTGCGACCCCTCAAAAAATCTACGAGCAGCTTGCTGGAATGAATATATTGGTTGAAAGCTGGGGAGGTAAGTTTCAAAGCCAGGAATTAAGCGCTAAGAAGGGGCTGAATGTTGATCTACTACTCGAAAAAATATTGCTGGAAGCAGAATTGCTTGATCTCAAAGCAAATCCTAATAAAGAAGCCTCGGGTACGATTGTGGAAGCAACCCTGGATAAGGGTCGAGGATACGTGGCTACCGTACTGGTTCAAAACGGAACCCTGCAGATCGGCGACCTCGTTGTGTCCGGGCAGCATTATGGAAGAGTAAAAGCCATGTTCAATGAAAGGAATAAAAAATCAGAAGAAGCTCCTCCTTCTACTCCCGTGCTGATCCTTGGATTGAATGGTGCACCACAGGCCGGTGAAAAGTTCAAAGTGTATGAGGATGAAGGTGAAGCTAAAGAAGTAGCCAATCGGCGCGCACAGATATTACGCGAGCAGGGCATCAGGACCAAGAAACATATTACGCTTGATGAAATTGGTCGTCGTCTTGCCCTTGGAAATTTCAAACAACTGAATCTTATCATAAAAGGTGACGTGGATGGTTCTGTAGAAGCATTAAGCGATTCGTTGCAGAAGTTATCTACAGAAGAAATTGCGGTGAGCGTAGTACATAAGGCAGTGGGTGCCATAACCGAGAGCGATGTTCTTCTGGCTACAGCTTCCGATGCTATCATAATCGGGTTCAATGTTCGCCCTTCCATACAGGCCAGCCGCCTTTCTGAAACGGAAGGAGTAGAAATAAAAACATACTCCATCATCTATAACGTGATCGATGAGATCAAGAGTGCGATGGAAGGTATGCTTGAGCCGAAGATCCAGGAAAAGATAGTTGCCAACGTAGAAGTGCGCAACGTATTCAAGTTCGATAAAGCAACCGTAGCCGGCTGTTATGTACTTGATGGCAAGATTCAGCGCAATTCTAAGATCCGGGTTATCCGGGATGGGATTGTTGAATATCCCAAAGGAGAAGGTCAGCATGCTGAATTGGGATCGCTAAAGAGATTTAAAGACGATGCCAAGGAAGTTCCTTCCGGAATGGAATGCGGATTGACAATAAAAAACTTTAACGACATTAGGGTAAGCGATATTATTGAAGCATTTGAAGAAGAAGAAGTAAAAAGAACTTTATAATTTTTTGCCACGAATTCCACGAATTGACACGAATATAATCCGTGGTAATCCGTGTAATTAGTGGCAAAAAAGTCTGTATTCTTTGTTAAATCCCTTCCAGCCATTAAAATCCACCCTGCATATCTCTATTTTTGATCACATTTACGTAGCATGAAGAAATCTTTATTATTCCTTGCATTCGCCATCCTGATGATGAAAGGCTTTAGTCAGCAACATAAAGTGGTAGCTGATAAAATTGTCGGTATTGTTGGTGATAAGATCATTTTGAAATCAGATATAACGAATGCAATGGTCGATATGCAAAGACAGGGAGGGCAACTGCCGCCGAATGCTGACTGTTTTATTATGGAGCAGCAGCTGACCTTAAAGGCCCTGGTATTGCAATCGGAAAAGGATTCTATTTTGGTAGGTGATGATGAGATCGAGGCCTTACTCGATAACCAGATCAGGGGTTTTGTAAACATGTATGGCTCAAAAGAAGCATTGGAAGAAATCGCAGGAAGAACAATCTACCAGATCAAAGAAGATTTCCGGATTTCGTTCAGGGAAAGAAAACTGGCTGAAAAAATGAGGGACAAGATCGTCGAATCTGTCAAGATCACCCCTCAGGAAGTAAAGGCGTATTGGGATAAGAGTCCAGTAGATAGTCTTGCTTTTTATGAATCAGAAGTGGAGATCGGAGAAATAGTGACATATCCGAAAGCCAGCCGGGATCTGGAGAAATTGGCCATGGATGAATTGGGTGATTGGAAAAAACAAATTGAAAGCGGCCAGTCCAGGTTTGAGGCCCTGGCCGGCTTATATACAGACGATCCGGGCAGCAAAAATACAGGAGGCCAATATACGATCAATCGTACTGAAAAGGCGTGGGATCCGGCATTTATCAGCAACGCATTCAGATTAAAGGAAGGACAGATCTCCCCGGTATTCAAGTCAAAATTCGGATATCATATTATTCAAATGGTCAGCCGTGCAGGCGATGATGCCATTGTAAGGCATATTCTGCGTATACCCAAAGTAACTGATGCGGAAATAAAAGAAGGGGTCGACAAGCTCGATTCTGTTCGTGCAAAACTTATTTCTGGCACAATGAAGTTTGGTGAGGCGGTATCAAGGTACAGTGACGATGAGAATTCGAAGTTTACGGGGGGCATGCGCCAGGGTCAGAACGGTTCATACCTTACGATCGACCAATTAGACAAGGACCTGGTTGTGTTATTGAAGGATATGAGGGTAGGGGAATTTTCGAGGCCCACACCTTTTACCGATGAGAGAGGAAAAAAGGGAGTGCGTATTGCTTACTTGAAAACACGTACCGAGCCACATCGTGAAAACATGAAAGATGATTATAACCGTGTAGCACAACGCGCTCTTGAAATAAAAAAACAGGAAATCCTTGAAAAATGGTTTGTGAGTAAAATCCCCGGCTACTATCTACTCATCGATAGCGATTATAACAACTGTACAACCATAGCTAACTGGCTCCAGTACGCTACAAAAGTTATCAATTAAATGGTAAGAGTAAACCAGTAAAATGTGCAAAAACCGGTCTGTTTAGCAAATTAAAGGCCTCCTTTTCCGCTAACATTGTATAAGTGGTTTCATTTAAAAGCATTTATGTTGCATTCCACTACTAAAATTCAATGTCTAAGAAAGCTGTAATGAACAAAAAGCCGCTAAACAGGGCTTTAACAAATGCTGAGGAAATTAGCTTTCTGCAGACAGATGCCAATGGCATCATCATCTCTGTTTCTGAACAACTATCGCTTTTCACAGGATTCACCGTTAAGGACCTGGTTGGATCTTCTCTCGTAAATATTGTTTCCAAAAAAGATCAACCAAAACTGGCTTCTTTTCTCAAGAAAGAAAAGACTGCAGGTAAAGAAAATATTGTCATTGCACTAAAGGGGGCACGGAAAAACCGTTCCTTTCAATTTTCTGTTCAATATATTCCCGGCAACCATCATCGAAATTTCTTATTGATTTGGAACATTGATCTGAAAAGGTCTGTCCGGACTACTACGGCAAAAACTGAGCTCGCTGTACTAAGCCGGATGTTCCAGCCAAATCCTCAGCCAGTTATCATTTATGATCCTTCCGGCAACCATATCATTTTTGCAAATAATGCTGCCTGCGCCTTTTATGGCTACATTGAATCTGAATTTGCAGAGCTTTTGTTAACCGACCTTTTTCAAAAAGAAACGGAAAGGAATGAGCCATTTACAACCGGATCTTATTTTTTTAAACCTAACAATGATAAGCGTGTACGCCTAGACGTCGTCGTCTCTTCTATTGCAGTCGATGGCAAGATCTTTCAAATCGCCTTCACAAATATTCAAAACTCTGTTAAAGAGAAGCCTGTTGCTACTACGGCGTTGCAATCGCAAAAAGATTTCAGCGAAGCATGGGAAATTCTCGATAATGCGCCTGAGATATTCTTTAAACTGGATATCATGGGCAATTTTATTTTTGTATCAAACGAATTTGAGAGGGTGTTGGGATATTCTAAAGAAGAAATCCGGTTGAAACATTTCTCTTCTATCATCCTTGAGGATGATATTGACATTGCACGACAAGGATTTGCCGATATATTTCAATTTGGCAGAGCAAAAGGAAATGTCATATTCCGAATAATAAAAAAGAATGGCGGCTTTGAATGGTTTAGTACCTCCGGGATATTTGTGTATGACAAGGAAGGAAAACCTGTTCATTGTATCGGGTTTGCACAGAATATTACTGAGTTAAAACAACTTGTTGAAAAATTAGAGGCTTCCGAAGAACGATATGCTGCGTTTATCAATCATTCTTCAGAAGCCATCTGGCGATTTGAAACGGCAGAACCTTTACCAATAAATTTGCCGGAAGAACAGCTGATCGTTGAGTTTATCAGTAAGGGATACCTGGCAGAATGCAACGACCAAATGGCCAGGCTATATGGCTTTGATGCAGCGGGAGACCTTGCAGGAAGTCCATTAACGAATTTTATCCCCGCTGAAGATCCTGCTACGCTTGATTATTTCAAGGGCTTCATACAATCCGGGTTTAAACTGGTAAATGTTGAAACACATGAAACAGACCGCGATGGGAATGAAAAAATATTTCTTAATAATCTGTTGGGCATCGTAGAAAAGGACAGGCTGATCAGGGTTTGGGGTACACAAAGGGATATAACGGAACAAAGAATTGCAGAAAAAAATGCAAAAGAACAACTGGAGCAAAGCGAAAATTTCTTCAAATCACTGATCAGCGATTCACTCGATGGTATTGTGGTGTTAGATGCAAAAGCATGCATTACCTACGCGGCGGCTTCCATTACAAATGTGCTGGGATATTTGCCAAATGAAGTCAATAGCAGGAACTGTTTTGAGTTTGTTCATCCTGATGACCTTCCTGCAGCACTACGAGCCTTCAATGAAATTAAAAAAATAAAAAGCAGGTATCTCGAAATCCGTTTTCAATCAAAACAAGGAGAATGGTTATGGATGCTTGTACGTGCAAATAATCTTTATCATCAGCCGTCTATTAAGGGTATGGTGGTCTATTTCACCGATATCACACAAAGAAAGCAGACAGAGAACATTTTGAAGGAAAGCGAAAAACGTTTCCGGCATTTGGCGGATACTGTTCCTGTTATGATATGGGTGACGGATGAAAATAATAAATCAACTTATGTCAGCAAGTGCTGGACTGATTTTACTGGTGTAAGTCTCGAAAAGATTGTTGCGGATGGATGGGCAACGATCATACATCCCGACGATCACCGGGTAGCTATAGATCATTATAATTTTTGTTTCAAGAGCAAGGAAGCATTTGTTATTGAATACAGGGTGAGGTCTATTGATGGTGAATTTAAATGGGTGGTTGACCATGGTGTACCGAGATTTACTCCCGACGGTGTTTTTATGGGTTATATAGGGTCTGTTGTAGACATTCACAACAGAAAGACAGCTGAACAAAAATTGAGGTACCAGGCTGAGATGCTGGAAAATATTGGAGACTCCATTATTTCTACCGATTTGAATTTTAATGTCATAGCCTGGAATACTATGGCGGAGGAAATATATGGCCTGAAAAAAGAAGAAGTGATCGGCAGGCCTTTACGTTCTGTTGTTAAACATCAATATATTTCCATTTCACAGGAAAATGTTTTAATCGAATTATATGAAAAAGGGAATTGGGAAGGAGAAGTATATTTCGATCGTAATGACGGTAAAAGAATATATCTCTTTTTCTCGCTCTCATTCGTAAAAAATGATAGAGGCGAACGGATCGGGCTCGTAGGCATTCATAGGGACATCACTCAACGCTATGAAGCGGAAATGGCTCTACGGATCAGCGAGGAACGTTATCGTTCCGTGGTGGATGCATTAAATGAAGGAATCATTTTGCAGGACGAACAGGGAAAAATTATTGCCTGCAATAAGAGTGCTGCATACATATTGGGCAATGAACTTATAGGTTCCTCTTTTAAATTACTGGATTGGAAATGCGTCAAAGAAGACGGAACCGCATTTACGGCTACGGATAATCCGCTTACTGTTACTGCGGAAACCGGAAAGCCATTAGAGGGAATTATTATGGGGCTGCAGCGGCAGGGTAACCCATTCTATTGGTTTTCGGTTAATACCGAACCAATCTATTATTCTGGCGAACGTTTGCTGCCCGATGCAGTTGTGACGTCTTTTTTCGACATAACGCAGAGAAAACACCAGGAGCAATGGCTTTCTCTCGAAAAAGATGTTTTAGAGATAAATGCAAAATCTTCTTCTACATTAAAAAATACGGTCGATTTTTACCTGAGGGGCATTGAAAAAATGTTTCCCGATATGATTTGTTCCATATTAATGCTGAGAGACGACAAACAAAGCATTCAGCATCTTTCAGCTCCCAGTTTACCTCTACAATTTTCAGAAGCAATAAATGGCGCAAAGATTGGGCCTA
>JACMLY010000155.1 GCA_014379345.1 Chitinophagaceae bacterium
AAATGTTGTAGAAAACGGATGCAAATACTCTCCCGATCATGTTTCTATCGTAAACCTAACCTTCCCTGAAAATAAGGTTGTAATAGAGGTAAAAAACAAGGGCGATATAATAGCTGAAGAAGAAATTGAAAATATTTTCCAGCCATTTTATCGCTCGGCTAATATTGGCCAGGCAAAGGGCTTTGGACTGGGACTAGCGCTTGCAAAAAGAATAATTAGTTTACATAAGGGTCGCATAGAAGTACAGTCAGATATTATCGCGGGCACTGTTTTTACTATAACGCTACCAAGCCTTGGACTGCTGGAAGTTTAATTATTCAATGTTTAGTTGTTCGACGTTTAATTAATCAGGCTCGCGCATTTTGCCCATCATGAAAATCAAGTTACCGCGGTCTGACACAACTTGAAAAATCCTATTCACCGGGTCAATAACTGCATTAAGATAAATTAATCCCGCATATGCATTATGGGCATGATTCGTGTTCTTAGAGATGAAAATCCAAAACCATATTTTCCAGGATATGAATAAGTTATTCAATAATATTTTGGTTCCGGTTGATTTTTCAGACGTGTCGGAACTTGCTATCGAAAAAGCGATAGATATTGCGAATCATTTCAAATGCAACATTCACCTCGTAGTTGCAGATACGAATAGTATTGGAAAGCGAACCAGACAATTCAATAAAAGTATAAATGGAATTGCAGCTGATGCCGAAGCCATGTTGTATCGATTGCAGAATAAGTTCACTTTCCGGTTACATCCCGGCTTATCCATTCAGTCCTCGCTTAGAAAAGGAACCGGGAACCGGGCAGTGATAGAATATACGCTGCGGCATAATATCGATTTAATTATTATTGGCCGGTCCACAGGAGTTATAAAAAAGCTCATGGGGAGCAGTTACGACATTGTGGAAATTACAAAACATATAGAATGCCCCGTGTTGACCGTCCGTATGAATACGAGTAATAACCAATGGATGAATATAGTGCTCCCGGTTTGCAGTATGTTGCCGGTGAGAAAAATTATGTTCGCCTGTTATCTTGCCCGGAAGTACAATTCAAAAATTCATTTGCTATCGATTGCTGGTGATGAAATTGAAACGGATATCGAACGTAATCAATATCTCTATAAGGCTTACCAGTTACTTCGGGATAATACAAACCTTGTAATTGAATGTCACACAATCCGCGGTCATAATATTGCTGAATCCACCCTTCGTTTCGCCCAAAAAATTAATGCTGACCTAATCGTTGTGAATACAGGTCAGGAGTCGAGACTTTCCGGATTTGTAAACAAAATTTTTGACGGAAGTTTGTTTAGTGAGTCAAAGATCCCGGTAATGTCCATTTCAGCGGTGTAACGCTGAATTGCAACCCTGCCAGGACATAAATATTTTTTTGTGATGCACGAAAAAAAATCGTAACTTTTAATGGTAAGATTTTTAATGCTTAGAGGGGGTTCTTCAACCCCTTACGCCCCTTAAAGATGGCTGACTGTAAGTTAGAGACTCTTTCATTTACAGGGGCCTTCCAGCGATCTGATTTTGTCAAAAAATTTACTGTTAACCAGGTCATCTATTCTGTTAATATTAAATAAATCACTATGAAACCACATCCCTTTCCTTTTATCAATGAAGGCAGCAAAACCATCCAATTTCATTTGAAAATGGGAGCTGCGTCTCACGTTTCTCTTTCCGGTACATTTAATAAATGGTCAACAAGTGAATTGGAGATGACACATGTTCAGGACGATGACTGGCTCATTGAAATCCCAATGCTACCCCAAGGAAAATATTACTACCGCTTTCTGATCGATGACAAGATGTGGATTGAAGATATAGAAAATCAACTCCGTGAACCAGATGGAGTGGTGGGATTTTACAGTGTCTTGACAATTTGATGCACCTGTCGCCCACGAATTTTTTTTTATGCAGCACAGTAAATAATTGGGCATCCAACCTGGCACCCTGGCTGTCACCCTACTAAATTAGCTGAACTTTACCCCCGCCATTACAGATTCCAAAACACAACTCTGCAATTTCTTCAGGCTTTGTCCATTCCGTTGTATCCGCGTCAGGCATGTTCTGCCGGTTAATGGCTGTATCAAGGGTGCCTGGTACAAGCACTGTTACAGTTACATTTTTGCCCGTGGCTGCAGCATTCAGTATGTCTGCAAGTTTAAAAAGCAATGACTTGCTCAGGGAATAAGCAATCATGTCTTTACCGGCCGAAGGATTAAGAGCCGGCCTCGCACCAACAAACACCAGCCTTCCGTAATTCCGGCTCATCATATGCTGGAATAGCGGCCGGGCTGAGTTATAAACTGTTTCGAAATTCAATTTAAACATTGATTTCACCGCCGCGCCATCTGTAGTCTCGATGTTCCCCATGGAAAATCTACCCACTAATAGCAATGCAGCATCAATATTCCCTTTAAGAGCAGAGATCTCCTGGAAAAACTCATGTGTTGCTTCCTCATTATCCATCGCTACCTGGTGCAGTTCAAAATTTGAATGACCCTCGGCAAATCCAAGGTGACTTCCTGAATGATCAACTGCAATCACATGGAAATCGCTTGAAATAAATTTTTTAACAACTGCTGATCCCATGTTTCCATTCGCGCCTGTTATTATGAT
>JACMLY010000024.1 GCA_014379345.1 Chitinophagaceae bacterium
CGAACGGTGCACGTTCCCCAGCAAAGGAGGTAATTGCGAATGCTATAGAAATGATGGTAACAAGAAATGAGGTGAATGTTCTCATGAGAATAACTTTGCCCATGAATATACATCTTTCAAGCTAAATGACTGACGAATGCAGAGTTCAAACCTATGAAAACATGCTGATGAAAATTACTACAAAAACTTAATCGTTGAAGTCCAGGCCGATCCACAGATGCCATGTTGTTGCTATCTAAGTTTTGTACGTCCTGCCCGTCTTTCACGAATTCATGTTGTACGCAGTAACTTACAACCTCCATCCTACTTAAAGGTAAAGCCCTCCAATTTGAAATGATTTTAGCACGTTTACAGGAAAGGAGTTCAAATGATCACTTTTGCTAAGGTGGAGTTACCTAAAGATCAAACATTATTTCCCAATACAAACCTTAAGGTATCGACTAACCGAAAAATACTTCCATTGATATTCAACACCACTCCTATGGGAGCATGGGTATTGCCCTAATATTTTTTTATTAAACAGGCTGCCCTAACTTGCTGCGTGGCTGGAACTAAAAAACAAGAGGAAATAAAACAGCCTGTCAATTAAATCATTTTAAATATGGCTTCAGGATTTTTTGCCTTACTGGATGATATCTCGGCTTTGGTTAAAGCAAGCGCTGCCAGCCTGGATGATGTACCTGCGCAGGTCGCTAAAACAACCAGCAAAGTTTCAGGAATTGTGATCGATGATACAGCGGTAACGCCGAAGTATGTTGTTGGGCTTGACCCTTCCCGCGAACTCGCCATTATTTTCAGTATTGCAAAAAAATCCCTGGTAAATAAACTCTTCATTTTAAGTCCGGCGGCTTTGTTGCTTGGCTATTTTGCGCCCTGGGCAATTACGCCGATTCTTATGGCAGGTGGTGCATATTTGTGTTTCGAAGGTTATGAAAAGTTGCATGCTATGTTTAGCAAGCCGCACCAAGTCGAAGTCGAAACTAAAGATCTCAAAGTAATTACGCCCGAAGAACTGGAGAAGGAACGCGTTACAGGCGCAGTACGAACAGATATTATTTTGTCTGCCGAAATCATGGCCATTGCTTATAGCCAGGTTACAGGACAGCCGATCTTAAATCAGATTGTAGTGATGTTGGCTGTAGCCGTTTTTATTACGGTGGCCGTGTATGGGTTTGTGGGCCTGATTGTAAAGGCGGATGATATTGGCACGCATCTCACCCAGGCAAAGTTTCCACCTATGGTTCAAAAGTTTGGTCGTGGCCTGGTGAAATTTATGCCGCGTTTCCTTAGTATTCTTAGTGTGGTGGGCACTTTCGCGATGCTTTGGGTAGGCGCTGAAATTATAGCCCATGGCATACCATTTACAAGTCATCTACTGCACGACCTGGAAAATGCTTTGGCACGAATGCCAGCTGTGGCGTGGATTGCAAAGGCCTTGGCCTGTGCTGTTGGAGGAATTATTATAGGATTTATTGTTGAAAAAATAGTACTGGGGGTGAAGTTGCTCTTACCTAAAAAAAACAAATCATAATTGCGGACAGTCATCACATTGAAATAGCATCGAGAATAGGACGATTACTATCAACTTCAAATGATCCTACTTTCCAGGTCTTAGATCCGGAGCAGGTAACAGATCACCATCTGAAATAGCTGGTTCAATAAAATAACTCTCTTATATTCTGTCTTCAATCCAATCTTTCGTTTTATTGGCCAGTAGTTGTATGATATCCTGCTTCCCCGCTTTGAATGCATGATTCGCTCCTTCGATTTTTACCAGGGTGGCTGGCCGCAGTGAGGCACATATTTCTTCTATCAAATTCCATGTGGCCAATTCATCTTTTGTTCCCTGCAAAAACAACATTGGCTCTTCAATATTTTTTAGATGTTCCGCGCGATCAGTAGATGGCTTTCCTATTGGATGTAACGGAAATCCATAAAAAATTAAACCGTCTGCCTGAGCTTCAGGATTAGCTGATATATATTGAGAACTCATTCGACCTCCGAATGATTTTCCGCCAACAAAAAGCGGAAGTGCGGGGAATAGTTTTTTTGCTTTGGAAATAGCGGCTGCAATTGTTTGATGAGCCACCGCAGGAATATCAGGCCTGCCTTTTTTATTCTCAGTAAAAGGAAAATTGAACCGCAAGGTAGTAATGCCAGCTGTTGCAAGTTGCTGCGACAAGGTTATCATAAAACTATGATTCATACCTGCACCCGCACCATGCGCAAGGGTCATGATAGAAGAGCTTTTTGTTGGAATTATACACTCAGCAGATACGGTTCCAATTTCAGGAGATATTTTGAGTGATAAAGATTTCGTTTTCATTTACCATTTATTTATGCGTTAAAAATAAGCAGGATATTTTGTTTCAGATACTCCTGTTCCGCGGAGACATTTTCTTTCGATGCCATTTTTCCAGTGGGTATATTTTTTTCAGGCAATGTTATTCTTTTCTTAAAACAGAAGTCGCCCATACCACATGTACAGATAATTTCTAACATTGTCCACCGAAGCTCTTCAAATACAAGTACAGGTTTCTCTTTCGATATCACAAGGGGATGCTTCATGAATTCGACTACTTACGATTAATACAACTGCTGATGATCAAAAACTACATTAAGATCGCATGGCGTAACCTGCTTAAGCACAAATCTTTTTCCCTTGTGAATATCTTTGGTTTAGCGATTGGTATTGCAGCGTGCCTGATTATATTTATTTATATCCGACATGAACTAACCTTTGATCAATATAATAAAAACGCCGACAGGATTGCCAGGATCACAGCTACCGTACATGCACCTGAATCGGATATCTTAATGGCACCAACCCCGGCACTGCTTGCGCCAACTCTTCAAAAACTATATCCCGAAGTTGAAGCAGCCGTTCGCCTCGAAAGAAGCAGGGAGATTATACGTATCAATAATGATTATTTTAAAGAAGAAGATTTTTACTGGACGGACAAAACCGTATTTACAGTTTTTAGTTTTGATGTGCAGGAAGGGACTTTGAAGGGCGCTCTGGAGAAACCAAATACCATCGTGATAACATCCCGCATTGCAAAGAAATATTTTGGTAATGAGCCTCCAGTAGGGAAAATGATGGTTTGTAATAACGTGAACCGCTTGGTGACGGCCGTCATCAAAGACCGGCCAGCTAATTCAGACATTAAAATAGACGCTTTGGTGTCTCATGATTATTCACGAGTCAATGAGTGGATGGATGGGTTTTCGACTTACACGTTTGTATTGCTGAGTAAAGAGACAAATTTAAAAACATTTGAAAAAAAACTGGTAAGCCTGAGTAAAAACTACGTGCAGCCCGAACTGGATAAGTCAGGTGCCACAAATTATAAAGCAGAATTCCTGGTGGAGCCTCTATCCGATGTGCATTTCAGCCAGGGTAAACATGACGATACACCTAAAGGTAACCGGCAGTATAATTATGTGTTCTCCATCTTAGCTATTTTTATTCTTTTGATTGCACTATTGAATTACATAAATCTGTCCACCGCCAGGGCAGCAGAACGGGCCAGGGAAGTAGGAATCCGCAAAGTAAGCGGCGCTTTGCCGTTCCAATTAATCAAACAATTTCTTTTTGAATCGTTTTTTCTTA
>JACMLY010000156.1 GCA_014379345.1 Chitinophagaceae bacterium
ATGGAGCTTTTTTTTCAATTAGTTGCAATGGAATTTTCTAAAAAAGTATACTATATCAGTGAGCATACAGATCAGGAAATATTCCATGGGGGCATTGGCCCGATGGATATTGAAAAAATATTGAAGCGTAATAATGCCATAGCCATCCGTTTTCCATATCATTTTGATTTTTCAATAAAGGCGAAAGTGATGCGTGCGGTATACCTGATCAAAATCTTTCTCGGTATCGAAGCAGGATCCGTAATTGTTTTTCAACATCCTTTGTACGCAAGGATGAACAAATTGCTGTTGCAAATACTGAGACTACGTAAAACAGTGGTGCCTATATGCCTGATCGCCGATATCGACGGAATAAAAGATGGGAATGAATTCCTCTTACAAAAAGAAATGAATTGGTTCAGGCAATTCAATTATTTTATTGTTCATAACCCAAATATGAGCGCATGGCTTCACTCATTTCATCCGCCGGCACACTGTTCATTTCTTCAATGCTTTGATTTTTTGGCAAAGGGTGGTCAACATCAAAGGAAAAAATCGCGCACTATTGTTTTTGCCGGGAATCTACAAAAAAGCAGGTTTCTGGAGAAGCTTCATATCTGGCTTGAAAGAAATACCTCTTTGCATATTCAGCTATACGGTCAGGATCACACAAAGGCTATGCTGATCAGTAAAAATGTTTTGTATAAAGGATTGCATTACCCGTATTCATTACCGGATATTGTTGAAGGTTCCTTTGGATTGATATGGGATGGCGATGGATTGGAACATCCTTCCGGAAGCCTGGGTAATTACATGCAATATATCAGCCATCATAAGTTATCCTTGTATATGATTTGTAATCTGCCGGTGATTGTACACGAAAAATCCGGTTCAGCTGAGTGGGTAAAGAAATACAATATAGGTTTTACGGTAAATAGTCTTTTTGAAGTAGAAGATAGAATAAACAGGTTGCATGAGAATGAATACAATTCCATGGTACAAAATACCCATGAGTTTGCAAAACAAATTACATCTGGCAGTAACCTTGAAAGGGCCCTGGCAGAAATATTACTTAAGATTAGAAGGGAAAACTGAAAATCTTAGTTTTTTAATTTATCGATCAGGATCACATATTCTTTCATAGCAGTTTCACGCGTTTGTCCTTTTAAGCCTGCCCAGGCATCATACTTGGCACGTGATACAAAATCGAAAGGGTTGGAAGGAGGATCAACATTTACGTCACCTTCGGTGGCTTGTTTATAAAGGCCATACAATTGCAAAAGGGTTTCATTACTGGGTCTTTCGCTGAGGTTCTGGCTTTCTGCTGCTGCCTGATCAAAAAGGACTTTCACATCCATAGTCACCATTTGTTTTAATTGCGAATGTAAGTTTTTTGAGCCATAATGCAGCAGCCTTGCTGCCTATAATAGAAGAAATTCAAGGAATTAAACCATACCAGCCCGCATGCAATGATCCGGAATCGTTGATTTGTCACAACGTTAATAAACATTGATCGTTTTGATTAATCGGAAATCTGCATTTAATTAGCATGAATTCGTCTCAATTCGTGACCTTTCGCGTAAAAAAATTACCTTTGCCCCGCTTGGAAAAAGTTAAAGGAATAAATGAAAAATATCCGGAATTTTTGCATTATCGCACATATCGACCACGGAAAAAGTACCCTGGCAGATCGGTTACTCGAAGTAACAAAAACCATTACCGAACGGCAAATGATGGATCAGGTATTGGATGACATGGACCTTGAACGCGAAAAAGGAATAACTATAAAAAGTCATGCTATCCAGATTAATTATTTCCAGGATGGCGAGGAATATATACTGAACCTGATCGATACACCGGGCCACGTTGATTTCAGCTACGAGGTCAGCCGCGCTCTTGCGGCTTGCGAGGGAGCATTATTGTTAGTAGACGCGACCCAGGGCATCCAGGCGCAGACAATTTCAAACCTGTACCTGGCGATTGACAATGATCTTGAGATCATTCCGGTTATCAATAAGATTGATATGGACGGTGCGATGATCGAGGAAGTAAGAGACCAGATCATTGAACTGATCGGTTGTAAACCCGAAGAAATTCTTCTTGCCAGCGGACGTGCCGGAATCGGTATTGACGAAATTTTAAAAGCCATTGTTAAAAGGATCCCGGCTCCCAAGGGTGATCCAAATGCCCCATTACAGGCGCTGATCTTTGATAGTGTTTTCAATTCATTCAGGGGTATCATTGTTTACTATCGCATCTTTCATGGAACAATCAAAAAAGGTGATAAAATAAAATTTGTTTCAACAGACCTGGAATACGAAGCGGATGAAGTGGGGATATTGAAGCTGGCACTTGATCCAAAACCGGAAGTAAAAACGGGTGATGTGGGATACATCATTACGGGTATTAAGAATGCCAAAGAAGTGAGGGTGGGTGATACGCTGACGTTGGCAAATAATCCGCATCCCGAAATGATCAAAGGATTTGAAGAAGTGAAGGCAATGGTCTTTGCCGGTATTTTTCCGATCAACACAGATGATTTTGGGGAGCTGCGCGATTGCATGGATAAACTCCAGCTCAACGATGCCTCCCTTACTTATGAACTGGAAACGTCCCAGGCTCTGGGTTTCGGTTTTCGGTGTGGGTTCCTGGGGATGCTGCATATGGAGATCATCCAGGAACGTTTGGAACGAGAATTCGACCAGACGGTCATCACAACCGTTCCAAACGTGAGCTTTATTTCTTACACTACGAATGGAGAAAGGATAATTGTGAACAATCCCACTGAAATGCCCGATGTGGTGCGTATCGACAGGATTGAAGAACCTTATATCAAGGCACAGATCATATCAAAACCCGAATATATCGGGAACATCATGACGCTTTGCCTTGGAAAACGCGGCATTCTTATCAATCAAAGCTATCTCACCACTACGAGGGTAGAATTAACTTTTGAAATGCCTTTGACAGAGATTGTATTCGATTTCTACGATAAACTAAAAAGCCAGACGCGTGGCTATGCATCCTTTGATTATCATCCGATAGGTTACCGGGAAAGCGATATTGTAAAAATGGACATCCTTTTAAATGGTGACAAAGTGGATGCTCTGAGTGCTCTGATACATCGTGGAAGAGCGCAGGAATTTGGACGCAAGTTGTGCGAGAAATTAAAAGAACTGGTTCCCCGCCAGCAATTCCAGATTGCTATTCAGGCAGCCGTAGGTGCCAAAGTTATTGCACGTGAAAACATTTCGGCCATGCGCAAGGATGTTACTGCAAAATGTTATGGTGGCGATATCAGCCGCAAACGAAAGCTGCTCGAAAAGCAGAAAGAAGGTAAAAAGCGTATGCGCCAGATCGGGAACGTGGAAGTGCCGCAGGAAGCTTTTCTGGCCGTATTGAAACTGGATGATTGATCATTATTCGGTCTGGCGGTCCCCGTCTGATCGTGTGCGAAATCATGCATCAAAACCTATAAGGTCGTACCAGGTTTGCGCATAGTAAGAAACTTGTTAAGACCTTATAGGTTTTCTCCAGGTTTTTCCACATCAGCATATTTTTATTTAGTTTCACGAAAGTATTTTCTAAAACATCCCTATGCGCACGCCCCTTCAAAAAGATGAAAAAGTGTTGCTGATCACGAGGACCAGCTGGATCACGCTGATCCTGCCGGCATTCCTTGCACTTGTAGGTCTCATCATTGCCTATTTTATTGATTTTTTCGGTTGGGGGCTGGCGGCTTCCGTACCGCTGCTTTTGTACTTTCTTTATAAATATTTAGAATGGCGTGTCAATATTTGGGGTGTTACCAATTACCGGGTTATTGATGAAACAGGATTGCTAAGCCATTATGCAAAAGAAAGCCCGCTTGAAAAAATAAACAATGTATCCTATGATCAGACTTTGTTTGGCCGGATATTAAACTATGGGCATGTAGAGATCCAAACGGCCGCGGAGATCGGTTCAACAGATTACCACAATGTTCATGGACCTAAATTATTAAAGGACACGATCACACTTGGGCAGGCTGATTACAAAACGTTGCAATTGACCAGCCAGGCCGTGCATATGGCCAATGCAATTGGATTAAATAAAAGCAATACTTCTCAATCTGGAAGTTCGTCCGGTATTGCTACTGAACTCGAAAAATTATTTGAACTCAAACAAAAAGGAGTTCTGTCTGAAGAAGAGTACAGTAAGGCCAAGAGCAGGATATTGAATAGTTGAAGGGTTGAATGGTTAGGGGTTAAATGATTGATAGATTTAATCGGATAAATGGCAATTTGCTTCCAGCTTCCTATTCTTCATGTCTTCCTTCGTGTTCTTTGTGAACCTTCTCTTGTACAATCATGGGTTCACGAAGAACACGAAGGAAAGCACGAAGGGCACAACGAAATAAATATGTTAGCATAACCTTTGATTTTGAAGCATATATTTAGATTATGGCATTAAGCAGGATCTGGTCGGCATTCATAATTATCGGAATAGTGATAGCAGCTATCCGGATGATGGCCGGGGATAAGAATATTTTTAACCGGATGGTTGTTGGAAAATCGTCAGATCCTTACGATTCTGTTTATTATGTTGGTATTGGTTTTCCATTGAACCAAAAGCTTTCCCCGAGGTACACTGAGTTTTTAAGAGAATATGCATACGTAAAAAAAGATTCAGCCCACCAGGCAACTGTTCTGTTAACGGATAACCTGTCGCACGATTCAGTAAATATTATCAAGTCAATTAATCCGGCACTTAAGGTTTACACGTACAAATCCATCCAATCAAAACTCGAGCGTAAAACAGACGGTATCATTCAGACTGCTAAAAATGCGGTAATCGATATTATTATTCCGCTCATCGGAATTATGGCATTGTTTCTTGGATTCTTAAGCATTGCGGAACGAGCCGGTGGCGTGAGGCTGCTGTCAAAAATGATAGCGCCTTTTTTTTCTAGGGTATTTCCTGATATTCCGAAAGGCCATCCATCTATCGGTCATATGATGATGAACTTTTCTGCTAATTTATTGAACCTGGATAATGCGGCCACACCATTTGGTTTGAAGGCCATGGAAAGCCTGCAGGAACTGAACCCCAATAAAGCGATTGCCTCAAATCCGCAGATCATGTTCCTGGCCTTACATGCCTCGGGGTTAACACTTATACCTGTTACCATTATAGCATATCGAACCGGATTAAAGGCTGCAAATCCGACGGATATTTTTATTCCCTGCATGATTGCCACTTTTGCCGCAACAATGGCTGCTATGTTCATTGTGGCCCTTAAACAAAGGATCAATATTTTTCATCCCGTAATTATGGCCTGGGTGGGAGGGATCTCGGCGCTGATCGCGGTTCTTGTTTTCTATGTAGTGAGCCTTGATGCCAATCGCGCGCAAATATTTGCAGGTGTTTTTAGCAATGGAATCATTCTTACCTTATTTCTTTTGATCGTATTGGGAGGCCTTTATAAAAAAATAGATGTATTTGATGCTTTTGTAGAAGGCGCAAAAGGTGGATTTGATACGGCTGTGCGAATCATTCCTTATATCGTCGGAATGCTGGTTGCCATCAGTATGCTGCGGACCAGCGGTACATTCGATGCGATCATTATGGGCGTGAAATCTTTGTTTGCGGCATTGGGTACTGATACCCGTTTTGTTGACGGATTGCCAACTGCATTGATTAAACCTCTGAGTGGGAGCGGAGCCAGGGGTATGATGCTCGATACGATGAAAACATTTGGAGCAGATTCTTTTGCCGGCAGGCTTTCATCCATACTGCAAGGTTCTTCCGATACAACTTTTTATGTGATCGCGGTCTATTGCGGAGCTGTGTCAATAAAAAATACGCGTTATGCGATCGGAGCGATGTTACTGGCCGATCTTGTGGGAATAATTACTGCGATTATTTTGTGTTATTTATTTTTTGGATGATCCTTATCTTTTTCTCATGTTCTCTTTGTGTTCTTCGTGCCTTCCTTCGTGTCCTTAGTGAACCTTTTGATTGTACAGTGAAGGGGTTCACTAAGGACACGAAGGAAGGCACGAAGGACACCAAGAAATATTCCTTGACTTACTCATTAAAAATCAAACTGATCTTTCTCGAACGGATATCTGTTGTTGCTGTAATACCGTTGTAGCCTCTTGCTATTACTGTGTACACCCTTTGATTGTTAATAGAACTGGCAGAGGCATATGTGATCAGGTTTGTTATACCGTTAACAGTTCTGATACCCCATGTTGTACTGGAAGAATTTGTGTTTATCAAAAACGATGGGCTGACCCCTTTGTAAGGAATATTTGAAGCAACCTTTATGGTACCGATATATAAATCCAGCGCAGGCACATCGGGCATTAAATTCACAAACTTATATTTTGCATAACCTGAGTCAGGGCGTGCAAGTGTATCGGCAACAAGCAGGGAGATCATGTTTGTTGCAGTATCCGCAAAATACAAAGAGTATTTTTTCCCGGCATCCAATGTCGGAGATGTGGTTGCCAGTTGCAGGGAATCATCGTTTGTTCCTATTTTCGGAAGCGAGATCGCCACTTTTGCAACACCAGGATTGATTGCCAGGTAGTCGGCAGTGCTGGCGCCGCCTGTGTTCAAACCACCACCGGGAAATGGAGTGGGGTTGGGACTGATCGATAAATTGCTGCTGACCCTCACATCATTGACTTTTATCTGGTATACAGGAAGCGCGCGGTACATCGAAAAGAAATTGATCTTCACCTGCGCCTGCTCACCGGCCGTAATATAATTGCTAATACGAAAAGTATTCTTTTCGCAGCCTGCTAAAAAAATCATCGCCATCAGGCCGGCTATTATGTAATTTATTTTCATAAATCTGTCATTGAGTTATTTAATTAAGGCAAACTGAACCACATTGGTTTTACGTGATAGGTTGGCGACGTGGCGCCTATCCGGTCAAGTTCTTCGCGGTTCCATACGTATTCTGAATTGTACCTTGGTCTTATTCGTGTAGTCAACTGCCCGTTATTGCTGGCAATTAAATTCGTGGGTACAATAAATCCTTTGTATACAGGCTGAGTGGTGACAGGATCAGTGCCGGTATAATTGTACCTTCTTAAATCAACCCATGTTTCAACGAATCCCCATCCCCACATGGCGATGTATTTCTGGAGCATAATATCGGTGAGCGTAAGCGCGGCCGCAGTTTTCTTTACGTTGTTGCCTGCCAGATAGCCGGTTTTTTCAGCAGCACTGATCGGGTTGAGGTTATAAAGCTGAACATTTCCACGGGGATAAATACCGCGGTTGATAAAGTCGAAATGAGCACCAATGCCATTTAGGTATGCCGTATAGGCAACTGCAGAAGCGGGAGATTTTTTCAGAGCAGCTTCGGCCTTCAGGAATTGCAGCTCACTGTAAGACATAACCGGAGAAACAGTCTTGTCTTTAAATAAATATTTACCTCTGCCCGGGCTAAAAACACTGGCACTTGGGTTTGCGTATAACGAATCTCCCCAGAGATTGGCGACCCTTGTACGGCTTGTTGTGTTTGCGTTCTGCGGATCACCCTGGCCTGGCTCCACAGATCTGTATCCGCCATTCACAACTCCTGTCATTGTATCCTGGGATGCAGATAACATATGCTTGATACGTGGATCCCTGTTTGCAAACGGCACATTACTACCTGCCAGGGTTGTTCCATCGAGCAACCTAACGATCATATGTGTCTGCCTGAAGGTCGCCATATTATTTCTGAAAGGTCCAAAGAAATTAGCATCATCATTTTTAGAGGCATCGAAGGGGATCAGAAAATCATCTGTTCCGCTGGCGAAAGACCGGTCTACATAATAGATAACGGAATCAGCAAATGTTGTGTTGAAATTTGGTTTATTCGAATACCTCATAAAATTGCGTGCGAGAATGCCATTCACAAATCTTATCCATTTAGCCCTGTCGCCATCATACACAAAATCACCTTTCGCCAGAATAGAACTTGCCGGATTCAGATCATCCCTGATTAAATTACTGAGAGCGAGCCTGCAAAGAGAATCTACTCCCCGATACACTATTTGTTGCTCATCATATTTAAAGGTGGATGTGTTTTCCTTGAATGCCTCGGAATAAATCATGTCGCCATATACGTCGGTACAATTTTGGAACATGTATGCTTTTAAGGCATAGGCAGCACCAACATAATCCCATTGACCTTTTTTAATGCCCTCATTAATGATATAGTTAAGATTTAATCCCAATCCGAAATAAGTCTGGCGCCATATATCTCCACCATTGTCCAAAATTCCCGGAAAACCCTGGTGGCTATGAATGTCCCACACATCACCGGATGTATTTCCCGACCAGTTCTGGATGAATTTGCCAATATAGCGTGCATCAAATTGAATCCCTCTCGGGATAGCTGAGAGCATCGCCGGCATGATCGACGACGGATCGGGTGTCTGTGGAGTATCAGGATCCGAATTTATATCTAAATATTTTTTACAGCTCATCATCCCCGTTACCACACTAAAAATTATCAGGTATTTTAAATATCTCATGAGAAGTGATTTTTTACGTTTAGAAACTTAGTCGGCATCCAAAATTGATTCCTCTCGGTGTGCTGATGGTACCATAATCGATACCAGCACCACCAAAACCCCTGTTAGAAGCAGTATTGGCATTAACACTTGGATCAGCTCCCGTATAATCGGTTATCATAAATATATCTGTGCCGGTAATAAACACAGAAGCAGACTTAATGGCTCTTTGATTTTTGAATAAGCTTTTTGGCAGATTATACGCCAGCGTTATATCACGCAAACGCATCCAGCTTACTTCTTCTACAAAATCTTCTTCACTGGCCGTGCTGTTGTTAAAAAAATCGGAATTCAGATTTGGTGTTACGGCAATGGTATTTTTTGTGGGGGTGCTTGAGTTTTCCAAACCATCCAGTAATATTCCATCGATCACAATGGGATTTTCACGATCAAGTGTTCTTGTGCTATACCCGGTGAGGTAGAGCAGGTATTCAGTTGCATTAAATACATCCCCGCCTTTTCTGAAATCAAGATTAAATGAAAGATCAAAATCTCTGTATGAAAGAGTGTTCACCCAGCCAAGCTTAAAATCGGGCTGGCGATCTCCCACCGTTCTGAATTCGTCATCGCGGATTGGTAAGCCACTTGTCGGGCTTATCAAAACCTGGCCTGCAGTATTTCTTCTTAATGTATTCGATGCCATGTTTCCAAGCTTTGCACCGGGAAAATATTGAGATCTGAGATTGCCAAATACCCAGGTATCAGAATCGTAGTAAGTAGGAAGGCCGGCCGGCATCTCGATCACTTCACCAACATTCCTGTCAAAGTTGAAGATCGTTTGCCAAGAAAAATTCTTGCTCATAATTGGTTTGCCGGTCAATTGAATTTCAAGGCCCCGGTTCTCAACCAGGCCTCCGTTAAACCACTTGATAACAACACCTGTACCATAAGAAGCACGGGCAGCGATCAGTTGTTTCTCACTTCGGACAGAATATTTTGCAATATCAATTCCCAGGCGGTTATTAAAGAATTGCAGTTCGGCTCCATATTCCAGCGTTTTTGTAAACTCAGGTTCGAGATTGAAATTATTACCGGTAACATCATAAGCATAACCTCCACCGGTAGTGATCTGTGGCGAAAAACGGTAATCGATCTGGTACGCGGCATAGGGCCCTTTGCCGGTAGTTGCATAAGAGATCCTTGCTTTTCCAAAATTCATCCAGGGTATTCCGGTTTTAACGGCCTCGATGTCTGAGATCACAAAACTCAATGAAGCGGCACCATAAGAAAAGAATGGGTTCTTCTCAACAACTTTCGACATAAACCGGCTATCACCTTCATTCGTGGCCGCGAGAGACACATAAAACATTTTATAACCTGTTACCAGGTTCGCAAAAACCCGGCTCTTCCGTATACCGGTCACTGTTGTTCTTGCATCCCGTGAAAGAGGGTCTGTATTGTTGATTGAAAGGAATTCTCTCTCAAAAAATCTTTCGCCTTTTTGCGCTTCGAGTTTGGTCTTATTGTCTTCATGAGCAAATCCAACGGTGAGGGTATTACTAAAATCTCCGAATCGTTTGGTAAAAGTGGCCTTGAACACATTGTTGATATTTCGTGTTGTCTGACTGTATAATGAATAAAATCCATTGGATGCATAACCGAAACGAGATTGGGGATGGGTGGCAAGGAAGCCATATTGAGTATAATAATCCAGTCCTAAGATGGCACCCAGGTTCAGCCATTTTGTGATGGGAATCCCTATATTAAAATTGCCCGATAGCCGGTCAACTTTATCCTGTGCAGGATTTTTATTTACATCCCAAAGCGGGTTATCATATTCAAGGGAGTAGTTCCCGTTCACTACGTTGCGCAGGGGAACACGGGTTCCATCGGGTTTAATATAGTTATTTACATCACTGGTAACAGGCCAGGTCAGTATGGTAAGTAGATAACCTCCGGCGCCTTTTGTTGCTTTATCGGTAGTGCTGTTTACATAGTTTAGTGATGTGGACAATGTGATCTTGTCCAGGATCTTGGTGCTACCGCCTAAGCGTACCGAAATTTTTTGGAAGCCTGTATTGGGTACAATGCCTTCCTGGTCGGTGTAATTTGCCGATAAGCGGATACTGGAAACTTCGCTGCCACCTTCTACACTGATATTATGCTGTTGGGTAAATCCTGTTTGAAAAAAGCGGTCTGCGTTATCATACACGGTTGAAGTATCAGAAAGCCTGGGGCCAAAAGCCGCGGGAACACCTGCTCCGGCCGCCGTGCCCAGGATACTAAAAGGATTTGCAACTGCTGAAGGATCATAAATTCCATTTCTTCCGATGGTATATTCTTTTTGTATTTCAGGAAAGCGGTATAGTTTTTCTATACGGAAGGAATTATCATAAGTCACGGATGATCTGCCGGGCTTTCCTTTTTTCGTGGTTATAACGATGGCGCCTGATGCACCATCAGCCCCATACAAAGTGGTTGCTTCCGGGCCCTTCAAAATGGTGACTGATTCAATATCGGCAGGATTGATATCCATTCCACGGTTACCATAATCCGAATTCCGGTTTGCAAACCCAACTGATAAACCGCCTATTAGTCCTTCCTGGTTCAGCGATTGGTTATCATAGATCACACCATCCACAATAAATAATGGTTGATTGTTTCCTCCCATTGAAGTAGCGCCCCGCAAAATAATTTGGGAGGATGCGCCCGGTACACCTGATGTTGATGTCACAGTGGCTCCAGCAACGCGCCCTGCAAGTGAATTAATAAAATTTTCCCTGCGTGTCTGCGCTATTTCATCGCCGTCAACTACCTGCGTAGAATAACCTAAAGACTTTTTCTCTCTCCTGATGCCGTATGCTGTTACAACTTCAAGCTCACGTGCAGAAGTTTCAAGCCTGACTGAAAAAGTGGATGACTCGCCCACGCGTACATCGTAGCTAACATATCCTACATACGAAAATTGAAGGATATCAGTGTTTTTAGCGGCAACGGTAAACTTGCCGTTTGCGTCAGTTTGGGTTGATCGCGTTGTTCCTTTTACGGTAACAGTCACGCCAAGAAGGGGATCATTATTAGTTCTTCCCACCACTGTACCGGTCACGGACCTTTCCTGTGCAAATACAGAAGCAAATGGAATTAGCATAATAATTACCAGTAACCGGGTTAACTTTCTCATAGCAGTCATTTTATGATCTGATTAAAAAACAATACTCCTGTCAAGATCAGTATTACGATTTTTAAAGAAAACGGTTTCTTCATAAAACCAATATACCGGCATCTACATATGGTTTTAGCAGCGGATCGTCGGGAGGTAATTCAGTGATGAGGATATCGATTTTGTTAATTCCGCAAACCTGTATCGGTTGGCATGAATTGATCTTTTCGGCAATGGACAGACATACCACTTTCTGCGTGGATTCTATCATGGCCTGCTTTATCTGCACTACATCCCAATCATTGTCAGTAATACCGTTGACACTGTCAATAGCATTGACACCTAAAATGCATAGGTCTGATTTAATTTGTTTGATCTTGGTAATGGCTTCCCCTCCGAATGTCAACTTAGAGTTTTTGGAGACCCTGTCTCCGATAACAATCACATCGATCATGGGATGATACATGTATTCCAGAACAACGGGGATGCTGCCGGAAATGAAGGTTGCTTTTAGCTGGGGTGGCAGGCATCTTGCCAATTCTACAATGGTAGTGCCACCGGTGGTCAATACAAACATTCCGTCTTCAACCAGTTTTGCTGCTTTCTGCCCGATTATTTTCTTTTCGGTATGAGAATAAACGTTGGTTGAAGGGTAAGATGTGTGGTTGAAAGAATGTGAAAGGGCACCTCCATGAACCTTAATTATTTTGCCTTCTTCTGCCAGCTCCTGCAGATCGCGTCGGATCGTATCTTCCGAAACATTGATCTCCTGGCAAAGATTTGCAGAAAGTACCCTGTTATGCAGATTTATCTGGTGAAGAATAAATGCCTGCCGTTCTTTTTTAAGCATTAGTTTGCGGTTACACGCCTCAAATTAATGTAAAACCAGCAGAAAACCGCAAAGTCGAAAAAATATTGCAGAAGGGAGGAAGGCAGAATACAGCACACATAAGACGGGAAACAGAAGACAAGGGACAGAATAATTGAAAGCTTTAGCCTCGGATATACATAGGTCTATGGCCCATATCGCCCTGTACGTCCGTAGTCCGTATTCCGCATTCCGTATTCTGTATTTTGTCTCCTGTATCCTGTCTTCCTTACTTCAATGTAAACCTCACCGAAAGCGCAAAGGCATCGGGTACGAAATTTATATCCGGAATAATGTCCAGTTCCGGTTTCCAGTCAATGGAAATGTTCAGCGGAACATTAGCGAATTTATAATCCATTCCAATGATACCAGTAGGACCGAGATAGGTGCTACCACCCTCGAAACCTACATAGGCACCACCCCCATAAAACCAACTAAGTCCCTGCACACTGAAAGGCTTGTGGATTTCAAGCAAACCGCCGATACCAAAACGGCTGCCGAATGAAATGATGCCTTCAATGGCGCTTGTTTGTGTAATAAAATATTTTCCCGTAATTGAATTATTCAAAGTAGGAGTGGCATTACTCAAACGGACACCAACGCCAAACCTGTAATCCTGGGCAGAAGCCTGCTGGCTTACCAAAAATATTAAAACGAGTACGCAGAAAAAGAGAATACGTTTCATAGAAAATATTTATGCGAAAAACGAAAATATTCTTAAGACTATTGGAGACAGGCTGTTAAAATTGAGTTAGATAAATGACCTCCGAAAAAACCTATAAGGTCTTAGTAAGACTTTTGAAAATAGTCGAACTCATGATAAGACCTGATAGGTTTTTTATGATGGTAAGACTTTTGAAAATGATATAGGCTTAATTACCAAACAGCTCATATTTTGTTTTCGGTCTGATATTGTCAAGCCATTGAAAATTGCGGAGTGTTTTTTCTTCTTCCGGTATTTGGGTTACCGGAAACATAGTGCCTTTTACATCGCTGATGAAGATAACACGATTCAGTTCTTTATTTTTAAATCGCATATCAATAATGTCACCGGTAGCCTTGTTAACGCCGACCAGTAATTCCTCATTATCCCTTACATAGTAAACGCTTTCGGCATTGCCTTTCGCCCGTACATAATCAATAAGACCTTCAGTAAAATAACCGAATAAACGGTTTCCCTTCACCTGATTGTACATGCTTTCGCCCGTTTTATTGATCACCAATCCATTTTCAAATACGTAGAGACGCTCGGCCTTTTTGTTTTTTGTATACAGATATATTGTGTCTCCCGTTATTTGGCTTGCATTGGCCCAGACAACCGGGTTGATGAAAAGTTTAAAAATGGAATCTTTACCTGAATAAAACAGGCTGTCTGATACGGCCTGCAGAGAATCAGAAAAAATACGAACATGGCGAAAACCCTGGAAATAGCGATCTGCACTATCATTCCTGGTATCGACGACAGTGGTTGCTTTCACCGTGTCCTTCGCCATCGACGTATCCGCCTTGAGTTTGCTAAGTCTTCCCGAATAAAGGGTATCCGCGGTAATATAAATAGAATCGTTATCCTGTTTGATGATCATCAGCGGATGTTGGGTTGCCCTGAACCAGCCTTCATTGCGATTGCTTTCAATATAATTCGCCAGCACCGATACTCCCTGCGCGGTATCTATGAATACTGCATTGCCGCGTAATTTGTTAATCCCGGTGCTGTCATCGGTTTCTACTTCGTTGGCAATAATTTTCAATGCCCCGTCTGTAATAACCGGCCGTTTGCCAAAAAATGCTTTTTTATTTTTAAGATCGTAATATCCCTCCCTGGTTTTAATGGATCTTTTAGCACTGTCGATAATGAAAGTCTCAGAAATAAAAGTTGCGATTTCGGTATCTGTATTGTAAAGCAACGAATCTGACTTGAGATCATATTTCGGATCCTTGAGCACGACGTCGTTCTTAAAATACACGTCTTTCAGATCGGCGTAATAAGTTCCTTCCTTACTGGTGAGCACGGATGTACCGTTCAACACCCGTCCGCCATTGCGATAGATGCCGATTTTCTGGTTTACGTCATATTCGAGTTCTTCCGTATACAGATTGGTTTTATCGTCCGTAAGCCGCACCTTGTTTTTTAAGGTGGCAATTTTTGTATTTAGATTATATAGCAGGTACTGGGAATAGGTATGAACACTGTCGTTATCATTAATATGTACATTTCCAAATGCTTCAATGATGCGTGCATTATTATTGATCACAGTACTATCCGCATAAAAATGAGTTGTATTTTCTTTAAGATGAACCTGTCCTACCAGTATTTGTAACGCCGTCGTTGAATCTATTTTCTCATAGCCGTACCGGTTGGTACGCAGTATTTCTACCAGGCGCATGGTGTCTGTGGGCGAAGGAACGGGGGAAACCTGCGAAAATGAATAATAAGCCGGCAGTATGAAAAAGGCTAAAACAACAACAGTTCTTTTCATGTTATTTTCTGCCTTGGATAGAAGTGGAATCATACAACGGACCTGGCAACGGACCTTTTTTATCCTTTCGTGCAAATACAGAAATATTTACGTAACGTTTAGGATTTACCCGCAGATCGTCCAGCAAGGTAGTCAAACTACGATTGGTCATCAGAAGCTGATCGTATAATTTGCTATCATTTAACAGCAGGCCAAGAGTGCCCTCTTTACTATCGATTTTTGAAACCGCGTTGTCAAGCTTTGCCATTGTATTTTTGAGGCTTTCTACCGCTTGTTCCAGTTTCAGATTGGCAAAATTAGAAGATGCTTTGTCAAGGTTTGTTAATGTATTATTGATCTTATCGTTGTTTTTAGCCAGGTTCCCTGTGATCGATTCAACATTATTTAATGAACGGGATAACACGCCATTCTTTTCATTTAATAAACGATCGAGGGATTGGGCAGTAGCGTTAAGACTGCCTACAATGCCCTGTATATTGGTCTGTGTACGGGGATCTACAATTGCACTAAGCTTTTGTATCAGCATTTGAAGTTCGATCAGTGTTTTATTTGCGTTGTTGATGGCAGGATTAATACTTTTTGTTAATTCTCCCATAACACTGATATTTTCTTTTGTTGCCAGCGTATCTCCATCTTTTGTATAATCCCTGCTATCACCCAGAACAATATCCAAAGCTGTAGAGCTGAGCAACTCACTGGTTATGGTTACCACCGAATTTTTTGGAATATTAATATCTTTAGTAAGACTGATCGTAATGATAATTCCACTGAGATTTTTATCCTTCTCATGCATTTCGGACACTTTACCCACCTGTAATCCATTAATATAAACGGCGTTTGACACGGCGAGCCCCCTTACGCTCGGAAAAGTAGCAAATAGCTTGTGATCGCGTTCTGTCAGATTCTTTCCTTTTAAAAAATTGAAGCCTAGTATCAAAACAACTATCGCAATTGCAGTCAGCGCGCCAACTTTGGTTTCATTAGAAATTTTCATTTAGAAGTAGTTTTGTTAAGGGCAGAAACGATAGAGCTGCGCCTGATGTGCAATTCTATTAAAAAATCATACCCTCACCAAAAGTATAAAACTTACAGCGTTATAGCGAGTGATAAATTGATAATCGTGTTTACTTCTTTTTTGCAGTGATGGTGGGTGGTACGGAAGATTGAGAAGATGAAATTGCCTGTTTGCTCTCTGTTGCAGTACGATATCTCTTGATGGCCTGTAATACATTGTCGGCAATTTCTTCCTGTCCGTTTTCACTATTCAGATAATCTTCGTCGGGCCGATGGGTAATAAAGCCCGTTTCTACGAGTATACTTGGCATAGAGGTGGCCTGTAACACCCAAATTCCTTTTTCGTTCCTTTGTTTAACACCCCGGCTCAATCTTCCCTCCTTTATGAATTCCTCTTCTATCATTGTAGCCAACAAATAACTTTTGCTGAAAAAACGCTTGGTCCAAAGAAGGGCTTTTGCCTTAAACTCAGGATCATTGATATCGGGGGCATATTCGGTAGAATCGTAGATTTCTTCCGATACCACATCAGTTACCACGAATTTTTCTTTTTCATCGGTACGATCGGCGGCCCAGATAAAAGTTTCCGTGCCGTTAGAGGGGTTATCAGAATAGTATACATCGTATTTAGGAACCTTGCGGGTTTGCTTTTTCCTTTTTTTACCCTTTCCTGTATAATATACCTGCGTTTTATAACCGGCAAATTTACTGTGCCTGATTTTAGGCGCTGCGTTGACATGGATTGAAACGAAAAGATCGCCATGATTGGCATTGGCGAAATCTGCCCTGGCTTTAATAGCAGGATATATATCCGTGGTCCTGGTATACAATATTTTTATGTCCGGAAATTCCGCTTCCATTTTTTTACCAAGCCTGAGTGCAATATCGAGGCAGATATCTTTTTCAAACGAATAATCTCCGCGTGCGCCATTGTCCTTGCCACCATGCCCCGCATCGATGATGATCGTTTTTATCGCAAGTTTTTGATTACCGGCTCCGGGTTTTATATTGAACGATGAAATAAGCGTTATTGTAAAAGAAAACAGCAAGAGTATCAGAATCTTCTTCTTCATCATAATGAATAATAATTTATAAGGGTTGGGAATCTTCACATTTATTTAATTCATTAATAGCTATTTTTGGTTCCACTACCTACTTATGATCAACGGCCCCAAAAATAGTTTAAATTATAGTTTTGCCCTGCTTTTCTCTTTGTTCCTTTTGCATTTAACGTTTAATACTCAGGCTAATTATTCAACAGGGTCAGGAATTTGCAATTCATTAACGGCTTTCCAGGATACAACAAAACCAATCATTAAATTCACTGATACAATTCCCGGCAAAAAGGATTCGCTGGCGATGAAAACAGATTCTTTTACTCTGAAATTATCAAAAGATTCACTTGACTCTCCGATCAGTTACAGCGCTTCCGATTCCATGGTATTTGATGTTCCTACAAAGAAAATAACCTTATTCAGTAAAGCCAATGTCAAGAATAAGGACATGGACCTTACTGCCGACAGTATAGAATTCGACCAGGAAAAGCATATGATCACTGCCTCATACCGGAAAGATTCAACAGGACAAATGATTGGCAGGCCGCGAATGGTACAGGGTGAAAGTACAATGGAATCGGATCTGATGCAATTCGATACCAAAACGCAAAAAGGAGTTACCCGCAATACCTTTACCCAACAGGGCGAAATCTATGTGATGGGCGAAAAAATGAAAAAGATTTCGACCGATGAATTTTATGCGTTCCGGGGGCAGTTTACAACCTGTAATCTCGATACACCGCATTTTGCCTTCCGTGCAAAGAAAATGAAATTTATCAGCCAGAAACTGGCCGTTTCAGGACCCATTCACCCTGAATTCGAGGGGGTGCCCGTGCCCATTTACCTTCCCTTTGGATTTTTTCCGATTTCACAAGGCCGGCATTCCGGGATATTAGCGCCGCAGTTCACTGCCAGTGAGCAATTCGGGATCGGATTAGAAGGCCTGGGCTATTATAAAGTGCTCAGTGATTACCTCGATGTAACTGTAAGAAGTAACATTTATTCTTATGGTGGCTGGGCATTATTCGTGTCACCAACTTACCGCAAACGGTACCGCTATAATGGAGGTCTAAATTTTTCCCTGCAACGAACACGTTTGCTCAGCAGCGATCCCAAGCAGGAATATACAAAAGCACAAACATTCAATATCACCTGGTCGCATACCGTGGATAGCAGGGCTCGCCCGGGAACTTCTTTTTCAGCCAATGTAAATGCCGGCTCCACCAAATACAATCAATATGTGGTGAACAACCCCACGCGCAACTACGCCAATCAACTAAGTTCCTCTATCACTTATTCAAAAACCTGGGACAAATCGAACCTGACCGTCAGCGCCAATCATAACCAGAACAATAACACCGGCGTTGTTAATGTCAATCTACCTACCATTGCCTACACGCTGAACACTTTCTATCCTTTGCAAAAAAAGGAAATGATAGGCGAACCGAAATGGTATGAAAAATTAGGGATAGGCCTGAATTCGAACCTCGGTAACCAGATCAGCTTTTATGATTCTACTTTTAGTTTTCGCAGAGTGCTCGATACCATTCAATGGGGGGCTTTGCATAACGTGCCCATACAATTGTCATTACCTCCGCTCGGTCCCGTTCAGATATCTCCCGGTGTTACTTACCAGGAAAAATGGTATTCGAGCCGGCTGGTACGTAGTTATAATACTGCGAAAAATAAAGTTGATACTACGATCAATAAAGGTTTTTACAGAGCCGGTGATGTTTCATTCAGCCTGTCCATGAGCACAGCACTCTTCGGAACATTTGATAAGTTCGGCAAGAAGAGTGCTATCAGGGCTATCAGGCATGTTATTCGTCCTACCGTCTCGTTGAACTATAAACCTGATCTTGCGGCTAAAGATTATTATCGTATTCAGATCGATTCCGCAAAAAATTCTTTCCGGTTCTCTTATTATGACGGAACATTGTTTGGTCCGTTTTCCGAGGGCACATTCGGCGGTCTTTCATTTGGGCTTGATAATAATATAGAGATGAAAGTGCGCTCTAAAAAAGACACGGCAGACGGTGGGATCAAGAAAATACGTTTGATTGACGGGTTTGGTATCAATGGAGGGTATAATTTCATAGCCGATTCTTTTAAGTTTTCGCAACTCAGTTTGTATTTGCGAAGTACTTTATTTGAGAAGATCAATATAACCATGGGTGCAACCATGGACCCTTACCAGGTCAATTCATCCGGATTCAGGATCGATAAGTATATGTGGCAGGGAGATAAATTTTCGTTAGGCAGAATTGTTAACGGGAATATAGCTGTATCCACTACATTCAAAAGCAAGCCGAAAGATGAAAAAAAGGCTTCCACCGATACACAGACAGAGCAGGAGCTTTTGCCGGTGACCATGGAACAGCAAATGGCGGAACTTGATTATGTTCGCCAGAATCCCGCCGAATTTGCAGATTTTAATGTGCCTTGGTCTGTCAGTCTTTCCTATTCTCTTAGTTTTTTCCGGGATTTCAGATCAGACTATAAAGGTTTTGAAACAAAAACAAATTCCAGTTTTAACTGGAACGGTGATTTCAATTTAACTGAAAAATGGAAAATGGGGATGAATGGGTATTATGATTTCGCCACATCTTCTATTCAGACACTTACCATGTACATCACCCGTGAAATGCACTGCTGGCAGTTATCCATTAATGTGACTCCTATCGGACTATACCGCTCATTCAATATTACAATCAATCCAAAATCGGGATTGCTCAGGGATTTGAAAGTAAACCGCACCCGTTATTTTTATGGAAACTGATCACTTCTGATTTTTCTGGTAATAATCGAACATAATGCCAAAAACTTTTTCCTGTAATCCTGGTACAGAATCTTCTGCGAGTATTTTAACTGGTTCCAGGAAATGAATTTCAAGCGGATGCGGAACAACCGCATACGGTTTATTATGCGGCAACACTTTTTTAGTATTGAAAATAACACCGGGTATGATCGATTTGCCGGTTTCGATCGCCAGTCTGAAAGCGCCGCTATGAAAAGATTTTAAGGCCTGATCTGTTTTATTGCGGGTGCCTTCAGGGTAGATACACATATGTAATCCCATTGCAAGAACATTTTTCATTTTATTGTAACTCTCCTTGCGACTTGCATCGCTTTTCCTGTCAACCAGAACACTGCCTGTTTTATACAATGGACCGAACAAGGGAATTTTTGCCATTTCAATTTTAGCGATCGTTTTATTACCACCGGGGATAGCGGGGTAAGAAACCGGAACATCCATCAATGTATTGTGATTACATAACACAATGTAATTTTCACCAGCCTTAAAATTTCCTCTTCCTCTCACGGTTAAGGGACATCCGATCATAAATAAATAAAAACCCATCCATACACGTGCATAAATATTGAAACGGATTGTCTTTAAAGGCTCGTCCTTAAAATACGAGAATAAAAAAAAGGGGATCAGAAAAATGATCATCGTGACTACGAATAACAACAATGCCCATACAGCCCAGATGCGATAAAAAATGTCTCTGAATATATTCATACAGGATCGTGAAGATAGGAATTACTGTAATGACCAGTCGATCGGGTCAATGCCATTTTTGACCAGATAATCGTTGGTTTTGGAAAAATGCCTGCATCCTAAAAAGCCGTTGTTGGCTGAGAAAGGAGAAGGATGGGCTGCTTTTAATACGAGGTGTTTTGTTTCATCGATCAGCGCTTGTTTTTCCTGCGCGAATTTGCCCCACAACAGGAAAATAATATTTTCTTTCAGCTCTGAAACTTTGGTAATAATCATATCGGTAAACTGCGCCCAGCCAATTTTGGCGTGACTCATAGGCTCATTGGCACGTACGGTCAACGATGAATTTAATAATAGTACTCCCTGTTGCGCCCACCTGGTAAGATTTCCCGACCCGGGAAATGGCACGCCGGTGTCATTGTGCAATTCTTTGAAAATATTCACCAGCGAGGGTGGGGGAGCAATGCCATCCGGCACCGAAAAACATAAACCGTGAGCCTGACCGTGCCCATGATAAGGATCCTGCCCTAATAATACAACCTTTACTGATTCGAATGGAGTTGTATTGAAAGCGTTAAAGAACAAAGACCCTGGTGGATAGATGGTTTTGCATGCAGCCTTCTCCATGCGTAAAAAGCCCACAGCCTCTAAAAAATAAGGTTTTCCAAATTCCGGCTTTAAAACATTTTTCCAACTGCTGTCAATTTTTACATCCATTCTGCGTATGATTCGGTTTGGGTGCAAACTAAAAAAAATTATCTTTGCGCCTGCCGATTTTTAAGACATTGGTCCGGTAGGTCATTGAAAAAAATATTTGGTCCGGTAGCTCAGTTGGATAGAGCAACTGCCTTCTAAGCAGTAGGCCATTGGTTCGAATCCAATCCGGATCACTTTTGGCGCCCCGATGACAATCGGGGCGCCATTTTTCGTTTAAAAGCCACTCCGGCAAAGGATTTTAGAAAAAAGGCGTATCAAAGCAATTCAAATCAAATCAAAGAAAATGGTGACCTTTTTGGTGACCTAAATTTATGGGTCACTTCCAGAATTCTAATACATGTTTTGTTGTGATGTTGGAAGAGCTGTTTTAAACCTAAAAACGCTATGTGGTATGAACGTAAAACAAAAACTTTCCATTCTTTTTTATTTAAAGAGAAACAAAATAAATAGAGATGGAAAAAGTCCCTTATATGCCCGTGTAACTATTGACGGGTTAAAGGAAGAGATTTCAACGGGCTGTAAGGTTTGTGGTAAAAACTGGGACAATGATGCAAAGACAGTTCTATCTAGTGACCCGGAATTCAAAAAGATCAATAAAAAATTGTTCAGCTGAAAGTCGACCTGGAACGACACTGCGATCTAATGCAGGCAAAACACCAACTGGCCACACCTGCAAAAGTCCTTGAATCCTACAGGTCGCCTTTGAACGGGGCACGGCTCCAACAGGAAAAGGTAGAGAATCTTGCCTTGAGCGAACAAATCGATCAATTTATTTACGCCTATTTGCAATTCAATAGTAAGTACCAAAACGCAACCGCGGACGGCAAAATTCCTCATCCAACCAAAGCGAAATTATTATCACAACAAAGAAATAAACTTGATACAGAACTGGAAACGCTCTGCAGCCGTTCTTCATCGATATTCGATCAAAAGGAGAGGGGCAAGACATTGGTTATGGCTGTTGACGAGTATCTACTGACCTTTTTACAACTTTCATTCGTAGGACAACGATCTCCCAATACCCTGGAAAAAATGATCGGACGCAAAAAGCGATTGCTTGAATTCCTAACTTATAAATTCAACATCATAGATCTTTCTTTGGACAAGTTACAGTACCAATTTATTGACCAGTATTATACTTTTCTTTTGGTCCAGAAAAACGTGATGGAAAACACCGCCAGAAACAGGTGCAATGTTTAAAAGAAATAATTGATCGTGCTGTCTCGAAAGGTTGGATTGCAACCAAGTCAAATTTGTTGGCTGGCATTCAAAAATTTTATTTTTATGGAGGCTTCTTCTAGCGTATTTGAGGAAAGCCCGTGAGTAAGCGGTTTATTGCTTGATAATCCGCTTCACCTGAGTCTGCCCGTTTTGAACAAACTGCACCAAATAAATTCCCGGCCTGTAGCCTTGTCCTAGCTGAAGTATGCCATGGGGTGGAATCTGCTGTTTTCTTTCGATTAGTCTTCCATGCACGTCTGAAACAGATACGAAAAAAGGCCCGCTGGTATTGGTTTGCATAATGAAGGTAAAACCGGCCGTGGAAGGATTGGAAAGGACTTTGACTGAGAATTCGCAGCTGTCTTTTTGGATTGGTGCCCCATAACCTAAAGGCCGGGCTTTTGCAAACGGATTAGCCAGCGCTGTTTGTGCACCTATTGCTGTACTCACTGTCATTCGCTGTACTCTCAGGCCTCCCGCATGTGTAATGACAAGTATAAAATCGTTTCCTGCAAGCGGGATAATATCACTAACCTCGCCGCCAACGACTGTCATCGCTTCGGCTGTTTTATAAGACCAGACGACGTTTCCGCCTGCATCGAGGCGGCAAAATGAAATGGTGTCGCGCAGGACCGGAAAATCCGAGGGCTGGTATTGAAATGCGTAGAGACCTTCTTCCCTGTCTTTAAAGAGCCGTAATCCAAAATTTTTATCGAACAACGTTACCTGGTAATAGCTCAGTGTCGTTTGATGATTTAACAAGGCATCCGTGATATGCATAGAAAAAGTACGTGAATTGCTCCAGGCAGGAACTGTTACGGCTACAAATTGTTGTGTGGCCGGGATCAAGGCAAAATTGCTGGCAAGGTGGATGTCTGATGGTAAAATAGCAAAGAGGTGTTTTAGCATCCGTCCGTCCGTGGACGAATGCAAAAATGTTTCGCTGACCTCATCGGATCCAAAAGCAAAATCAACCCTAATAAAAAATGTTGAATCGGATCCTTTTTTGATTTGAAGTATGGGCTCTGTGAGTTCCTGTGTATAAACCGAATCACCAAAGGCAGTAAAACATGTAAATAGCGAG
Organism: Chitinophagaceae bacterium; assembly: GCA_014379345.1. GTDB lineage: Bacteria > Bacteroidota > Bacteroidia > Chitinophagales > Chitinophagaceae > Flavitalea. The sequence continues at coordinate 23,579 of JACMLY010000156.1, forward strand.
AGGATACTGACCAATTCGCGCGGACCTCGAGGCCGGTCCCGCCGGTTATACCCAACGACGATCCTGCCGTCGGTCAGGGCAGTAGCGCCGGTTACCCGGCAGGGTGCGATTCCCCCGCTATCCTGGTTAGAGATCCATCTGTGCCAGACCATTTCCAGGTTTGTGTCGTATTTGACCAGGTAGGCACTATCTGTTTTTTGTTCTGGAGAGCCGGTACGGTCTTTTACAAAAAGGGCAAGTAAGCTGCCATCATGGGTGATATCGGTATTAAGAAGATAAAAACTGGGCGATGGCATTGCCAATTTTTTACGATCAATCACAAGTTCTCCGGATATATTGAGTTTCGAAAAATAGTAAGCAATTGGTTTGGACCCTGCCGCAGGAGCCTGCTCGAATTGTTTCGTAATAAAAACAAGGGAAGTATCTTCCAGTTGCCTGCATTGTTGGGATACAAAATAGGGGCCCGAAAGCGTATCGTTGATATTGAACTGCCAAAGCTGGTGAAATAGAGGGTTGGATTGCGCAGTGGCTAATTTGAGAGACAAAAAAGGCAGTACCAGAAGGATCAATTGTTTCATAACGGTGTTTTATGAACAAAGGTATTTTTATGATCGATGTCTGCGATGAACGTACGGTTATGCCTGTATTATTTCCAGCGTTCCTAAACCCGATTTAATAGGCATTTTATGTAGTCTGCAAAAAAAACCTGGGCTAATCCAATAAAATACCAGCGACCACGGGGGTGGTAGCAGCTTCAAATACTACTTTTGCAATATCCTCCGGTGTAAATGCAATAGTGAGTATTTCGGGGCCAGTGAATGTGGACAGAACCTTATTCATGAATTCTGTATAAGGGACACTGGAGGCTTTATCAGCATTGGACAGAAGATTTGTTTTTGAAATGCCTGGAATAATAGTCTTCACCCTTATTCCAAACTTGCCCAATTCCAGATTCATTGCAAAGCTCCAATGCTCAAGACCTGCCTTTGATGCTGAATATACAGACATAAATGGACTTGCAATGAGCGCCGACATAGAAGTTGTATTTATGAATAGTCCACCTTTCTTTTCGCGGAAATGAGGAATAAAAACCTGTGTAACACGAATAGGCCCAAGGAGATTCGTGGTAATTTGAGAAACCAGTTGCTCGTCTGTAATGCCCTCCATGGGTCCTGCGAGCAGGTAACCGGCATTGTTAAAAACCACATCCACCTGCTCGCCACTGAGAAATTTCTCCACCACATCTTGTATTTGTAACGGTTCAGAAATATCCAGCTTTAACTTTACAACGTTGGGAAGTGCTGAAAGCTCGGTTTCCTTTTCGGTATCACGCATTGTTGCAATTACCTTCTAACCGTTTTGGGAAAAAAGCGTGGCTGCTGCTTTTCCTATGCCTGAAGAAGCACCTGTAATAAATATTGTCTTCATATAAATTATTTGAAAGGCAAATGTCGTTCTACGTAAGAAGATTTCTCTTACCAAATGGTAAAAAATAAAGATTGTAAACTTTGATGGTTATTTGAAATGACGCACAACGTTGACGGGCTTGGCGATGTGGCGGTATTTGAAAAAGGTCCAGCCCGGAACCGCAGGCGAATAGAATTACTATTGATGGATAGCAACTAAAGCTCAATAGTAAAAGTCAAGCCCGGACTGCAGTTGATAGCGATATACAGATGAGAATGTATTCGTCGCCCCGCCATATTGCCAAACCGCCTGTTAGCCGAAGCATTGCGTTATTCATCAACTTTCTTTGGCATTGCCCTTAATTCTTTGATAAATGCTTCGTAACCCTCTATATCACTGACAATTTCCCAAGCTCGTTTGTATTCATGCCCAAACTGGTTTCGATAGCGATTGTCTAACCACTGTAGTATTTCTGTTTTGTTCAATTTTACTAACACTAACTTTTCCAGTGCCATTGAATGAAGGTGATTTAAAATCACCGGCACTTCAGTTGCATACTTTTTCCGTAATGGTGAAATATCATAAACGGAGCGAGTATAGGTATGCATAATCTCATGGAATAACAATTCTGGAAATGCCCAAAGAGGAAGAGGTTTTTCAGCTGACGAAAGAAATCTTTTTACATAAATTATAAGGGGTGAACTCATTGAAGAGAAATCGCATACAGTTAAGGTTGCTTGCATCTCTTTGTATGGGAAGTCCACTCCAACTTCATTTATAGCTGTTTTAAGATATGTAGGGCCTTCTTTGTCCCACAAAGCCTGGAACTCGCCAAGTCGTTGAAAAATCTCATTTATATCTTCTTGGCGAATAGGTTTATTCATTGCTTGTCCGCACGCTTGGTCAAAAGGAGTTCCATTGTTTAAATAGACGAGATGAATTTTTGGTTTTTGAATAAAACTATCCGCAATTCTATTTTCTAATGACTGACCGGTAACGATACTGGAGGTAGCTGTAAAAAAAAGAAGAGTTATAAGAATTCGTTTCATGGCTGATTTTTTTAATTGTACAGTTTGCCCGGCGTAAATAATGATCTTTTCTAAATCAGATTGTCTCTTTATGTTTCGGCTAACGCATAAATATACGAACCTCAATCAACTACACATAACGTACAGCCATCCAAACTGGACTGATTTACGCACCTTTATTTGCAATTCAATAATAAGTTTCAAAACGCAACCGCAGACCATAAAGTTCCACATCCGACCAAAGCGAAGTTGTTATCATGGCAGAGATATAAGACTGAATCAGAATTGGAGCAGCTCTGTAGACATGCTTCATCAATATTCGACCAAAAGGAGAGGGGCAGAACGCTGATCATGGCCGTTGATGAATATCTGCTGAATTTTTTACAATTATCCATTGTAGGACACCGATCTCCCAATACCCTGGAAAAAATGATCGGACGCAAAAAGCGATTGCTTGAATTCCTAACTTATAAATTCAACACCATAGATCTTTCTTTGGACAAGTTACAGTACCAATTTATTGACCAGTATTATACTTTTCTTTTGGTCCAGAAAACGTGATGGAAAACACCGCCATGAAACATATGCAATGTTTAAAAGAAATAATCGATCGTTCTGTCTCGAAAGGTTGGGTGGTCTCAAATGTATTTGGCCTGTTCAGATGCCGGTATACAGATCCAAAGCATGACTGGCTCACTATGCGTGAGTTTCAAGCGCTGCATGAGCACCACTTCAGCAATGAGAAATTGAATGTCATCAAAGACATTTTTCTGTTCTCCAGTTTCACCGGCTTGTCTTACCAGGAAGTTTACACCTTGCGTCCGGCTAATATCATAACCGGTAACCGCAGCCGAACAGAATTACTAATGATGAAGATAACAACTAAAGCTCAATAGTAAAGTCAAGCCCGGACTGCTGCTGATAGCGAACAAAAAGATCAGGATATATTCGTCGCCCCGCCATATTGCCAAACCGCCTGTTGTGCGTTCGTGCTACTTACTAATTGCCATTTTCTACAGTTTCTTAATTTCCTTCTTCAATCCATTTCCAATGTAATAAGCCTTGACAACTTTACCTGCTCTGTCTGTTACAAATTCCAATTGCTCATCGGCATTATCTGATACATAAAAAAACTTCGTAGACGTTTCTGGTTTCAGTTCTGTGTCGGGTGCTCCGGCTCTACGTCGGTAAAGTTTCCCGTCAATTTTTATTATTTCGATCAGTAACGGCATGCTATATTTTCCAACATATCTATCCAATAAAGATGTGTCTATAGAAACTTCTTTATGAACGTAAAGAGGCACTACCTCTTTATTGTATAAAATATAAGACAGTGCACCGCCAATACGCTGGCTAAGCCCTTCCTTTGTTTTATTTGACATTACAATAATGACAACATCATCGTTTGTATAACGGATTAATGAAGTACCAAAGCCTAAACTAAAATTTCCTAATTCCTGAGACACCACATAATTACCTAATTCATTTTTGCCAACCATAGTTCCATAACCATAAAATATTTTTGAAGCTGTATCCATTAAAACATGAGGAGCAAACATTTTTTTTTGTGTCGTAGCAGTAAGCAGTGTATTGTTTTTTAAAGCCAGGTCCCATAAAAGTAAGTCTCCTGTTGTACTGCTGATATTTGTTGTCCCGGCAACACTGTCTGTTATAGATAAGATATTGAGGAATAGGTTTGAAAACTCTTGTGATAGGCTATCTGCAGGAAGGTATTTTTTTGCTATCTCGTCGTAAGCAATTGGCTGCGCATATTCTGGGTTGGGTGTTTTGTGTACATGTGCGCCTAATAATACACCAGTGTGTTTGAGCTGCAAGGGATTAAAAATATTTTGTTGTAAAAAGTCTTTATAACTAAGCCCGGATATCTTTTCAATTATAGAAGCAAGTATGGAAAATCCTGTACCGGTATCTTCATATTTTTGTCCGGGCTGAAAATGCAGAGGTACATTTTCCCGTGATAAATAGTATATCATATCAGCATTGGTTGCAAGCCTGTTCTCTTTCCACTTGTCTTTCATTACTTCTTCATAAAATTCAGGTAAGCCAGAAGTGTTTGTCAGCAAATGTTCGATAGTAATCGTCTTGTAAGGAAGTTCAGGAAAATATTTTGTGATATGGTCAGTAAGTGTCAATCTGTTTTGCTCTGCCAATAATAATATTGCTGCAGCGGTGAATTGCTCAGTTACTGCACCTACTTCAAAAATTGAATTATTATCTAAAGGAAACTTTGCCTGATAGTCTTTATAACCAAAAGACTTTTGATAAATGATATTGCCGCCTTTTGCAATAAGTACATTTCCATAATAATTATTTATATCAACTACCGACTGCATGTATTCATCCAGTTGCGCGGAATAATTTTTTTGTGCATGTAATGCGAAGGGTAGAGTAAGAAGAAAGAATATTTTTTTCATTGTTCAAATTTTAGCTTTGCCATTTTATTTGTCAACGATAGGAAATTAGATTTTTGAAGAAAGGCTGGCATTGAGGTCAGCATGACGCACAACGTTATAGCATTTCCGAAGTGGGGTAAATAGAATTCCGTCTAGCCCGGCTAACTGAAGTCAAATTTATAATTTAAAGTTGAGGATATGTACATAGGTAAATTTATAACGTCAAGTTGGGTATGCTGCTAAATTGAAATCCAAATGTTGAAACACGGCCTCCGTCTGTCCCCATTTTGGCAATGCACTGTGCTTGTTGCGCAACTAAGATATAAACAAGATGTGAGTAAAGTGCATAGCAGAATAGTTTTTGCTGTAAAGCAATATGCAAGGCAAGAAATCATACACCGAAAAACTGTTTACTCACTTTCAATTGAGTGA
>JACMLY010000025.1 GCA_014379345.1 Chitinophagaceae bacterium
CCTTTCAGAGACTCAGAGTATCCCCGCAATCCAAACTTACTTGCCGAATAAGCCGCGGCGTAAGGCGTAGGGAACCAACCTCCCACAGAAATGTTATTGAAAAGTATTCCATAGCCCTGGATTTTAAAATATGGTAAAACCTCGTGGGCGCCGTTAATATAGCCAATAAGATTTGTAAGAATTACCTGTTCATTTACAGCTGGCGGTACATCTTCGAATGCACCTGCTGCGAGAACCCCGGCGTTGTTAATCCATACGTCAATACTTCCGGTTATTTCGGAAGCAAACTTTGCAAGATGTTGAACATCATTTGCATTCCTTGTATCTGTAACAACTATTTGAACGATGGCTCCCGATTCCCGGCATTCTGCAGCTACCTCTTCCAGTGCAGCCTGGCGACGTGCAGCAAGTACCAGAATTGGTTGCTTTGATGCAAGTTTTGTCGCAATTGCTCTACCGGTGCCGCTGGATGCGCCTGTTATAACGATAACTTGTTCTCCCCATGTTTTCATAAAAAATCTTTGAATATCCGGCCACAATAAATACGCCACGGCGCTCTCATCGATAAACTTGCTTGTAGTGAAATCCTTAACTTGGTACGATAAAAAATAATAAGTTGATTACATCATTTACGAAAAGCATTGGTAACGCTTTGTGCCCCACACTTTTTCTTGTACTTTTTGCAAATACAATTGCTGCGCAGGGCAAAGTAATTTCCGGAACACCGCAATACTTTCCACCGGCAGGCAGTTGGGAGACAAGGAGCCCTGCATCATTGGGACTTGGTTCCGCAGCAATAGACTCCGCAGTAACATATGCAATTTTGAATGAATCCAAAAGTCCACGGATTCTGAGAAACGATCAGGCAGCCACGTTTGGAAAAGAACCTTTTGGAGATATCATTGGCCCAATGCCCGATCGTGGAGGAGCAACCGGAATCATCATTTACAAGGGTTATATCGTAAAATCCTGGGGTGACCTATTGCGATGCGACATTACTCACAGCGTTACAAAAAGTTTCCTGAGCACCGTTGTAGGACTTGCGGTTGACAATGGACTTATCAGGAATGTGAAAGATACCGTTGCACCTTATGTTCCTCCTATTGAAATGTACCGTGCCCGCACCGACACCAGCGCGGTTCCGGAATTACTCAATTTGTATTCTACCATTCACAACAAGACAATTACCTGGAATGATATGCTACGGCAAACCAGTGATTGGGAAGGTAGTTTGTGGGGTAAGCCCGAATGGGCGGACCGGCCCGATAGCAGCAGGGCCGATTGGAAAAACAGGCCGCGTAATAAAAGCGGGTCTGTTTGGGAGTACAACGATGTTCGGGTAAATGCGCTTGCACTGGCAGCAACAAGCTTATGGCGAAGACCGTTACCCCAGGTCCTGAAAGAAAAAATAATGGATCCGATAGGCGCTTCATCAACATGGAGATGGACGGGTTATCACAATGCATGGATAGTTGTTGATGGCCAGGCGATACAAAGTGTGAGCGGAGGAGGACATTGGGGAGGTGGGATGATCATCAACGCTTTTGATATGGCAAGATTCGGCTTGTTAACTATGCATAAAGGGAAGTGGAAAGGCAAACAACTGATCAGCGGGGATTGGATAAAACAAGCGCTCTCTCCTACCCCGGCAAGACCTGGTTATGGATACATGAACTGGCACCTCAATCTGGATAAAAAGTTAATTCCTTCGGCTCCTGCGACTGCGTTTATGCATTTAGGAAATGGCGCAAATATTATTTATGTTGATCCTGAGAATGAAATTGTAATGGTTGTTCGGTGGATCGACAACAGGAAATTTGATGGGTTGGTAAAAGAACTTCTGAAGGCAGTTAAAGCCAAATAATAAGGGAGCTTTTCAAATCAGTTATAAACAATGCTACTGCTTGTTTTTAACTGCCACAAGCGTTATAATCGCAGAAATCAATAATGCCACAGCCATAAAAATATAAGATGCACCATAACCTCCGGTATCGGCATTCAGCCTACCGACAATATATGCACCTGCAAAAGATCCAAGTGCACCAAAACTATTTATCAGGGCCATGGCGACCCCAGCCACGTTCTGCGGTAGGATTTCGGGAATGATGGCAAAAAAAGGCCCGTATGGCGCATACTTGGCTGTACCAGCTATGGTCTGCAAAACAAACGATAGCCAGAAATTTCCTGGACCAATTAAATAGGAAGCATAAAAAGCCTGAGATGCAATTAACAGGAATGGCCA
>JACMLY010000157.1 GCA_014379345.1 Chitinophagaceae bacterium
CAACGATTGAGCTAAGAGCAATATTGGTACGTATTTTAGGCTTTCCTTTGAGCAGTGCAAAAAAAGTCTTTCCCTTTTATTTTCTACTTCTATCTTTTGTTTTGGCAGATAGCTTTTGATGTCCTATAGTTTCCTTTCAATGGACTCTCGTTTTTTCGCCAGGCCGGTCCCGTCATTTTCCAGGCTTTTATATTTGTTTGAAATTGAATCATCATACTTCTCTCGCAAAATGGTGTGATGCCAGTTTATATCCCTTGTTCAGGTACAGGCGGTGTGCATTGTTGCGTTGGTAACCACTGTCGAGCTGTATCGACTGCTTTCCCGTCTCTTTTGCCAGTTGATGAATATACTCCAGTAAGCGTCCTGCGTACCCCCGACCCCTGTATTCCGGCAGCGTGCTTAAATCATCTATATAAATTATTTTACCACTATACAACATGTGCATATTCCTGAATCCTGCAAAGGCAACAGGCTTCTCATCTTCGCTTAGATAGATCATCTGGTAACCATCCTGCATCATCTCCTGTACTTGCAGTACAAAATTTTCCCTTTGCAGATGTGGCCTCAATGCCTGAACGACTTCCCAACAACTTTCAATCTCTGCTACGGTTGTTACAAGTTTTACAGCCTGCATGTTTATTTATTTATTCATACATTTTTTGCCCAAATTCCCCTCCTTAAAATTACGATGTAAGCGTAGGAGATAAAGCTTCGAAACCCTGGTAATTATGTATTGAATATAATATAAATTGGTTGACCATACACGCGAACCCGTTAGAGAATCTTTCTTTTTCTGGTAGTAACGCATCTCTAGCTATCCTGCATTGTCCTAAAAGTCAGATTTATTCTTGGCTGATGTATTTTACCGGATTTAGGCAGGGAATGCAGCCAGTTTGTTTGGGTGGTATCCTTCATCACCAATAAACTTCCATTTTGTAATAGGATCGAAATGGAATCCTTTGTTTTTTTATGCCTGAAAGAGAATTTTCTTTCAGCACCAAAACTTAAAGAAGCAATAACACCATTTTTTTGCAGCGAGTTTTCATCATCGCTATGCCAGGCCATACCTTCCTGGCCGTTATGATATAGATTCAACAAACAGGAATTGAATGTTGAACCGGAATGAATTTCTGTTATTTGCTTAAGCTCAAGGAGCTCCTTTGTCCATGGCAGGGCTTTTTTTGTCGTGTTTGAATACGTATACAAATAATTTTCGTTGCCATACCATGCTGCCTTTCTTTTGGTGATGATATGCTTTCCAAAAATAATCGCTTCATCATTTTTCCATTCAATTTCTCTATGCAAATAGTCAAAATAATGCAAAGCCTGCTTCTGGCCCAGCACTTTGCCGTGATAATACACCGTACCATCGCATGGCAATAAATTATTTATCGAATCAGAACTGAACAGATCCATTTTTCCATTTTTTATATTCCTCTTTCATGCAATGACCACAGGGTCGAAAACCCAGTTCATTTGCTTCCTTAAATGACCTGAAGAAAACGCGATTCTTCTTTTTCATTCGCTTACCAGATGCGCAATTCAATATGCCATAAATTTTTAGTGCGCTGTTGCCAGCCAGGCAAACAGATCTGCGCCTTATTTCATCACGAAGGTCCGAATCGCTTATTTCCTCATGCCGTATCATTCCAATTAATTTAGGGCATCATGGAAAATAATTCCTAAAGTATGCCTTTCTCCGTCATGTATCTCACTAACGCCGTGTTTCATGTTTACACGATAGTATCCCCTACTTCCTTTAACGGGACGAAAATTAGTAGTGAACAAAAGCATATCACCCTTGCCTGGTTTCAGTACAATTGCTTTTGATTGGGCTCTCGGTGTTTGCTGCGTCAATACAAACTCACCTCCGGAATAGTCTTTCCCGGGTTCATTTAAAAACAAGACAGCCTGTATCGGGAAAAAAATATCTCCATATAGGTCCTGGTGCAAAGTATTGTGGCCGCCCTTTCCATATTTTAGAATGAGGACCGTAGGCTTTATTTGTAGATTGTCGTGACAAAGTTTTTGCAACTCTTCGAATCTGGCGGGGAATTGCTTGTTTATATGTAATGCATCCATCCAAAAGTTCGCGATAGGAGCCAGCCTGGTGTAAACTTGCTGTCTGATCTCCTGCAATAAGTCCGGTAACGGATAAGTAAAATACTTGTACTCTCCCAAACCGAACCTGTATCTCTCCATTGTAACTGTTTTCCGGTAAAATTTTTGATTGCCATAATTATCAATAAGTAATTTGCAATGACCATCGGATAATATTTTGGGCACTACCACAAATCCCTTTTCATTCATTTGTTCGGTCAGCTTTTGCCAGTCATTATTTGAAATTTTTTGTTGGATATTTTGCATGATTAAAATATTTGGGAGGTTTTGGCCACTAATTTCACGGATTATCACGAATTATATTCGTTGCCGGTGAAGGTTCAATTTTTCTTTTCAACTTGTGCGGCTTCCCACCCTATGATCGCAGATTTGCGTATGTTGCCCCAATGATATCCACCGAATACGCCTGTTGATTGAATGATGCGGTGACAGGGAATTAAAAAGGCAACCGGATTGTCTCCTATGGCAGTGCCGACTGCCCTCGAAGCATTTGGAAGATCAATCTGTTTTGCAATATTTCCATAGGTCGTCAGTTGTCCCAATGGTATCTTAAGAAGCGTTTCCCATACTTTTAACTGGAATTCCGTTCCCTTAAGATGCAATTTTATCTGACCGAGCTTAGTCCAGTCGTGAGTGAATATATACAGCACGTTTTGTTGCATGAGGTCAACCATCTGGTGATAAGAAGCGTTCGGAAATTTTCCGTGCAAAATGTCCAAGGCTGCGTTCTGATCATCGGCAAATGCCATATGGCAAATCCCCTTGGTAGTGGAAGCCACCAAAATATTCCCAAAGGGACTTTCTGCAAAACTGTAATTGACAGAAAGGTTTTCTCCCCCGTTTTTATAGTCACCGGGTGTCATGCCTTCAATATTAATGAAAAGATCATGCAGTCGACTGGTTCCCGATAAACCTGTTTCGATGGCAGTGGCGAATAAGGAGGACTGATTTTCTTTCAGCATTTTTTTCGCATGCTCGACTGTCAGGTATTGTAAAAATTTTTTAGGGCTCACCCCGGCCCATTCTGTAAAAAGCCGCTGAAAATGAAAGGGACTTAATGATATTTTTTCGGCTATTTCTTCAAGACCGGGTTGTGTTTTGAAATTATCTTTTATATAACCGATTGCTTCAGCAATCCTGCTATAGTTGGTTTGATCCTGTGCTATCATTTTATTTGTTTTATCTAAACAAAAGTAGAACCCCTGCCGGCACGCACCAACCCGAAACTTGCTGACTTAGCTTCCGTTCATTTCCATCGCTGGCATACCCGATGGCCGATACTTATCTAGAAAACGAGCCGGCAAACACATTATTCACCGTTCATGTAAATGAAAGCAATCAGGCTCTTTCCTTTACGTAAATTATATGATAAAGACAGGGCAATGACTAAAACAGCATTTTTTCTATTTTTCTATTGCGCCATTTATTCGTCCTTTAGTCAATCGGCCCCAGGGTTATTTTTAAATCCTACCGGTACGTATATTCTCAAAGGCGAAAAACATAGAAGTGAAATCAAAGGAAACTTTGCAGAGATCAGGGTAAAACTAATAAACGATTCGCAGGTTGCCATTGCTATGTACTGCAATAAGGGATACCCGGAATATTTAGCGGGCTCCTTTACCGACACATTGAGTTATGCGGATAACAGGGCTGTGTATGCATCCAAACCGGATCCATCCTGCCAGATCATCTTTTCATTTGAGAACAATGGGCTTAATATAAAGCAAGTCTATACCGACCCCGCGTCAACGTGTGGGTTTGGGAAAGGGGTGTTTCCCCTCGGATTTATTGAAAAATATTCTTCAGATATGCCAATTATACAATCACTTTCCAGGCTCTGACAGCCTCCTTTTGGGCATTTTTTTCTACAGGGTCTTCCATTGCAGGCTCAACCTATTGATTTACTCTTTGCGATTAAGAAATTATCAATCATTAAAATAAGGTCTGTTATTTGCACCTCTTATGTTCGCTACGGTAAATTGATTTTTACAACACAATATGGTGACAAAACCCTCGCATAACTCTTCTGCAACCGCATTACGCCGTATCGGCAGAGTGTGTTTAAAAATCGTTATAGGGATACTTGCGCTATTTATTATTGTGGTTCTCCTGATTCAAACTCCACCCGTTCAAAATTTTGCACGAAAAAAAATAGTGGCCTTTCTCGAAAACAAGTTACAGACACGTGTTGCCATCGGCAGGATCAGTATCGGTATTCCTAATAAGGTATTGTTAGAGAACATTTATGTTGAAGACAAGCAAAAAGATACTTTGCTTTCAGGAGGAAGGATCAGTGCCAATATTGATATGTTTAAATTGATCAATAGTGAAATTGAGATCAACCAACTCGAAATCGAGAACCTAACTGCAAAAATAAAACGCATATTGCCCGACACCCTATTTAATTTTCAATTCATCGTAGATGCATTTACACCTAAAAAAACAAGCCCCGCTAATCCGGCAGATACAGCGGCCTTGAAAATGGCGCTTGATAAAATACGGCTGGATAAGATCAGGTTAGTGTACAAGGATGCAGTAACGGGTAGTGATATGGATATATGGCTGGAGCATTTCGACACCAATATAGAAACATTTGATCCGGCAAGGCAGATTTTTAATGTGCCGGTTTCAAACATTAATGGTTTGAGGGCAACCATATATCAGCACAAGCCACTTGTTGAGGCGCAACCCCTAACGCATGATATGGCCGAAGCGGTGCAGCCCACGCCTTTTAATTTTTCTTTTAAAGAACTCGTACTGAAAAATATTATTCTTGATTATAAGAATGATGTGTCTGCATTTTATACAAGCTTAAACCTGGGTGACCTGATCGTAGAAGCTGATAAGATAGATATGCAGAACAAAGTGATCACTCTGGACGAAATACAATTAAATCAATCTACCGCATCCATACGGCTTGGCAAAAAACAAGCTGCAAAGGAAGTAGTGAAACAAGTGGCGCAGGAAGTTGAAAGCCAGGCACAGAATGATTGGCGGTTTGTAGTATCGAAGATCCGTTTCAATAATAATAATATTCAGTTTGACGACGACAATACGCCCCGCCTGCCGAGCGGCATGGATTATGCCCATCTCAAGGCCCAGGGATTTACTCTTCATGCAAATGATTTTGTTTTCACAATGGATTCTATTGCAGGAGAAATTACGAGGGGAGAACTCAATGAACAGAGTGGTTTTGTTCTTACTACATTAGAAACCAAATTTGTTTATGCTGCCAGGCAGGCCTACCTGCATGACCTTTTACTTAAAACTCCCGGCACAACCATCCAGCGGGCAGTTTCTATTCGATATCCTTCTATGGAGGCCTTGCAAAAAGATATCGGATCAATGCAAATGGATATTGATCTGGAAAATAGCAGGATCCAAACAAAAGATATCCTTGTATTTGCTCCGCAACTTCGTTCCCAGCCCGCTTTCCGTAACCAGTCAGCAGTATGGTTTTTAAATAGTCGAATCACGGGTTCGGTATCCCGCATGCAAATTCATGCCTTGCAATTCCGCGGATTACAAAATACAAGAGCGGATCTGAAAGGAACAATAAGTGGATTGCCGGATGTAAATAAGCTGAATGCATCTCTTGCTATCAATACGCTTACTACTACTAAAAACGATATCCAATCTCTGCTGCCCAAAAATACTTTGCCCGACAATATAACGCTGCCAGATAGGATAAACCTCAACGGAACGGTAACCGGGAATATGGCATCGATGAAAACCGATCTGAATGTGAACACTAACCTGGGAAATGCTACGGTAGATGGAACGTTTGGGAATTTAACCACGCCCGCCGACTTGCAGTACAATACTGTTCTGACCACACAAAGCCTGAACCTTGGAAAAATATTACAGAACGAGCAATCATTCGGCACAGTAACAGCGAATATTACTGCTGTAGGAAAAGGAATAGATCCCAAAACTGCCAATGCAAAGATCAGGGGTATTGTTCAATCTGCTGTTATCAACAAATACAATTATTCAAACCTGCAATTGAATGCATCGATTGAAAGACAGCAGCTGGTGGCAGACCTTACTATTAACGATCCCAATATACATCTCGCGCTGAATGCAAAAAGCGACCTTTCGGCACAGTTCCCAGCCATACAGATCACAGCGGATATTGACAGCATCAAAGCACTTCCCCTGAACCTTACACAGGAGACGCTGGTTTATCGTGGAAAAATTACAGGAAATTTTCCCGTTACAGATCCAAAAAACCTGCAGGGTGAATTACTGATCACTCATTCAATTATAGTCACAAAAGACCAGCGCTTTATTTTAGACAGTGTGGAGGTAAAAGCGGGGAGAACCGACTCTGGACAATTTATCAACGTACGCAGCGATGCAATCAACGCCACATTAACCGGCCAATATAATTTGGTACAACTTGGCGACGTGATGCAGCAATCGATTCAGCCTTACTATAGCCTGGTTCCAAACTATAAAATAGTTCCTGTTGATCCATACAATTTTACATTGAATGCTCATGTAATCAATGGTCCATTATTGAAAGCGTTTGTTCCAGGCCTTGAACATCTTGAACCTGTGGCAATCAGAACCCATTTTACCACCAATGAGGGTTTCAACGCAAGTGTCAATTCGCCACTCATTATTTTCAATGGAAACCGGCTGGAAAACTTTACTCTGAATGCGGGCACTTCCGGGGGAGCCATCGTATTGAATGCAACCATGCAAAAATTCGGTAGCGGAACAGCGATGAATTTACATTCTACTCAAATAAATGCATCTGTTGCCAACAACAAGATCAATTTTATGGTTGGCATAAAAGATAAAAATGCAAATAACAAATACCGATTGGGTGGAATAGTGGATCAGCCTGAACCCGGCGTGTATGCGCTGTCCTTACGTGCCGACTCCCTTATGCTTAATTACGACCAATGGACACTTGCCCAAAACAATATCGTCCGTTTTAATAGCAATAACGGTGATATCAATGTAAGCAATTTCGTATTGAGCAAGGGAACGCAACAACTAAGGATACAAAGTACTTCAACGGCGTTGAATGCACCCCTACAGGTGAATTTTGGCAATTTCAGAATAGGAACGATCACGGCCTTTCTAAAACAGGATACGGTGCTGGCAGATGGGATGCTGAATGGACAGGTGGTGCTCAGTAATATTACTCAACAGCCAACGTTCACCAGCGATATAACAGTGACGGACCTCACTATAATGAAAGACACCGTGGGTAACCTCGCTTTAAAAGTAAATAATACCACTCAAAATATCTTTACCGCGGAAGGAATGCTGAGCGGGAAAGGCAATGAAATTCTTTTAAACGGTCAATACCTTGTTAAACCGGCTAACCAGAGCAGTTATGACCTAACGGTGGATATACGACAATTGCAGATGACATCTGTTGTGGCCGCATCGATGGGGTCTTTAACGCGTGGCTCAGGATATATCAATGGCAAGATCGATATCAATGGAACTTTTGAGAAGCCAGCGGTAAACGGTAGCCTCAATTTTAATAAGGCAGGATTCAGCCCTGTCTTACTTGGCAGTTATTTCATGGTTGACCAGGAACGAATTAATATCAATCAGGCTGGAATTTTATTTGACACATTTACGATCCGTGATTCGGTAAATAATGCCCTCGTTTTGGATGGATATGCCTATACCTCAAACTTCGTGAACTATCGCTTTGATCTTGATATTAATGCACAGAACTTTCAGGCTATTAATACAACAAAGCGTAGCAATGCCTTATATTATGGCAAGCTTTATTTTGATAGTGATCTGCGGATACGGGGCACGGAAAAATTACCGGTAATCGATGGCGCAGTGACCATCAATGAAAGCACTGATTTTACGGTAGTGATGCCGCAGCAACAACCTGGTTTGGCGGAAAGAGAGGGCATCGTAAGATTCGTGGATATGGACTCTGTTAAAATGGATACGAGTTTTTTTGCTTCGTATGATACTTTGAACAAATCGGATCTAACCGGGCTTGATGTCTCCGTCAATATCGAAGTAAACCGAAAGGCTACTTTCAGCCTGGTGGTAGATGAGGCAAATGGAGATTTTGTTCGCATGAAAGGTGAGGCCCAGTTAACGGGCGGTATTGATAAAAGTGGTAAGGTTTCATTAACCGGATCGTATGAAATAGAAGAAGGCTCCTATGAAATATCCCTGAATTTGCTGAAAAGAAAATTTAATATACTGAAGGGCAGCAAAATTATCTGGCTTGGGGAGCCGACGCGTGCGGATATTGATGTTACCGCTGTATATATTGCAAACACGTCTCCTCTTACATTGGTAAAGCAGACTTTAGGAAATGACAAAAATGAAAATTATTATAAACAGAAATTGCCTTTCGAGGTGCATCTGAAATTAACCGGCCAGTTGCTAAGGCCCGACATAAATTTTGATATCAGGCTTCCTGAAAATAAAACTTTTGTGGCTGGAACAGTCACTGAAGACGTGGAATTCAGGCTGGCCCAAATTCGCCAGGATCCATCTGAACTGAATAAACAGGTATTTTCTATCTTATTATTTAATCGCTTTATCAATGAAAACCCCTTTGCTTCTGAAGGAGGTGGAGGTTTCAATGCCGGGATCATGGCAAGACAAAGTGTTAGTAAATTATTGGCCGAACAGTTAAATGATATTGCGGGTGATCTGATCGCAGGCGTAGAGATCAATTTTGATATACAATCCTACGAAGATTATTCAACGGGCGATTTAAGCAATCGTAGCGACCTGAACGTTTCTTTATCCAAACAATTATTGAATGACCGTTTAAAGGTTACCGTTGGAAATAATTTCCAGCTGGAGGGCGCGCAAAATGCCAATCAGGGAAATGCTGCCAGCGGTCTGGCAGGAAATATTGCGTTGGATTACCAATTAAGCAGAGACGGGCGGTATATGGTTCGTGCATACCGCAAAAATGAATATGAAGGTGAGATAGAAGGGTATATTATCGAAAGTGGAATAAATTTTATAATAACGCTAGATTATAATCATTTCAGGGAACTGTTCCGCAAGAAAAAAAAGCAACCGGTTCAACAAGCTCCAACCCTGCCACCCAATGGAGATAGAAAAGAAACAGCTCCTGTTTCTGATCCCCCTGAAGCTAAATTAAATGAACAAGAATGATGGCGAGGCTAATTTTATATACTTTAATAATTGGTGCATTATTAACAGGAAGTTCATGCAATATTACCAAAAGCATCCCCGCGAACGATGCGTTGTACACCGGCGCTTCCGTAAATGTAGAATCGGATAGCCTGGCTAAGAAAAAAAAGCGTGCAATCAAAACCCAATTAAGTATACTCACCAGACCAAGACCAAATAGCCGGTTTCTTGGGATACCGTTTAAATTATATTTCTATAATATAGGTGGTCTGTTTAAAAAATGGGGTGAACCACCCGTACTGCTTAGTACCCTCAACCTTGAAAACAATGCAAAAATTCTTCAGAATACGTTAGAAAATACAGGATATTTTCATGCTACAGTTACTGGTGATACAGTAGTCAGTAATAAGAAAGCAAGGGCAGTATATACAGCACGGCCGCGGCCACAATACACTATCAATGTGGTTGCGTTTGAGCAGGATAGTTCTGATCTGCAAAAGGCCATTAACCGGGTAAGGCAGAGAAGTTTATTGAAACCAGGTGCTCCCTTTGACCTGGCAGTGATAAAAGCAGAGCGAACCAGGATTGACGCCAGCCTGAAAAATCGTGGCTTTTTTTATTTCGCTCCCGAATACCTGCTTGTTGATACTGATAGTACTATTGGTGGCAATAAGGTAAATCTGTATGTCAATACTAAAAAAGAAACCCCTCCGGAAGCACGGAAAATTTACAGGATCAATAAAGTTTTTATTTATTCCAATTATTCTCTGAATGATCTGACGGCCGATACCAATTCGGCTCATGCCAGGTTTTTTAGTGGCTACTATGTAGTAGACTCTTCTAAATTTTACAATCCAAGGCTGTTTGCACAGGCGATGCAATTCGATCCTGGTGAAATCTATAACCGGAGACAGCATAATGTTACGCTTAACCGTCTCATCAACCTGGGTATATTTAAATTTGTGAAAAACAGGTTTGAACCGATAGGTGACACGAGTCTTGATGCTTACTATTATCTCACTCCTTTGCCCAAAAAATCTCTGAGGGCAGAAATCGGCGGTGTTACAAAATCAAATAACCTTACCGGAACACAGATTTCACTTGGCTTCACGAACAGAAACACATTTAGAGGCGGTGAGATATTATCGGTAGATGCTTATGTAGGATCAGAGGTTCAATATAGCAGTCAATTCCGTGGTTATAATACATTCAGGATCGGTGCCGAAGCTAACCTGGCATTTCCACGATTTATAACGCCGTTCTTTACAGTTAATCCGGAAGGAGGATTTGTTCCACGTACAAACATGCAGTTTGGATATGATATCGTGACAAGACAGAAATTATATACACTTAATTCTTATCGTGCTGCGCTTGGTTATATATGGAAAGAAAGCATTCAGAAAGAACATACACTCTATCCTATCAGTATACAATATGTACAACCGACAAAAGTGACCCAGATCTATCTGGATAGCCTGGCAAAAAATCCTACACTTGGCAAAGCCATCGATACCCAGTTCATATTGGGCGGCAACTACAATTATCTTTATAACTCACTGGTAAGGCGTGGGCAGGGTGATGGTATTTACTTTAATGGTTTACTGGATCTATCAGGCAATGTTGCAGGGTTGTTCACAAAAGGAACGGTAAAAAAAGGTGGAAAAGAAGGCAGGGTCTTTGGAGCGCCTTTTTCCCAGTATGTAAAAGTAGAAACTGACTTTCGGGTATACACTAAAATAAGCGAGTCTAATATTTGGGCTAATCGTATTATCATAGGCGTTGGCATTCCCCATGGTAATTCTCTGGAGCTGCCATTTATTAAACAATTTTTTGTGGGGGGCAACAACAGCCTGAGGGCTTTCAGAAGCCGGTCAGTAGGACCGGGAACTTATCTCCCGTTAAATTTTGGAAGCAATGGTTTTGTTCCTGACCAATCCGGTGATATCAAGCTCGAGTTGAACTCCGAATTGAGATTCAAAATTATTAATATGGTCTTCGGGGCTGTGTTTGTCGATGCAGGAAATGTATGGTTGTTTAATGAAAATCAATATAAGCCGGGTGGAAAATTCAACGGAAAATTCCTGAGTGAACTTGCTGTAGGTACGGGCCTCGGTATACGATTCGACATCAACATACTTGTATTGAGGTTAGATGTCGGCTTTCCATTAAAGAAACCATTCCTCGCAGAAAAAAACAGGTGGGTCTTCAGTCAAATTGAACTTCTTAATCCAAATTGGAGAAAGAATAATCTTGTTTATAATCTTGCAATCGGTTATCCATTTTAATAAAGTTATCTTCTTCAAATTATAAAATGCGTTGAAAGGATTCCACATTTTATAATGTCGCTGCGTGGCTATTACCTGAACAATCAAGGCATAATATTTTATCATATACAAGTGGATATTGAATAAATATTAATGACTTTAAAAATTAAATTTATGGCAGAAAATCAAAAAGGCCAGGATCAAAGAAACCAAGGTCAGGGTCAGCAAGGCGGACAAGACCAAAACAGGTCTCAACAACAGAGCAGCGAAAATTCCAGAGGACTCGGTAACCAGGATCAGGAATCAGGAAGGTCAAATGCAGGTTCCGGAAGTGGTAGTCAGCAAGGCGGCAGTCAACAAGGCTATGGCCAAGGATCTCAAGGTCAATCTGGAAGCGGTAGCCAGAGTGGAAGAAGTGAGTCGGGCTCTTCAGGCAGAAGTAGTTCTATGAACGAGGATGCCGAAGACATGGATGTGTCTGATACAGAAGATCAGGATATGGAAAGTGATGATGATATGAGCAGTGATCCGAATGTCGGAAGAAAAGATTCACAATCCGGATCACAAGGATCGCAATCAGGATCTCGTTAATTGCTTGCTGTAATAACAGCATTTGGAATAATCCTTACGCTTAGTTGTGTAAGGATTATTTCTTTTTAAGAACGTCCATTGTCTACCGTCTACGGAAATATGCTTATTTGGGATTGAGTACGATCGGAAAGACAGTTACTGCCTGGTGCTTTAACCACTCGGATTCTGCGGTCGACGGTCGTCGGTCATCGGTTCGACGTTACTTATGCTTTACGATGTCGAATGTGATCGGAACAATTCTAACTTCATCCACTTTCACAGGCGCTACTTTCGGACCCCTGGAACGCTCACTATCATCGTCCTTAAAAGTATCGTTGTAAAATCTCTCGAAGGACGAGCCGGCTCCCCTTGTCGTACTTCTTGTCTGTACACTTTTTAAATCCATTGGCTGTGTAGTAATAAGCAATTTCATAAATTCTTTTCCATACGGTGGAAATAAGGTAACTGGCCTTGTCTCAAATGTAGAACGCGGAGGTATTTTGTAATCATCAGCAGAACTGTAGGGATCACCGGGATCGGGAATTGTAATATTGATCACGTTATCCGGTTGAATATCCAGCACGCTGATGTATACCGGATAATCATGATTATTCCTTATTCTGATGATGAATCCCTCGTTTTCAATGGCTGTCTCATCGAAAACGACAAACTGCAGATCGCCTTTTGCATTTGTTTGTGCCTCCAATGCAATTCGTTGTATCATTGTATCTCTCCCGTTAAGCGATTTTATCTTACCGGGGATGAGCTCCACCTGTACATATTCAAATGACTTATCGTCTGCAGGAGTATAGATGCTTCGCAGAAACTGCGCCCGTGAATATTGCTTTATCGCATGTAGAATTTCTGTGGTTTCCTCCACTGATAAGCTGTTCTTATTACCGGATGGCCATCGCTTCTGCCACAAAATACTATCATTAACGGCCACCACCTGGAGGGCTTGTTGGTTAGAGTGTGCCTCTTTATAAGGTTCTATTAAAATATCCGCATGGGGCTTATTCAAATTAATATAGTCGTAAGGTTTCAATATGTCCCTGATCGAAGCGGCCGCTTTGGCATCGTCCAGTACTATATTCACGGTAATATCCATATCGCCAAAACTCTTATTATCAAATACAATCTTACAAGCAGCTCTTTCGCTGATTCCGGCCAGCAACCTGGCTGTTGACCTACCCATACCAACATTACTGATCTGCCCGGAACCAATTGGTTTTGTCTTATTGTAATCAGTTGCCTCGACGGGAAATATTTTGAATGCTGTTCCATTTCTGACTGAATGAATAGCCCCACGGGGAATAATAATCGTGCTATCATTCACCCATTTTTCTACACGGATCAATTCATCTGCCTTTAAATATATTCCGCCAAAAAATTTCTGATCGGTATTTCCTTCGATCTGTGGATTCTGAAAAGGTTTCCAGGATTGGATATCGTTTTTGATCTTTTCAAATAACATCTTATAACTGATATCGCCCGAAATTTGTGACACAGCCCGGCTGAAGGCATAAGATAATGAACCAACACCCTCTTTATTATCATCTTTTGTTTCATAGTTCAATTGATCTGCACTTGCGGCACTGATCACTACCATATTTGACAGAAGTTCTGCGTCATCGAAAATTCCCTCGTTTGTGTTTTTTGTATTCTGTAAAACAGGATTATAGCCCTGGGGTGCAAATTTTTGTTCTGTACCTCTCGTTGCAGACATTTCTTCGCCGCGTGTTGCAGTACCTGAATGACAGGCATCGATCAATACCAATAAACTTCCCGCCTTTCCGATCCTGGTACGGAGTAATTTTAATTTATCTCCTAATTCATCATCTCTTAAATGATTCTGACCTTTGTCTCTTGAATCGTATCGCATTTTAGCGTTGTAGGGAACCAGTGCTTCATCATAGCCGTCCATTTCATCTTTTCGTTCAGGATTGTCAAATATCTGCTGCCCATGACCTGAAAAATGAAAAACAACAATATCCCCTTTACCGGCCTTTGCGATCAACAGGTCAATAGCATGCTGTATCCCTGCTTTTGTAGCCTGTTCATTTTTTAATGTATCAATATCGATTTCTTCGAATCCCTGGTTAATGAGTGCACTCTTAACATATCGTATATCATTGATCGAACTGATATTCTTCCACCCGGTGGTTGAATCATAATTTCCAATAGCTATGACAAGCGCGATCTTTTTGGGAGGTTTGTCCTTTTCGATAAAAGATGAAAGAATAATAGCTGATAAAAAGAAAATCAGGAAAGCGCGCATGAAAAATGATTTATGGCAAAAACTCCATCCTACGGAAAAATAGTTCTTGCAGGAGTACTCCCTTTGTGTCCTTCGTGTCTTCCTTTGTGTTCTTCGTGACCCCACTGATTGTGCAGTCAGGGGCTCACGAAGAACACAAAGGAAGACACGAAGGACACGAGGGGTCTTATTTGATCAGCGAAAATGAGATTGGTTTAGATAAATATAAAATTTTCAATTCTTCACCGTCGAGCAAAAATGCTTTAAATACTGCCTGGGCATTGGTATATCCTGCAGGAAATTCGGTATAAGGAATGAATAATTCGAAATCCTGTGCCGTTTTATTGGCTATTAATTTTTTATCGGGCAAAATCGTGAATGCTTTATACGTTGCTACAACATTACTGATATTGTATTTCTGGTCATTATCCATAATAGGATTGCCATCTTTATCATAGAAAAAAACCGTGAAATAAACTTTTCCTTCTTTACCGGCGGAACTGATATTAAATGAGGGATACAATGAAACGCCCTGTTTGGCTGCGCTGTTTATCACCTCCATTTTTGTAAAGTCGGTAACCCGGAAACGGGGCACTTCATTTGTCCTCGCTCCACTTTTAGGATAAAGCGCAGAGATCAATGATTTGTCGCCTTCCGATAAATTATTGTTCCATGCAACGGCATAACCATTTGTTGTCCATCTTGCTAAAACCGGATAATGCATGATGGAAGTTTTGTCGTACAATGTGCCATTGGTGTAAGATATTTTGTACTCCTGGAAAAGGTTTACGTCAACTGTTTGTTTATCCCAACCCTGGCTTTCTCCCAATTCTTTATACACTATTTCCTTATTCCAGGGAATTCCGGCAACAGGGCTATAATGTTCGTGCAATAAACCAATTGCATGACCGAATTCATGTAATACTGTTCTGCGCATGGCATCGTACGACTTAAAATCAGAGGTATCAAAATTCATTGTCCTCTCGGCGGGGGCTATTGAACCTGCAAGTGTGCCGATCATTGAATTGTGACCGCCTTTTGAATCGAGGTTTATTCTGATGTCTGCATCACCATACGATATAAAATCAAATCGCAGGTTGGCATATTTTTCCCATTCTTTTGCTATGGTTTTTACGGTTTCCTGTAATGCAGGGCTACCGCTTAAAAATCTGACCTTAACCTCCTGTCCATTATTCCACAGGTAGTAATTATCAGCAAGGCCCCTTGCCTTGGCTGTATCAAAAGCCATTACTGAAGGGGGTGGCTGAAGGGTGCCGCATCCTTTGGACTGGCTATAACCTTTAGTTGACAAAAGCACCGCAAATGAACAAACAATGAAACTGACCGCTCTCATGGTGTATGATTTAGATGGTTAAAATATTTATTACAAGCGTATAAGAGGCGATAAATTCCCTTTCTGCAACTATTCCTTTTAGATACGTCCGTCCACGCCAGAGGTTATCTATACACTTTCTCCTGGATTCCCAAACGAATGTAACCGCTTCAAATTGCCCTTACAATACCCTTCAGCCACATTTTTTTGACGCTAATTGGCGCTAATTTTCGCTAAGAGATGCCTTTTCAAAAAAGTTTAGAAATCAAATGGGGGGTAATTTTCTCTCGGATGTGAAGCTTATGGCTTAAGGACCTGCAAAGAGGCTTTTAAAAAGGGAAAGGTTTGCAGGGTGCTGATAAGGCTTAGTTCCTCTTTCAGCGAAGTTTCGTTATCGAGGAATTTAAAAATCCGGGAAGCTTTATTTCGCTGAAATAACCGCGAAAAGATTTCCTTCCCTCCTAATTTTTTTGTTGCAAGTAGTTGCAATAACACGCTGTCATAAAAATGAAACCGCCTCGAAGATGTTGGAATAAGAGAAAGCGACTGGTTTTGAACCAGGCTATCCACGATGTGCTGAGATTGTTTTTGAATGAATTGAAAAGTATACCCTGTTGAGGCTTTTGTCTGCCCGCCCGCAATACCGATGTAGTACATGCCGCTTTGGTAGAAATGAAACCTTTCGTTTGTCATCGGTATGATCCCGAATTCCTGTTCGGCTATTGTAAATTTATCCAACTTCAAAAACCTGCCGATATAATCCTTAAGTTCGGTATCATATTGACGTGGTTCTAAAGTTTGTGGGGTGAATAGGGTGTACTCCACCAATGCGCGTTTATCTGACACGGGTAGTACATAAACAAACGATGTTCCGTATCGTTGATGAACCCTGAAGTCCATCAATGTCGCCTGCTCTTCTACAAAATATGGGCTGTCCGTCTCAATGAGCCATCCCTTAAAATGCTGCAACAATTGTATTTTCTTCTTTGATGGATCGGAAGGCTTGTAAATGGAATTAAAAATAATTGCAGGAGTGCAATGCAATTCTTCTTCTTCCAGGCAGATCGTTATTTTTTCGGTTTCGTGAACAACTGATTTCAGTTCCCCATACTTTATATCAATATTCGGGCACTGTTTGATCCGTTCAAAACAATAGTTGTAAAAGTCAATACCCCTGATCATTTTATACTGATAAGGGTGAATATCCAGTGCTGCATTAGGTGATTCTCCATAAAAAGACAGCTGGCTCCATTTCTTATAAACTATATGATCAAAGAATCCATCTTTGTTCTCCCAGAAACACCATGTTCTGTCGTTTTTATTTTTGATATCCCGATCAATCAATAGTATTTTTTTATTGTTGAAATGGGAGGAGGCTATCATCCGCATGAGCAGGCTTAATCCTGCGGCGCCGGAACCAAGTATTATAAAATCATATTTCAGCATCGTGGTTGCCCGGTTAAATTCTGACAATATTCCCCTGTGCCTTGCCCCCTTTACCTCTCTGTGGTTAATTTCTTCGCATCCGGAGGCTTCTTAAATGTAAGACCAATTTTAACCACAGAGGTGAAGGAGGTAAGGCACAGAGGGGCACGGTTAAAATGAAAAACGTGCACGGCAAACGTACACGTTTTTAAATTCAGGGATGTCACTGGAATTACTGTTTTTGAGTAGCGTGCAGCATTCTGTTCTTCCTTATTCTTTCCCAATATTTTTTATGAACATATAACATTCCAAACGATTCACCATCCTGTTTGTCGAGGTGTTTATGATGCATCTTATGGGCACGGCGGATTGCCTGTACATAGGTGCTGTTGCTTTTTGAAAACCATTTGAAACGCTGGTGAATGATTACATCGTGTACCATAAAATAAGCGAAGCCATAAGCCATCACACCAAAGCCAATCGCCTGCAACCAAAAGATGGAATCAATGGTTCCAAAAAGAACGGCGCTAAAACTGGGTATCGCAAAAATGACAAAGAACATATCATTCTTCTCAAAAAAACCGCTTCTTTTCCGGTGATGATCTTCATGCAAATACCATAGCCATCCATGCATAATATATTTATGCGTAGCCCAGGTAATCCCTTCCATGATCAAAAAGGTCACTATTATTATACTCATGTAAATAGCCCAATGCATGTCAATTACTTTTATTACTTCCGGCTGAACTAAAACCTTGTGTACTTAATACTTTCTTTGTGTCTTAGTAACTTGGTGGCAACCTCTTTTACCACTAAGGCACTAAGACACAAAGAAAGGCATTCTAGTTTAAAAGGTCCTTGTGAACCTCTTCGTTACAACTAAGAATCACGAAGACATCTTCTCTTTAGAATCAAATGAACTATCCTTCTTAACTGAATGAGAGGCACTCAAGTCATCACTTTGCTTTTTCCAATCAGCTATTTTTGGAAATGCGATGGCAAACCAGGCCGTATATTTCCCGGGATCTGAATCCAGGGATGCCTGTATTGCATCCATTTCCATAAAACAGAAATCACTTACTTCATCAGGATCGGGCATAATTTGTTCATTATAGTTGCCTGTGAATACATGATCGAATTCAAATTCGTGTAAGCCGTTTCCAAATGATGCTTTATAAATAAAATCAAAGGTCTTTTCCAATTTTGTTGAAAATCCCATTTCTTCTTCCAGTCGTCTTACTGCGGCCATCTGAATGCTTTCTCCTGGTCTGGGATGGCTGCAACAGGCATTTGTCCATAAGCCTGCACTGTGATACTTATGCGCTGCCCGCTTCTGCAGCAACATTTCGCCTTTGGTGTTAAAAATAAAAACACTGAAAGCCCTGTGTAATACAGGCTGTTGATGCGCTTCCATTTTTTCCATGGTCCCCACCTGATCATCTGATTCATTAACTAATATTACCTGTTCTTTCACCATAAAAATTTAAAAGTGACCCTTAAACTACCCGATCAGCTTCAATTGGTTTTTCAAACCAGCCCTCACCACAATCATTGCTTTCAGATAATTCGGAATCCGTATTCTTTGGCGCATGATCTTTGAAGCCTGTATCCTTTTTATCCTGAAAAATAATGATAAGTAATATTTATAAGCAACATATACGCCAAATCTGGCTTTCCACGGCAATTGAACGATTCCGGAATATGCCCGCTTAAAATCCAATGCTATTTCTGCTTCGATCTCTGATTTCATTACAGGTGTAAAATTCACAAAATCAATTCCGGGAAAATAGATCCGGTTCAAATCCGTGTAATCTGTTTTGACGTCTCTTAGAAAATTTACTTTCTGAAAAGCAGCACCCAGTGATTGCGCACCGGGTCGAAGTTTTTCATATAATTTTTTATCGCCCTCGCAAAAAACATACAAGCACATCAGGCCTACAACTTCGGCACTGCCATAAATATATTCAGTGTATTCAGCCCGATCATAGATATTCTTTTCAAGATCCATTTTCATGCTCCGGAAAAAGGCTTCTATCAATTCCTTATCAATTCCATATTGTTTAACCGTGGACTGAAAACTGTGCAAAATGGGATTGAGAGACAAGCCTCTTTCAATAGCGGCATAGGTTTCTACTCTGAATTGTGTTAAAAGTTCAGGCTTATCGAAATCATGAAAAGTGTCAACAATTTCATCCGCGAATCGCACAAACCCATAAATATTATAGATCGGTTTACGTATATCACGGTGTAACAGCCGGATTGCGGAAGAAAAAGAAGTGCTATATTCTTCCGTTGTCGCCCTGCTGCATTTTTCACTAAGATTATGGAACGACTGGATCATGCTGTTCGTTTTACTTCTTTGACGTTTAAGGTTTAAAATCTAAGGTTTAAAGTTTAAGGTTTAAGGTTGTTATATAATATTGTCTATATAGAAGAACTTTAAACCTTAAACTTAAAACCTTACACCTTAAACTAATAATGTTTCAAAACTTCCTTCGCCACTACCTCGCCGCTTATTAAACTTGGAGGCACCCCGGGGCCCGGAACGGTTAACTGGCCCGTAAAAAATAGATTTTTTATCTTTTTGCTCCTACAGGCCGGCCTGAAAATCGCTGTTTGTAACAGGGTATTCGCAAGTCCGTACGCATTCCCTTTAAATGAATTGTATTCATGTACGAAATCGGAATATCCGAAAGATTTCTTATACACAATAAAGTCGGCAATTGGCTCTTGTACGTGTTGCTCAAATCTCTCCACGATCATGCTGAAATATTTATCACGCATTTCTGCCGTATCATCTGTCAAACCCGCTGCCACCGGCACAAGGAACACCAGGTTTTCGCAACCCGGCGGTGCTATTGCGTCATCCGTAACAGAGGAAACACTTACGTAGAATAAAGGTTCAACCGGCCATCGTTTTGTTTTATAAATTTCTTCTCCATGGCGGTCAAAAGAAACATCAAAGAATAAGCTATGATGCAAAACATTTTTCAGTTTCTTACTAAGGCCCACATAATAGAGCAAACAGGAAGGCGCCATCTCCCTGTTTTCCCAGTACGACGGGGAATAGGATTGGAATGCGGCCGGCAGTAGCCTGCTTTCGATAAAGTGGTAATCCGCTCCTCCTATTACTATGTCCGCATCATAGGAAGAATTGGTCGTCTCCACCGTTTTCGCGGTGCCGTTTAACAATTTTATTTCCTGTACTTCTTCATTAAACCTGAATACCACTCCCAATTCTTCGGCAAGACCATGCATCGCCTTTACAACACTATACATTCCGCCTGAAGGATACCAGGTGCCGCCAATAATATCTGCATAGTTCATCAGGCTGTATAAAGCAGGTGTATCTTCCGGCAGGGCACCTAAGAATAAAACAGGGAATTCCAGCATCTGCCGGATACGGGGATGACTGAAATACTTTGAAATATGCTTTTTCATCGATGTGAATACATCCAGTCTGAAGACTCCCCTGATCATTTGCCAATCCATAAATTCTGAAACAGATCGGCCAGGCTTAAAAACCAATTTTTGTATACCGATTTTATACTTGTACTCAGCTTCTTTTAAAAATGCATCCAGTTTGTTTCCAGCCCCTTCTTCCAGATCATTCAACATTTTTTTGAATTCAGTGATATCCGCTGGAATATCTGTAAATCCATTATCCCAATAGATCCTGTAAGAAGGATCCAGCCTTTTTATGGAATAATAATCGCCTACTTTTTTTCCGAACTGGGCAAAATACCTTTCAAACACATCGTGCATCCAATACCAGCTGGGCCCCATATCAAAACTAAAACCCGCGTCCTGCAATTGCCTTGCGCGTCCTCCAGGCGTCGAATGCTTTTCCAATACAGTTACACTCCAACCGGCCCTGGCCATGAATGAAGCTGCAGAAATACCTGCGAAGCCGGCACCTATTATTATGGCTTTTTTATTCATTAGCTAATTTGTGAGGTTTTAAAGTTTAAGGTTAAAACTTTAAACTTTAAACCTTAAACTTTAGACCCATCATGGTTCAGACTCACTCAATACCGCTGAAGTTGCGATTTTAGAAGTTTGCGCGCAAAATGAATACGGCTTTTGATTGTTCCCAACGGCTCTTTTAACATGCCGGCAATATCATGGTATTTGTATCCCTCGAAATACAGCACAAGAGGATATCTAAATACATCCGGCAAACCATGCACAGCTTTCTGAATATATTTTACTTCGAGCATGCTCTCTGCTGAGTTGCTTACAGAAGCCTTCAGCTTGTTCATGACGGAGTCATCGGAAGAGGAGTCGAAGATCGTATTCTGTTTAGCTTTTCTCCTGTAATTATTAATAAAAATATTGCGCATGATCGTATACAACCATGCCCTGATATTAGTTCCCACGCTATACTTCTCCCGATTGGCCAAAGCCTTGTATAAGGTCTCCTGGTAAAGGTCTGCCGCAGCATCCGGATCTCTCGTGAGGGTGATTGCTACGGGTTTTAAAAAATCAACATTACTCGTCAACAACTGGTTGAATTCTGAATTTGACACTTTATTTTGTTTAATTGATGAGATATCAAAGTTAAACAGAATAAATTTTCAGAAATACATAAAAATGTAAATCAACCCCCTTGTTCAAATAATAAGTTGAATCGGGCGATAACGTTCCACAAAATCAAATACAATCTGTAACCGTTATATGCTATTGATTTGTTGCAACAGTTCTTCCATAGATTTTTTAAGACTGATATTAGGGGGAATTTTTTTGAAATAAGACTGTGCCAGTTTTCCCGATATCACCACCTGCGTTGCCGGAATACGCTGGTGGATCTGTTGTATGAATTTTTCAAAATTAAATCTTCCGGGAATACTGGTGATATGAGTAAATATGTAGTGAGGATGTTTCAGCTTTGCTACGAACTCAAGGTCTTTCATGGGCACATTTGCACCCAGATACAGAACCTGCACCTCGCGAATTTTAAGCAGGTAGTAGAGGTACAACAGGCCCAGCTCGTGGTGTTCGCCTTCCGGTAAAAAAAGTATGATTGATTTAGCAGGTGGTGTATACAAAGTGATACCCTCTATACCCACGATCAATTTTTGCCTGATGATATTAGTAACAAGATGTTCCTGTGCAACATTCATATGGTTGGTCAGCCAAAGTATCCCGATTTTTTCTAAGAATGGAAAAATCAGCTGACTGATCGTTTTATCTATCCCCCTGCTCCTGATATATACGTTCAATGTTTCTTCAAAACCGGCAACATCAAGATCTACCATATGTTGAACCAGCTCATTGATAAATCGCTCCTGGTAAGCCTCGGCGTATGACAGGGAAATAATTTTCTCCCGCACCTCGCCCGGTGTCATTTTATCAATATGAGATATCTTAAATCCATACTTGTTAAGCAAGGCAATATTCAGTACGGCTTTCAATTCTTCGTTGCCATAATAGCGAATATTTGACTTTGATCGCTGGGGTTTCAGAAAAGAATATCGTTGTTCCCAGATACGTATCGTATGAGCCTTAATGCCCGAAAGATTTTCGAGATCCTTAATCGAAAAAGCATTCATATCTATAATACAACTATGTAAACCACATTGTTTAAAATATTATACCAAAGATTCGGGCTTTTGTTCGGTCAACAGTGTAGGATTTAAAATATTACAGGTATCAAGCAGGAATTTTACCTGGTCATTAAGCTGCCAGGACGATTGTAAGGCATTGAGATGACGGTCGTGGTGCAGGTCGGTGCCCAGCAGGTCGACATATTTTTTCCTGATCAGGTGTTCGGCTAATTCCTGCGGGCCTTTACCGTAATAACCATTCAATGAAAGAAGATTTATTTGAAAAAAACATCCTGCTTCGTGGAGTTCATCATATTTTTTTTTGTCGTCACCAAAATAAAGATATCGTTCAGGGTGAGCGAGAATTGGCTGGTAGCCGTTTATTTGAAGATTAAATAGCGTTTGTTTTAAATTAACAGGAACGGTTACAAAGGAAAATTCTACCAGAACCCATTGGTCTTTGATGGTAAGCAACGGAGTATTTTTGATCAGTAGCTGATCAAAATAATCATCCATATAGTATTCTGCAGCAGTATGCAACGGTAAAATGGGTTGTTGCAATGAGTTTTTTAAAGTATCATGAGCCGCAGAAATGGTACCGGTATCGTTTTTGTAGAGGTCCCACATTATATGCGGGGTTGTGATCAATTTTTTATAACCAAGGTCCGTCAGTCCCTGTATCAGTTTATACGAAGTGTCAGTATCGGGAGATCCATCGTCAATGGCAGGTAAAAGATGTGAATGCATATCACAGCCTAATGCACTCAGGTCGGTTTTCGGATATACTTTCTTTTTGAAGATTGAAAACATTCAGTCACAAGTTAACCTATTGCGAAAAATTCACTTGAAAATCTTCATATACTTTTTTAATTCCGTTCTTAAGATCGATCAACGGAGACCATCCCAGATTTGTAAGCCTGCTTGTATCCATTAACTTACGGGGCGTACCGTCAGGTTTGGAAGTATCATTCTTTATTTCTCCTTTATACCCTACAATTTCTTTTATCAACAATGCCAGATCGTTGATCTGAATATCTATGCCTGTTCCAATATTTATGAACCCGGGCTCATCATAATTGTTCATTAGAAAATAACAGGCGGCTGCCAGGTCATCAACATGTAAAAATTCACGGTATGGTTTTCCGCTACCCCATATCAATACTTCAGGAGCACCATCGATCCTGGCTTCATGAAATTTACGAATCAAAGCAGGCAAAACATGCGAATTAGAAAGATCATAATTATCGTTAGGTCCGTACAGGTTTGTAGGCATTACAGAAATAAAATTGCAGCCATATTGTGCCCGGTATGAATCACACATTTTGATGCCGGCAATTTTGGCAATCGCATATGGTTCATTGGTATATTCCAATTCACCCGTTAGCAAATATTCTTCCTTCAAAGGCTGCGGCGCCAGTTTGGGATATATGCAGGATGATCCCAAAAACATCAGCTTATCGACCCGGTTTTGATACGACTGATGGATAATATTGTTTTGGATCATCAGGTTATCATACAAGAACTCAGCCCGGTAAGTATTGTTGGCAACAATGCCACCGACTTTTGCCGCAGCCAAAAAAACATGGTCAGGTTTTGTCTCCGTGAAAAATCGTGCTACCCCCTGCTGATCGCGCAAATCAAGCTCTTTCGAACTTCGAAGAATAAAGTTTGTAAATCCTTCCTTTGTTAATTTTCTCAGGATCGCCGATCCTACCATACCGTTATGACCGGCTACATATATTCTATCAGTTTTATTCATGTGGAGAGAGGTGAGTGGTCAGTGGTGAGTCGTGAATGTTTAAATTTATGGAAGTAAATATTAATTTAGTTGCTGTATCCTGTATCCAGCATCCAGTATCATTCAAACTGGTTCCGGATAACGAAGCCTGATTCTTTTAATAACTTTTCCTTCCTGAACAATTCGATATCGGCTTCAACCATTTCTTTCACCAGCATATCGAGATTGTATTTTGGCTTCCAACCCAGTTGTATCTGTGCTTTTGAAGGATCGCCGATTAGCAGGTCTACTTCAGTAGGCCTGTAATAGCGTGGATCTACGGCTACAACTTCCTTCCCAACCGGTACCATGTAATCAGGATTCTTACCAGACACCACTACTGCCACTTCCTTTTCATTCCTGCCCCTGAATTCGAGTTCAACTCCTATTTCGGCAAAAGCCATTCTTACAAATTCTCTAACGGGCGTAGTAACACCGGTAGCGATCACAAAATCCTCGGGCTTCTCCTGCTGAAGGATCAGCCACATGGCTTCCACATAATCCTTCGCGTGGCCCCAATCGCGCCTGGCATCGAGATTACCCAGGAAAATTTTATCCTGCAATCCCAACGCTATTTTACCTACACCGCGTGTAATCTTCCTGGTTACAAATGTTTCTCCACGCAAAGGAGATTCGTGATTGAACAAGATCCCGTTTGCAGCAAACATATTATATGCTTCCCGGTAATTGACTGTGATCCAATAAGCGTATAATTTAGCAACGGCATAAGGTGAACGGGGATAAAAAGGAGTGCGCTCCGATTGAGGAACTTCCTGTACCAATCCATACAATTCGGATGTAGAGGCCTGGTATACTTTGGTTTTTTTTGTAAGCCCCAGCAGGCGTACGGCTTCCAGTATGCGCAACATGCCGATGCCATCTGCATTGGCGGTATATTCAGGTGTTTCAAAACTAACGTGAACATGGCTCATCGCGGCCAGGTTATAGATTTCATCAGGCTGCACTTCCTGGATGATTCGTATCAGGTTGGTGGAGTCTGTAAGATCACCATAGTGCAGTGTCAGGTGCACATTTTTTTCATGCGGATCCTGGTACAAATGATCGATCCGCTCGGTGTTGAATAATGAGCTTCTTCTTTTAATACCATGCACTTCATATCCCTTATCTAATAGTAGTTCGCTGAGATAGGCACCGTCCTGGCCTGTGATACCTGTTATGAGGGCAATTTTCGACATATACCTAATTTATAAATTGAAATATTTTTCGGATCGGTTTTAAATACAAAGTAAAGAAATATGGTTTGAGATTGTTTATTTTCCATGCCAATCTATCCTCGCGGTTCGCCATTATCCTGCGCCTGAATGAAGCATTGCTGGCGCCACCGATTCGCATTTTTACAATGACCCGCGGAAGATATCGAATGACGAAATCATGCCTTACAAATACACGCAGGATCAATTCATAATCGGCGGCGGTTTTAAGTGCCAGGTTAAAATGGCCCACTTTGTCATAAACGCGTTTGCGCAGAAATAGTGTGGGATGCGGGGGCATCCACCCATAAAAAAAAGAGCTTTTTTTGTACCTCCCCGATTTCCAATACCGCACCAGTTTATTAGTATCCCCTTCCTCAACATATTGCAGATCCGCATAACATGCGTCTACTTCATCATCCTGAAATATACCAGCCACCTCCTTTAAAACTTTGTTATCGACATAGATATCGTCCGAATTTAATATGCCGATGATCTCCCCCGTGGCCAGTTTCAATCCTTTATTCATGGCATCATAAATACCCCTGTCTTTTTCCGAGATCACACGGGCAATATCCGGATACTGGTTTACAACAGCCAATGTTCCGTCGGTAGATCTTCCATCGATGACCAGGTGTTCTACATCGTTATAATCCTGGCTTTTTACACTTTCCAGTGTATCCCTGATTGTTTTTTCGCTATTGAAAGAAGCAGTAATGATTGATATTTTCATAGCCTGGTCATTGTCTTTCTACCACGCAGTTTTCAAGCACCAGCATATCCATATTGGTCCGTAAAAAACATTCGAGCGCATGTTCGGGAGAATTCACAATGGGTTCATTTTCGTTGAATGAGGTATTCAGTAAAATAGGAACACCTGTTTTCCGACGAAAGGTTTCGATCAGCTGATAGTACCTGGGAGTTACATTGCTGTCAACCGTTTGCAAACGGCCTGTTCCATCCGCATGTGTTACAGCAGGTATCAGGTGTTGTTTGTCTTTCCGGATGGGAAAAACTTTTTCCATGAATGGAACATCATCTATTACTTCAAAATATTCGGGAACATATTCTTTCAAAATGGAAGGTGCAAACGGCCGGAAGCTTTCGCGCCTTTTGATTTTTGAATTTAGCAGCTCTTTTGCATCACTACGCCTGGGATCTGCAATAATTGATCTTGCACCAAGTGCACGCGGCCCGAACTCTGCCCTGCCGCAGAACCAGCCTACAACGCCGGCATCAATCAGTCTGTCGGTTACTTTGTTATATAATTCTTCGTTTTCGTAGCGCGTGTATATTATATTTCTAGATTGCAGGTAAACCTCTATTTCTTCGTTTGAAAACCGGCTGCCGGTATACGCAGACCAAACAGCGTTTGCACGAGGCTGTTTCAAAACATGATTATATACATACAACGCACAACCCATTGATATGCCTGCATCATGACCGGCAGAAGGAATGTAAACATTTTTAAAAGGGGTAGTTCTTGTAATTTTTCCATTGGCCACTGAATTTTGTGCAACCCCTCCGGCAATACATATATTTTGCAGGCCGGTTTTTTTATGAAGATGATCCAGGATATGAAAGATCAATAACTCTGTAAATCGCTGCACTGATGCAGCCATATCCTTATGATACTGTGCCAGGTCCTCGGTCTTTTTTCTGACAGCGCCGAATTTCTCAATCATATATTCCGAATACAGTGGAGCTACTACGGGAATATGGTCCTTGCCGTAAGAAATGATACCGCTTTTTGCCGAACGGAAATATTTTTGATTCAGCGTGAACAATCCATCTTCGGTAAAACTGATAACATCTTTTAGCTGATCTATATATTTAGGCTCTCCATAAGGTGCAAGCCCCATCACTTTATATTCATCACCATAATGGGGAAATCCAAGTAGCTGGGTAAATGCGGTATAAAACAATCCCACTGAATGAGGAAAATCCACTGAGTCGAGTACTTCGATCTGGTTACCCCTCCCTATCCCGATCATCGTGGTAGAAAAGTCGCCGGAGCCATCAATGGAAAGCAGGGCTGCTTCTTCAAAAGGAGAAGCGAAAAAAGCAGAAGCAAGATGAGAGCGGTGATGCTCTACCTGGTGGATCTTATCTTTAATTTCCTGTTTGCTTACAGAGGGGTCAATCTTCAGGAATTCTTCATCGAGGGACGCCACTTTTTTTGCATTTTTCACTCTGTCAAGTACGGCATTCCATCCTCCCCCGGGATTCTTTAACAGAAATAATATCTTTTTATCCATTTTTGCTTTCGGATCACGGCCGATGGCAATATGATCGAGTTGCGCAAGATTGATCCCTGCCTCTTTGAGACAAAATTGAACTGCCATAGACGGAAATCCCGCCCAGTGTTTTATGCGGCGAAAACGTTCTTCCTCCGTTGCCGCGATCATTTCTCCATTCTTAAATATAGCTGCCGATGAATCCGCATGGTACGCATTAAGCCCTAAAATGTACATTAACTAAATAATTTTAAATATTGCTGCCTGATATCCGATGTTTCTATATAATTATTACAAAACTGCCATGCGCCCCTGCACCATTCGTTGAATTGTTCTGCGTTCATAGCTGCGCATTCTTCTATTGTTTGGGTAAACCCTGCAGGCTCGTTTAGTGGAAGGTCCCATCCTGCCCGGTATTTTTTAAGATTGCGCCAGGGTGTCTGATCGCTGATCAGCACAGGCCTTCCTACCGCCAATGATTCAAAAATAGCATGGCCAAAATTTTCACCTTTGGTCGGCAGGCAAAAAATATGGTGGTCTTTTATCAATTGATTAATTGTTTGATGAGGAACTTCATTTGCGAAATTAGCCTGGATCTCTTTTGGTAATTCACTGATCAACCGTTTACAGAGATTGCGATAGGCGATGTCTTCCGGATTACCGACAATCGTAAGCCGGATTTTCTGCTTCACGTTTTTTAATGCGATCAATAATATATCCAATCCCTTGATCGGATGGATACGGCCTATAAAAAGTATATCCAGAAA
>JACMLY010000158.1 GCA_014379345.1 Chitinophagaceae bacterium
ATCGGATATAGTGTCGTTAAAAGAGGTAACCCAATCCAACCAGCAGATGTATGTGCTCAACAATCCGGCACGTGGTTCGATCCAGTTGTTTGCTCCGGGATCCTACAAAGGAGTGTGTGATTATTATATCAGCAGTACCAACGGTCAACTGATGCAAAAAGGAAATCTACTGGTAACGGGTGCGGGCAATGTCTCGATCAAACTGGATGCAGGCATTTCACAAGGTGTATACATCCTCAACATAAAAAACAACGGGCAATCTTTCCAGGAAAGAGTATTGGTAAGATAAAGCACGGAGGACTGGAATTTTTTTTAGATGTCATTTATGTTCATGGCTGCGGTATCCCAGTCGGGTTGCTCCGCGGCATTTCTAAGCCAGCTGAGCGCCAGATGACGTTCGAAGGAAGCTTTGGCGTGCACCTGTGAAGTATTCTCCTTGTCCCTGACAACGATTTCACGGAAATACACAGTTGCCGTTTCATAAAATAAATTTTCATCAAGTACTTCGGGCAAAGATCTGTAATGAAGTGCTGACAAAAAACCTTCGGTTGAACTTCCTACTGTTGGAACCGCTTGTAAAAACGCATTCACCTGTTCTTTGCTGCATTCAGTTCCTGGTTCAGCCGAAGAAGAAACCATTTTAAGAGCCCAGGCTAATATATAAGCTCCTTCAAACCGCCAGGAAAGACGCTGTTTTTCATCCTCGCCCGGATCAGGATCCCTGAAAAACTCTTTTTCATGGGCCGAAACGGATTTCCACAGCTGCTCTTTTTTTAACCAGTCCATGACCTTTTCGCTTTCATCAAAATTATAGGCAGTAAAAGAAACGGCCAGTAAAATTAACAGCCGTTCGGCAGACAGGTGCGGAGCTGGATAGCTGTATTGTGTTTCGTCAAAAGCGATGCTTTCCCTGATAGTACTATCCAGGCCAAATTCTCGCAGCCTGGTTTCAAGCTTCTCCTTTCGCAATTGTAAAGATTTTGCCGATGGTTTTTTCATATGCGCCGGTTGAAATAAAAATCCCACGCGCAGCATGGGATTTTTATTTTTGAGTGATCTAAAAATGTTATGGAAATATGCCCAGCTCCGCATAGCTTGTGCCTACCTTATTGATGGCTACTACATATGCAGCTGTACGCATATCCGGAATATCTGGATTGCTATGCCAGGCATCCATGATTTCGCGGGTGGCAGCGATCATGGTTTCTTCTAATCCGCTTCTAACAAGGTCCACTTCATCGGCGCCATGCATAATTTGTTCCCTGTCTTCTGTGTTCACTCTTTTTCCTGTCAGTCCTTCTATTTGTTCAAGGATTTGTGTATTCAGACTTTCTGTAAAACGTTTTTCCATTCTTCCATATCGTACATGGCTAAGGTTCTTTAACCATTCGAAGTACGATACGGTAACGCCCCCGGCATTCAGGTACATATCCGGAACAACCAATATTCCTCTTTTTATAAACTCTTCATCTGCCTCTGGGGTCAACGGACCATTGGCTGCTTCACCGATGATTTTCGCCTTAACCCTCGGAGCGTTCTCAGCATTGATCACGTTTTCAAGTGCGGCAGGTATCAGAATATCGCATTCAAGTTCGAGCGCGTCCATATTGTTTTTCAGGTTGGTGGAACCTTTAAAATTTAAAATGGAACCGGATGCTTTTCTATGTTCGAATACCGCCTCTACATCCAATCCGTCATCGCTGCAGATAGCACCTTCAAATTCTGCCAATGCGATTATCTTAGCGCCTGCTTCCTGAAAGAATTTGGCCGTATGATATCCAACATTTCCCAGGCCTTGTACAATGACACGTTTCCCTTCCACACCGGTGATCATTTTCAGCCTGTCCATCACTTCCTTCATGTTGCACACTTCACGCAAACCGTAAAATACACCTAGTCCGGTTGCTTCCCGTCGTCCACGCACCCCTCCCTGCGTTACTGGTTTTCCTGTTACACAACCCTGTGCATCTATTTCGCCGGGCCTCATACTACTGTAGGTATCCAGAATCCAAGCCATTTCCCTTTCACCCGTACCATAATCCGGCGCGGGCACATCAATGCCGGGGCCTATAAAATTTTTCTTGATCAGCTCCGCAGTATAACGACGGGTTATTTTTTCAAGATCGTATGCGCTGTATTTACGTGGGTCTATGGTAATGCCTCCTTTCGCACCACCGAAAGGAACATTTACGATCGCGCATTTATAGGTCATCAGCGCTGCAAGTGCCATTACTTCATCAAGGTTTACAGTCGGTGCGAAGCGTATGCCGCCTTTACAAGGTGTTTTGTGATGTGAATGTTGTACGCGGTAGGCCTTGATTACTTCTACCTTATCACCCACTTTTACGGGAAAATGCATACGGTATACCGCATTGCATTGTTTGATTTGTTCCAGGATCCCAAGATCCCATTTAGTGAATTTAGCCGCTTTGTCGAAGCTTTTTTCTACTGCTCCAAAAAAGCTGTATTCCTGGTGTGAAGACATGATTAAGCTGTTTATAGGTTTTCAAATTTTGGCAATCGTTTATGCTGTGTTTAGTTTTACATATTTTTATTATTGCCTCTGAATAAAGTTCAGATCCTCTGCCTTACCACAACCTCTTCTCCAAAAGAGAGGGCGCTTGACCCCAACGTGGGAAAGGGTTCGAAAGGATTTAGCTGTTTTTATCAGGACCACAATAATTAATTACAGAATCGATGTATTTAACACATGGCTATCTGCAAATTATTTTTCAAGTCTCGAAATTTTCCTGTCAAGACTTATAAGATAAATCACTAATCCTAATAATAGGGTAACAACAACTGCCACGACTACATATATTTTTCCATCAGCGCGCAATCCGGTTGCCGCTTCTTTTACAACGGCCGTATCCTGCGCATAATTAAATACAGATAACAACATGCAACAAACGATACCCATTAAATATTTCATCGTACAACAGTTAATTTTTTTTCTTCGATCAATCGTAGGCGTATGCGTAAGCTGGTTATCCAAACACCTAATAATATCCAGCCAATAACAGCCGGCCAGAATACAATACGCATAGTCGGATCTAAATCCCCGCCACCAAGTCCGGGATTTCCCTCAACACCTTTTCCTCCCGGATGTAAAGATTCCGTCATTCTCGGTAATACATAGGTCAAAGGAACATACATACAGTAAGCAAAGATATTATACACCGCTGCTACGCGGCCGCGTTTGTCAATGTCGGTCATGGAATTGCGCAGAACGAAATAGGCCAAATAAATCAGTAAGGCGATGGCCGCTCCCAGCTGTTTAGGATCATTGTTCCAGGGCGCACCCCATGTATAATTTGCCCAGATAGCGCCGGTAACGAGCCCCAGAATTCCAAATACGATCCCTGTACGGGCAAATTCATTGGCGTAAATATCGTATCTGATAACAGGTTTCCGCAAGAATAAAACAGAATACACCATCGAAACGCTGATCAGGGTAAATTGGCCGGGCCACATCGGCACGTGAAAGAAAAGATTTCTGATCGTCTGCTGCAAATTGCCAATATCTGGAACTCTGATAAAAAATCCTGCAATGAAGACAAAGACCAATAAAGCGATGCTTACTATTTTCCACCAATACTGTCGCATAAATTATAGAAGTTATCCGATTGGTTGATATGTCAAAATCACAACCAAATGAATTAAGTGGGGCAAAATTAGGGGAAGGGTTTCAACTAATGAACAAAAACAAAATTTTCCCTGTTGATGGAAGTGAAAGTTTACTGCGGATTTAGAATTGGCGATGATTTTCAGTCTTTCCAAAGGAAAGGAAAAAGTATTGTAGCAAGAACTACTACCAGAATATCAAGCGCTACCAGTAAAAGAATGATTTGGGAAAGGCCTCCCTGGATGACGTCACTAAATGCTGCATTCGAAATACGCATTAATAATAAAACCTGGGGAACAATTAATGGAAACCCCATGATGGCCATCATGGCTGCATTTTGTTGTGCGCGGGCGGCAATAGCGGCTAAAAATGTGAATACCAGGCTCAGGCTGCATCCACCAAGACAAACAATGCCGGAAAAAAGAAATGGATTTTGAACAGGATTGCCCAATAATAATTGAAATAATAACAGGCTCACAATGCTCATTACCAGCATCAGGGCTGCATTAAAAAGAAGCTTTGATACTACAAAATCCCTGGCGCCGGCAATAGAATAAAAATACAGCATTCTTCCCCTGCTTTCCTGTAGAAAACTTTTTGCTACCGCGTTTACACAAATAAATAGTTGGATCATCCAGAATAAACCATTCCACACCTTTTCTTCTGGCTGGCCCATCGCCAGGTACAATACAAAAATAGTTGAGGCCACATATAATAAAATACCATAAAAAGTATATTGCTGACGAATTTCCAGCAACAGATCTTTCCTGATAAGAGTGATTATTTTACTCATACATGAGTGTTCGGCTTAAAGCGGATCCAGATTAATGAGAATATCACTGACATAATAATAATGAATAACACCTCCAAAGTTGTATACAAAAATATTCTCCTGACCCAATTAGCGCAAATTCGCGCCCAAAAAATAGCACTTTCTGCATCTCGGTTCATACTGATCCTTTTCACCCAAAACCACCAGGCTGTTTTCCGGTGACTTCCTATAAGAATAATTTGCAATATTGCCACATCTTACACAAATAGCGTGAAGCTTTGTAATAAAATCAGCCTTCGCCAGCAGGTTGGGCATCTGCCCAAAAGGTTTTCCGGTATAGTCCATATCAAGACCTGCAATGATCACCCGTACCCCTCTGAAGGCTAACTGGTCGCAAACATCGGGAAGCTGATCGTCAAAAAACTGAGCTTCATCAATCCCTATTACATCCACATCCT
Source organism: Chitinophagaceae bacterium (assembly GCA_014379345.1). Lineage (GTDB taxonomy): Bacteria > Bacteroidota > Bacteroidia > Chitinophagales > Chitinophagaceae > Flavitalea. Next base: position 4,856 of record JACMLY010000158.1, read on the forward strand.
GCGCCAGTAATAAGATGGTTTGTGAATTATCTATCGGCGTTGAAACAATTGCGTTCTCGTCATGTGATATAATATGCTGTTCATGGTACCGCATATCGATTTTAGGCTTAAAAATCTCGGCACTAAGATTGGCAATCTTCACACGCTTTAAACGCCTGATCAATTCTTCGGTTTTTCCGGAAAACATCGACCCGCAAATAACCTCTATAAAGCCTCTGCGTTCGCCTGAAATATTGGGTTCGATAAACATGGAAAAATAATAGGTACAAAAATTGTTAACTTTAATACTAAACTACCAATCATCAAAAAGTACCCCCCAGACATGGAGCGTTTAGCAGATTTGATCAGCAAGTTAAAAGAACAATTTGAACAAAATGCCGATCCTTCGCAACTATTGATCATAGCCCAAAGTATTGAGGCAGAGTTGGCGAATCGCTTGGCGCCTTCTCGTCCAGCGCTTGGTAGTTCAAAGGTTTCAGTGGTTATGCCGGCTGGAAGAAATGTACAAAATACCTATGTACAGCCTTTGCCTGAACAAAAAGAGGTTGAAATTCCTGTTAAGCAATCTGAAAAAAATATCCCGGCAAAAAAGCAGGACAATAACAGCTGGCTATTTGATCCAATGACCGAGATTCCGACATTGGCTCACCAAAGGGGCAAGGAGTTAAATGAAAGCATCGGTTTAAATGAATCTTCACTTAATGATAAGTTAAAAGAGTCTGTTGTTGAAATTGGTCATAAATTGACCGACTCCCCGATCAGGGATTTGAAAAAAGCAATTGGTGTAAACGACCGTTATTTATTTATCAATGAACTATTCAGGGGAGATGACGTGATGTATGAGCGCAGCCTAAAAACGATCAATTCGTTTCGAATGTTCCCTGAAGCAGAATACTGGATCGAACGTGAATTGAAAGTGAAACTTGGCTGGGAAGAACACAAAACTACCACCAAGCATTTTTATCAACTGGTTAAAAGGCGTTTTTCCTGAATGTATTGAATGATCTTATCTGTGGCTCCTTTTTTTGAATACACATATCTTTTTGCGGCCTCGCAGACCTCACTATAGACCTGATGATCGGAGAGAAGTTCTGTAAAAACTTTCTCCAGTTCCAAAGCAGTTTCGATGGTATAAGCAACACCCTCTTCAAGTAATTCAATCGCTTCTATGTATTTATTAAAAACCGGACCAAAAACAACCGGCTTACCATACACGGCTGCTTCCAGCACATTGTGAACGCCCGATTCGCCAAAACCTCCGCCGACATAAGTAATAGTTGCATATTTATAAAGCTTCGAAAGCATTCCGATATTGTCGATGATCAAAACATTGACCGTTGTTGCCTGGTCGCTTTTCGTGTTTATGGCAAACAATTGACGATGATCGGCCATTTTCATTTGAAGCGCCGAGTATCTGATCGACCTCTTAAAGAGTTTTTCAATATATTTTAAATGATCTTCATCTATCTCATGAGGAGCAATGATGAATTTGATATCCGGATTTATATTCGCAAAATGATCGAGTTCTTCCTCATCCTCAGGCCAGGTGCTTCCCGCTACGATCACCTTGTCATTACCACAAAATTTTTCAATGATTTCAATAGGTTCGAACCTCCCGGCAATTTCTATGACCCTATCGAACCTGGTATCTCCTGAAACAGTGGTTTTATCGGAAAAGCCAATTTTATTCAGCAGGCTTTTCGAATATTTGGATTGTACAAACAGATGAGTAAAGCAATGCAACATCTGGCGATGCATTTTCCCATACCATTTAAAAAATATCTGCCATTTTTGGAAGTTTCCCGAGATCAGCAATAACGGTATATTTTTTTTACTTAGTTCATGTAAATAATAAAACCAGTAATCATATTTTATCCACAACACCAACACAGGGTTTACATGATTTATAAATCGCGAAGCAACCAGCCGGTTTCCGAATGGCAGGTAATAAATATAATCAGCAATAGGACTGTCCTTTACAACCGAATATCCCGAGGGAGAAAAAAATGTCAGAAAGATCTTATAGCCGGGGTAGCTGCTTCTTAATTTTTCCAGTAACGGCCTTCCCTGTTCATATTCTCCCAAGGAGGCACAATGCATCCAGATGATCTGTGAAGATTCATTTTCAAGGTCTCGCCGAAGCCTCGTAAAAATCTTTTTCCTGCCATTCACCCACAATTTCGCTTTGGGATTCCATAAGCTTGCCAAACGAAGAAGAAAAACATAAATTCCTATAAAAAGGTGGTATGAAAGCCGGTATAAAATCATTATCGATAATAAATAAAGATGAACGCCATCGGCATGTATTGCCCTATCCCACCCGGTATCATTGCAGAAACCAGTTTTTTGCTGTAGGTTTGTGCCCTTTAAAAAAGATGATCTGCGTATGCATTCTATACAGATGGTGGATTTGAAACGGCAATATACACGCATTAAGGCTGAAGTAGATGCAGGTATCCGGGAGGTAATCGACAATACCGCTTTCATTAATGGAAAGGCCGTAACGGATTTTGCCGGCAATTTATCCAAATACCTGGGCAGTAAGTATGTTATCCCTTGTGCAAATGGAACAGACGCATTGCAGATTGCGATGATGTCGCTGAATTTTCAACCGGGCGACGAAATTATCGCACCTTCGTTCACCTATATCGCCACAACAGAGGTAATCGCCCTGCTTCGCCTCAAAACAGTATTTGTGGATGTGGATGCACAAACTTTTTGCATTGATCCGCAAGCCATTGAAAAAGCGATCACTCCAAAAACAAAAGCCATTGTTCCTGTGCATTTATACGGACAGGCTGCTAATATGGAAGCAATTATGGATATTGCACGACGGCATAATTTATACGTGATCGAGGACAATGCACAGGCGATAGGGTCAGACTACACCTTTAGTAATGGAACAGTGAAAAAAACAGGCACCATCGGTACTATTGGTGCAACATCATTTTTTCCTTCAAAGAATCTGGGATGTTATGGGGATGGGGGTGCAATATTCACTGATGATGAAACGTTAGCTTCGCGTTTAAAAATGATTGCTAATCATGGACAAAGCACGCGTTATTACCACGATATGGTTGGTTGTAACAGCCGGCTGGATTCCATACAGGCAGCAGTTTTGAATGTTAAATTGAAACATCTTGACGCATATATTGCCGCCAGGATAAGTGCTGCTGAAGTTTACGATAGTGCGTTTGCCAATCAGTCAAAAATCAAAACGCCCTATCGGGCTCCCTATAGCAATCATGTATTTCACCAGTATACTCTTATTCTCGAAGGCGTTGACCGCGATGGATTGAACAAGTTTCTTGCAGAAAAGAATATTCCATCGATGATCTACTACCCGGTGCCTGCACACCGGCAAAAGATGTTTAAATCATTGGGTGGAAATGAGTATAAGCTGGAGGTTACAGATTGGTTGACAACAAGGGTTATTTCATTACCTATGCATACGGAGTTAACAACCGAACAATTGACATATATAACGGATAACGTTCTGGAATACATAAACGAAACTCCCTAACCCTTATTAAAGAATATTATGAAAATCGCTGTAGTTGGCACTGGTTACGTTGGATTGGTTACCGGTACCTGTTTTGCCGAAACCGGAAACGATGTTATCTGTGTAGACATTGATAAATCAAAAGTAGATAAGCTTACAAACGGCGAAATTACTATTTATGAACCTGGTCTTGAGAAATTGTTCCTTCGCAACTTGAGAGAAGAGAGACTTCATTTCACTACAAATCTGGCGGAAGGGGTGAAAGACGCCCTTATCATTTTTCTGGCCCTGCCTACACCTCCGGGAGAAGACGGTTCCGCAGATTTAAAATATATTTTAGGAGTAGCTGATGATCTTGGTAAAATCCTGGGTGAATACAAGGTGATAGTAGATAAAAGCACTGTTCCTGTAGGTACCGCCGATAAGGTCATAAAGGCAATAGCAGCTAATTATTCAGGCGACTTCGATGTCGTGTCGAACCCGGAATTTTTACGGGAAGGAGTTGCGGTTGAAGATTTCATGAAACCGGATCGTGTGGTCATTGGTACCTCATCGGAAAGAGCAAGAAAGACCATGACAGACTTATATTCTCCTTTTGTACGGCAGGGGAATCCGATTCTCTTTATGGATGAACGTTCTGCGGAACTGACCAAATATGCCGCAAATTCCTTTCTGGCTACCAAAATATCGTTCATGAACGAAATTGCACAGCTGTGCGAACGAATAGGCGCTGACGTGGATTCGGTTCGCCGTGGCATTGGAAGTGACGAAAGAATTGGAAAAAGATTTTTATTTCCGGGTATTGGTTATGGTGGAAGCTGCTTTCCAAAGGATGTACAGGCATTGTCTAAATCATCAAGTGAAGCAGGATACGATTTTAAAATATTGAATTCGGTAATGGAAGTAAATGAAAAACAGAAATTGCATCTGCTTCCCAAGATCAGAAAATATTTTAAAAATGATCTGAAAAGTAAAAAATTTGCTCTTTGGGGGCTTGCTTTCAAGCCAAATACCGACGATATTCGTGAAGCTCCGGCTTTGTACATGATCGAAGCGTTATTAAATGAAGGGGCACAGGTGTCCGTGTATGATCCGGAAGCCGTAAATAATGTGAGAAATCTTTTTGGCGATAAAATCAATTATTCAGAGAACCAATATGAGTGCCTGGAAGGGGCAGATGCGTTAATTATCGCCACAGAGTGGAATGAATTTCGGACACCTAATTTTTTAAAAATTGTGACAGCATTAAAAAACAAGGTGATCTTTGACGGACGAAATCTTTTTGAAACGAATGCAATCAAAGAACTCGGATTCTATTATGAGAGCATAGGCCGGGAAATTGCTTATCCGGGCAATGCAGCCAATCACAAATAAATATTATGTCATTAGATCGTGTACTTATTACGGGTGCTGCAGGTTTTTTAGGTTCTCATTTATGTGATCGTTTTATTAAGGAAGGGTATCACGTAATTGGCATGGATAACCTGATCACGGGCGATCTGCGGAATATTGAGCATCTCTTTAAATTAAAGCAATTTGAATTTTACCATCATGATGTCTCTAAATTTATTCATGTTCCCGGAGAGATAAAATATATTCTTCATTTTGCATCTCCTGCAAGCCCGATCGACTATCTGAAAATTCCTATTCAGACGCTAAAAGTTGGTTCACTAGGCACCCACAACTGCCTTGGGCTCGCTAAAATAAAAAATGCCAGAATTTTAGTAGCATCAACCTCTGAAATTTACGGCGACCCCCTGGTTCATCCCCAGAATGAAGAATATTGGGGAAATGTAAATCCGGTAGGTCCCCGGGGTGTTTATGATGAAGCCAAACGTTTTCAGGAAGCAATGACAATGGCATACCATACATTTCATCAGCTGCAAACAAGGATCATCAGGATATTCAATACCTATGGTCCCCGGATGCGGTTAAATGATGGTAGGGCATTGCCCGCTTTTATCGGTCAGGCATTAAGGGGAGAAGACCTGACTGTATTCGGTGATGGAAGCCAGACCAGGTCTTTTTGTTATGTCGACGATTTGGTCGAAGGAATTTACCGTTTGCTATTGAGCGATTATCATTTACCGGTCAATATCGGAAATCCTGATGAAATCAGTTTAAGAGAATTTGCTGAAGAGATCATTGCACTTACCGGAACCGAACAAAAAATCATTTACAAACCATTGCCGGTAGATGACCCCAAACAACGTCAGCCAGATATCAGTCTTGCAAAACGTATACTGGATTGGACGCCGGGCGTTAGCCGTAAAGAAGGCCTTACAATTACTTATGAATATTTTAGATCGCTGCCGGCTGAAGAATTATATAAGCAACCAAAGGAATTTTTAAGCAGCAGATAATCAAAACCAGGTGTTAACACTATAAATTTTACAAAGTCAACCAACCGGAATGTACCAGGAATTAATTCAAAAGAAAGCAAAACTTGCAGTGATAGGCTTGGGTTATGTGGGTTTGCCGATCGCGCTTGAGTTTGCAAAAAAGATCTCTGTTATAGGGTTTGATATCAATCCTAAACGGGTTGATATGATGAAGAATGGAATTGATCCCAGTAAGGAACTAGAAAAAAAGGATTTCGAAGGATGCGATATTTTATTTACATGTTCTTTGGATGAATTGAGAGAGGCGCGTTTTTTTATCGTAGCAGTTCCTACTCCTGTTGATGAATACAATGTGCCTGATCTGACCCCGGTTAAAAAAGCATCTGAAACAATAGGCAATGTTATTAAGAAAGGCGATTACGTGGTATTTGAGTCAACTGTTTATCCCGGTTGTACCGAAGAAGATTGTTTGCCGATAATCGAAAGCCTGAGCGGCCTGAACGTCAAAACCGATTTTAAGATCGGTTATTCACCTGAACGCATAAACCCGGGAGACAAAGAGCATACACTTTCCCGTATTATTAAAGTTGTATCCGGCTGCGATGCAGAATCTTTGGAAGAAATTTCAAAAACCTACGAGATCGTTGTAAAAGCGGGTGTTTATAAAGCTTCATCTATTAAAGTGGCTGAAGCCGCAAAGATCATCGAAAACACGCAACGCGATCTGAATATCGCTTTAATGAATGAGCTTTCCATCATCTTTGATAAGATGAATATTAATACTTATGAAGTATTGGAAGCAGCCGGAACCAAATGGAACTTTCTCAAGTTCTATCCCGGCTTGGTTGGCGGACACTGTATCGGCGTGGATCCTTATTATCTCACGTATAAGTCGAATCAGCTTGGGTATGATTCCAGGGTGATCCTTGCAGGCCGCGTGATCAACGATGAGATGCCAAAATATGTGGTTAAAAAAGTGGTACAGCATATCATTAAGCATGTAAAAGATGTTACCAAGGCACGCGTGCTCATCATGGGAACCACTTTTAAAGAAAACGTGAGTGACATACGCAATTCAAAAGTGGCTGACGTGGTTAAAGAATTGAAATCTTTTTCTCTGAATGTGGATGTAGTAGATGCGCATGCAAACAGCGAGGAATTACAACACGAATACGGCTACGGTCTTGCTTCTGCCAATGGAAAATATGATGCCGTGATCCTTGCAGTTTGCCATGATGTATATAAAAATATCACAGAAGAATATATGGCAGGTATTACAAACCCCAATGCGCTGTTTGCCGACCTGAAAGGGCTTTATAAAAATAAAATCACCAATCTCAAATATTGGAGTTTGTAATGAATCATTTTTCAAAAACAGTAATGATCACTGGCGGTGCCGGTTTTATTGGCTCGCACGTTGTAAGATTGTTTGTAAATAAATATCCTTCGTACCTGATTGTAAATGCGGATGCATTAACGTACGCGGGTAACCTGGAAAATCTAAAAGACATCGAGCATGCGCCGAATTATCGTTTTGAGAAAAGCGATATAACAAACGAGAAAGATATTGCTGATCTGTTTTCTCAATATTCTTTCGATGCCGTTATTCATCTTGCTGCTGAAAGTCATGTGGACCGGTCAATTATTGATCCGCTGGCGTTCGTCAAAACAAACGTGATGGGTACGGCTGTACTGTTGAATGCATGCCGGAAATTCTGGAAAAAAGATATCACGAACAAACTATTTTATCATGTTTCCACCGATGAGGTTTATGGCTCTTTAGGAGAGGAAGGCTTTTTTACAGAAGAAACAGCCTATGATCCGCGATCCCCTTACTCTGCTTCGAAAGCAGCGTCGGATCATTTTGTAATGGCGTATTATCACACCTATGATCTACCGGTAGTTATCTCTAATTGCTCGAACAATTACGGTTCGCATCATTTTCCGGAGAAGCTTATTCCTTTAATGATCAATAATATCATTAATAATAAACCGCTTCCGGTGTATGGGAAAGGAGAAAATGTGAGGGATTGGTTATGGGTTGAAGATCATGCACGCGCCATTGACGTTATTTTTCATCAGGGAAAAACCGGTGAAAAATATAATATAGGGGGCTTCAATGAATGGAAAAATATTGACCTGGTACACCTCATGTGCGAAATCATGGATAAAAAACTGAACAGATCCCCTGGCATTTCCGCCGCTTTAATAACATATGTAAAAGATCGGGCTGGTCACGATTTGCGATACGCCATAGACGCTGGAAAATTGACTAAGGAATTGGGTTGGAAACCTTCTCTACAATTTGAAGAGGGCCTAGAAAAGACAATTGATTGGTATTTGCAAAACCATAATTGGGTAAAACATGTAACTTCCGGCGATTATCAGAATTACTACACGGAGCAATATGCAAAAAGGTAATTTAATAAAAAGGTAATCAGAGTATAAGCAAAATTTGAAAATCATTTTCAAATTTTCCATTTTCAAATCTACCTGCCGCCAGGCAGGTTTTCAAAATAAAATTAATGGCTTTTGTTGAAACCGGATTTTCAGGCCTGGTAGTATTTGAACCGGCTGTATTTGAAGATAGCAGGGGATATTTCTTTGAGTCGTACAACAGCAAAGTATTTTCGCAATATGGCATCGACATTGATTTTGTGCAGGATAATCAATCTTCCTCTGAATATGGTGTTGTGAGGGGATTACATTTTCAATTACCTCCATTTGCGCAAAGCAAACTCGTGCGGGTACTAAGCGGAAAAATTCTCGACGTGGGCGTTGACATAAGACAGGGTTCTGCTACCTATGGAAAAGTTTACTACATTGAATTGTCAGCCGAAAATAAAAAGCAACTGTACCTGCCAAAAGGTTTTGCGCATGGATTTTCTGTACTAAGTGAAAAAGCGGAGGTACTTTATAAGTGCGATGCTTTTTACAATAAGCAAAGTGAAGTAGGCATTTTATTTAATGATCCCACGCTGAATATCGATTGGCAGATCTCACCCGATAAAATAAAAGTCTCCGACAAGGACCGGGATAATAAACTTTTGAACGATATGATCACTGGTTTTGTAATGGCCCATGAAGAAAATGCAAAAAAATAGTTCCGTGTAATTTTTTACATCGGATATTTATTTGATCGAAGTAATTTCTGTTCCACCATGCTTGTTGAGGGTTTTCACCACGCCAAACCCCGGCGCATACCATTCGGTTCCTTCCATATTTACAGGTACCCCAACCCCCATCATTTTGATGCTCATTTTTGATTTGTAGGAGATTTTATAACAATCCCAACTGCCGGCCGTCGTTGTAATCTTTTCCTTATCTTCTACTTTACGATCGAAAATGGTCATATTCACAGATTGCGGGATACCGTTATTCTCCATGTCCATAGACAATGTTCCTTCTTTTAACTCATCTCCCTTACCCATATTCACCGGGTATTCAAGATAGAATTCCTCCGCTTTGACGTTAGCCTGGCTGGACTGCTCGGTCTGGGGGATTGGCATGGTCATCTTCATGTTGATCATCATTATGCCACCGTTGCATTTCATAACACTGGATGCTTTGGCCAGGGTTTTTCCTTTTTTATCAAACATCTGTGATTGAACATTCGCTGTTGTCAGACCTCCTGAATTGGTAACACCGGAAATCGTATACACCAGCCTGCCGTTCACATCTCCTTTTTTATCGTAAATAGACATTTCAACAGTCTTGTTATTCTGCAGATAGTAATAATTTTTGCAGTCCTGCGCATACGTACATGCAGCGATTAAAACACAAGCCAAAGCGAATATCTGTTTCATAAAAAAAATTGATTGATAATTGAAGGTTTCAATTTACGGCGTATTTCAATCTGCCCGAATACTACTTTAGGGTGATTTTTTTATACAGGGAGGTGCGGGTGGCATAAATTTTTAAAGCTTGTGCTACTATGAGCCTGGCAACATACAAGAAAAAAAGGTCGTTTGAAAAGACGCCCGAACCGTCGGCAGTAAAAAAAACTTCTTCATCAGAGGGTTTGCGATTTGTAGTACAGAAGCATGATGCTTCCCGGCTGCATTATGATTTCAGGTTGGAAATGGAAGGCGTTTTGAAAAGCTGGGCGGTGCCTAAAGGCCCCTCACTAAATCCGGATGACAAAAGGCTTGCCATGATGGTGGAAGATCATCCCTATGATTATCGCTCATTTGAGGGAATAATACCGGAGGGCAATTATGGCGCAGGCACGGTAATAGTATGGGATGAGGGAACCTATGAACCGTTGGAATCTGTTGACGGTGGTGTAAAGCAACAGGAGAAAGCATTATTACAACAGCTACGCGAAGGCAATCTGAAGTTCAGGCTGAGCGGAAAAAAGTTAAAAGGAGATTATGCATTGGTCCATATTAAAGGCCGTGAGGAAAATACCTGGCTGTTGATAAAGAAAAAAGATAAATATGCATCGGCTACCGATATAACAAAAAAGGCAGGATCAGTGCAAACCGGGAAAACAATAGAACAGGTGGCCGGTAATAAAAACAGTAAGCAGTGGGGAAGTAAAAAAGCATCGGGCATCAAAAAACAAACTACTTTATCGAAAGGAACACCAACTTCAACAAAACCAACATCGCAGGCTGGTAAAAAAAAACGTCGCTCCGGACCAGCGGAGAAAAAGGTAAAAGAAATTCTGAAAAAAGCTAAAACCGCTCCGTACAATACCGCAGTAAAACCGATGCTCGCATCACTTACTGAAAAATCTTTTGATGATGAAGACTGGATATTCGAAATTAAATGGGACGGATACCGTGCTGTTGCCGGCATAAGAAATGGGAAAGTAGAATTACAATCCAGGAACAATCTCTCGTTCAATAAGAAGTTTTACCCGATTACACAAGCATTGGAGGGCTGGAATGTCAATGCTATCGTAGACGGAGAGATCATAGCAATTACTGATAACGGTATTACCGACTTTCAACATTTACAGGCCTGGCAGAAAACAGGCAAAGGTCAACTAATCTATTATGTATTCGATCTTTTGTGGATAGAAGGCGTTTCCGTAATGCAACTTCCGCTCATAGAAAGAAAAGAGATCTTAAAAAGTATTGTACCGGCCGGAGAGCTCATCAGGTATAGCGATCACATTTATAATACGGGAAATGATTTTTTTGAATTGGCCATTCAGGAAGGATTGGAAGGAATTATGGCAAAAAAAGCCGACAGCCTGTATTATCCGGGGTTACGCACCCAACAATGGTTGAAAATTAAAACGCATCGACGCCAGGAAGTCGTTATAGGCGGGTTTACAAAGGGAAGAAATAACCGGCAGTACTTCGGGGCATTGATTTTGGGTGTGTACGAGAATAATGAACTGGTTTATATTGGTCACACAGGCTCGGGATTTAACCAGAAGGCCCTTACTGGCATGTACAAGAAATTACAACCTCTGATTACAGATGAATGCCCATTCAGGAAAAAGCCAAAAACAAATATGCCGGCCGTTTGGGTAAAACCTAAACTGGTGGCTGAGGTAAAATTTCAGGAATGGACAAACGAAAACATTTTGCGTATTCCGATCTTTCTCGGATTACGTGAAGATAAAAACGCAATAGATGTAAAAAAAGAACAAAGCAATGCTATGACAACATCTATCACAAAAACGAAGAAAAGCGCGGCCTCAAAAAAAAGTGCGAAAAAAACTGCTGCAAAGAAAACAGCCCCGGTCATAAGAGAAAACGAAATTGACAAAGCTGCAAAGAAAATTTTTTTTTCGGAGGATCTGCTGACTGAGCCGCTAAAAGAGCAATTAGTGGTTGTTGATCATCAGGAACTGAGGTTCACTAATCTTGGTAAATACTATTGGAAAAAAGAGAAGATCACTAAACGGGATGTGTTGAATTACTATCACCGGATTGCGCCACATATTTTGCCCTATATGAATAACAGGCCACAATCACTCAATCGTCATCCGGATGGTGTTGGAGGAATGAGCTTTTACCAGAAAGATGTAACCGGTAAAGTTCCGGGTTGGGTGGAGACGTACGATTATATCAGCGAATCGGATGGGGAGAAAAAAGAATTTTTTGTTTGTACAAATGAAGCCGGCTTACTGTACATGGCGAACTGGGGCTGTATCGAAATGAATCCGTGGCATAGCAGGATAACATCTCCGGATAAGCCTGATTATTGCGTAATCGATCTTGACCCGGAAAAAATTTCATTTGATAAAGTAATTGAAACCGCTAATATGGTTAAAAAAGTGCTGGATGAGCTCGGGATAAATTCTTATTGCAAAACTTCAGGCTCTACAGGCTTGCATATCTATATTCCGCTGGCTGCAAAATATACGTATGAGCAATCCAGGCAATTGGCCGAATTGGTCGTTCAGTTTGTTCACGATGAAATTCCGTCATTCACCAGCCTGGAAAGAAGCCCTGGCAAAAGGCAAAAAAAAGTATATCTCGATTACCTGCAGAACCGGACCATCCAAACACTTGCTGCTCCTTACTCATTGAGACCAAAAGACGGAGCAACAGTATCCGCACCACTTCATTGGGAAGAGGTAAAAAAGGGAATTTTACCGGCTGATTTTACAATGAACAATATCGTGGACCGAATTAAAGACGAGGGAGATTTGTTTAAGCCTGTGTTACAAAAAGGAATTGATCTATATAAAGCCTTAATAAAAATAAATGAGCTGCTGGAAAAAAAAAGTTAAGGATTTCCTGAATCCTCACCATCGTATAGGCTAAGGCTTTTTATGGAGAAAAGCATATCATTCATATTGATCAAACTTTTTGCATTCTCAGGCTTAACAGAACACGGGTGTTTTTCAGACATTTCTGAGGAATTTTTTTGAATTCCCGCATGGCTGCACAATATCACAAGAACGAACAGGGAGGCATAGAAGCCTAAAATTTTTCTCTGGATCCTTTTTCTGTTGGAAGACTGATTTTGCATGATCTTAAGGTTACACGATGAAATAGGCACTAACAATGCCAAACCGCAAGAAGGGTCATTCTCAGTGGCTTAGGTTTTTTTATGATATACGAATGTGTTCGTTTGTGCACATAAACTGTCCGTTTTTGATACATAAAGAAGGGCAGGTATGAAGCCGGAAATAGTTTGCGGGCATTATTTTTTTAATGATGACGTTACTTAAAATCTCTCATATGGCTAAATCAAAGAAACATTCGAAAAGCAGTTCCAAAAAAAATAGGAATTCCGATCAGGCCGGTGATCCGATGAAGGGCGATGCTAAAAAAGGCTCTGACAGTGAAAAAGGGCAACCATCTTACAACTATTTTTCCAATGCCGATCCCGGAAATGTTGATGATGCTGACGTTTATGAAAGAACCAACGCAAAAACAGGCACGGCGCCTAAAGGGATGGATGCCTGAATATTTATTTATGATTAAACATTTTTTATGCAGGAAATTATTCAACAGTTAATTACTAAAGCAGGCCTTTCGCAGGACCAGGCTGCAAGGCGGTACAGGTAGTAGGTCAGTTTACTAAGGATAAATATCCGATGGCCGGCATTTATGTAGACTCTCTGTTAACCAAAAATATCGATGCAAAGGGTGGAGTTAATCCGCTTAAAAATTTACTGGGATAAGCCGGTTATCCTGATAAAAAAGGGCTTTCGTTAATCGAAGGCCCTTTTTATTTTGACCAGGTCAATCACCATTTTATAGGATTATTAATTATCTTTCTCTGGTCAACAAACTATTCAAAAACCAACTCTTGCATGAAAGCATTGGTTCTGGAAAAATATATGCAGCTTGCGTATACCGATGTACCGGTTCCCGATATCGGAGAGCAGGAAGTACTGGTAAAAGTAAAAGCAATCGGCATTTGCGGAAGTGACGTGCATGGTATTGATGGAAGCACCGGACGCAGGATGCCCCCAATTATTATGGGGCATGAAGCTTCAGGAATTATTGAACAAACCGGCAAACTCGTAACGGAGTGGAAAGCTGGTGACCGGGTTACGTTTGATTCCACCATTTATAATACCAATGATTGGTATACTAAAAACGGCATGTACAACCTCAGCGATGGAAGGATGGTGCTGGGAGTTTCCTGCAACGAGTTTACGCGGAACGGGGCATATGCTGATTATGTGGCTGTACCTCAACATATTCTTTATCGTTTGCCCGACAATGTAAGTTTCGTACAGGCAGCATTGGTTGAGCCCGCTGCAGTGGCGTTGCATGCTATTGAAATAACACCTTTTGATCCTTCGTACACAGCGATTGTTGTTGGGGCTGGCATGGTAGGCTCTTTCGTTGTACAGCTATTGAAGATCAAGGGCTGCAAAAATATCGTTGCTGTTGATCTGGACGAAGGAAAGCTCGAACTGGCAAAAAAACTTGGAGCCGACTTTGTATACCAACCGGGTGAGCCGGATCTTTTTGATAAGGTATTATCCCTGACTGGGGGGCGTGGTGCCGATATTGCCTTTGAAGTTGTTGGGATCAGCGCTACTATCCGGCTGGGCATCGAACTTTTGCGCAAGGGAGCTACACTAACGGTATTGGGCAATCTTTCACCTGTAACTGATATGCCTTTACAAACAATCGTTACGCGGCAAATAAGGATACAAGGTTCATGCGCTATTAACGGGGAGTACCCGGCGATCCTTGATCTGATTTCATCCGGAAAATTGGATATGAAAACCATTTTATCCGCAGAAGCACCCCTTTCTGAAGGAGCAAGCTGGTTTAGTAGATTATATAACAAAGAGAAAGGCCTGATGAAGGTTGTATTAAAACCCTGATAATGTCAACAAGTATTAGAACAGCATTGATCGGTTATGGCAAAGCTGCATTCATGCATGCACAGGCATTAAAAAATATTCCCGAAGTTGATTTCATTGCGGTGCAGGGTCGCGATCTTGCTAAGGCAGCTGCATTTGCTGGCAATTACCAGGTAAAAGCATACGACCAGCTTAACGAGATGATCACTAAAGAAAAAATTGAGGTAGTGGTTATTTGCACCCCTCACCCTGATCACAAAAATGTTGCTGTTGAAGCAATGCAGGCCGGTGCTCATGTATTGGTAGAAAAGCCATTGGCATCTTCGCTGGCAGATTGTGACGAGATGATTTCGACTGCCACCCGGCTAAATAAAAAACTGGGCGTTGTGAGCCAGCGAAGGTTTTTTCCATCTGCTATGCGTATGAAAAAAGCAATTGATGAGGGCAAGATCGGCCAGCCTATGTTAGGATCGGTTGTAATGCTTGGCTGGCGCGACCGGAATTACTACGAAGGAGATGCCTGGAGAGGTACCTGGGATGGAGAGGGTGGGGGCGTGCTCGTAAACCAGGCCCCACATCAGTTAGATCTTCTTCAATGGTATATGGACGATGAAATTGATGAACTCTACGGTATTTGGAAAAATATCAATCATTCATATATTGAAGTTGACGATACCGCTCTTGCAATCGTGAAATTCAAGAAAGGAGGAGTCGGAAATATTCTGGTCAGTAATTCCCAAAAACCAGGGATATATGGAAAAGTGCATGTTCATGGGTCGAACGGCGCATCAGTAGGTGTAGAAACCGATAGGGGCGCCATGTTCATTGCAGGTATTTCTTCTATTGTTCAACCACCGACGAACGATATCTGGACAATTCCCGGCGAAGAAAAAAATCTGGGCAAATGGGAAGAGGAGGACGCGGCATTCTTCAAAACAATTGATGCTGTTGAATATTATATTCGTTTACAGGACCGCGACTTCATTCTTGCGGTTTTGAACGATACCGATCCCCTGATCCCCGGAAAGGAAGGTAGAAAAACTGTAGAAATTTTTACCGCGATCTACAAGTCAACAAGGGAAGGATCCCCGGTTAAATGGCCGGTGAACGCTGAACGCTGAACGCAAAACGCTGAATGCTGAATGCTGAACGCGAAACGCTGAATGCAAAACGCTGAATGCTGAACGCAAAACGCTCAATGCTTGACGCGGTAGGCTATCCTGGGTTCCGCATTAAGCATTGAGCATTCAGCGTTGAGCGTTCCGCGTTGAACCTTCAGCCCCTAGAATCAAAAACCCCCTCTTATTCAGAAGGGGTAAATGATTTGAAATATTATTTTATCACCTGGCCTCAACAACTCTTTCAAAAAGTAGGGATTAGGGGTCGCCATTCGATTTGACGCACCGAAGATCAGTGACCCTGGTATTAAATCCATGAATAATAGAAAAGCAATTTCAAAAATATCGTATTGTCTATAGCTTGTGTAAGTATAAATCATTACCGGACCGGGAGATATTGAACATTCATAGGAAAAATGACCAGATATCTTGAGATTACGGTCAAATTATTTGCATGCCGGTGTTGTCTGCATATAAGGTTTTTTTAATTGATGATGATGAAGATGAATACCTGTTGTTTCAACAGGCAATTTCAGAGTTAAAGATCAATGTTGAGATCAGGTATATCAACAATTGCTCTGAAATGCTGGAATTGTTAGATCAGGGACATATTCCCGATCTTCTGTTTCTGGATCTCAATATGCCCATGATCGGTGGCAGGGAATGCATCAAAAAAATCCGCGAAAAATTAAAGGATAAATTGTCCATAATTATCTATTCCACTTCAAAGCATCAGCCGGATGTTGACGGTACCCACCAGGATGGCGCCAACCTGTACGTTATAAAACCAAACAGCTTTGAAGGTCTTTTGCAAACACTAAAAGCGGTTTTTTCAATCGACTGGAAGCAAAGCTTCTATTTGCCACCAAAGGAAAAATACCTGTTTCAACTTTAATATCGCTGGCATAGTTTTTTTACATGTTAAGTATATTACTCAACATATATCTCTTTTTATCGTAAAAAAAACCCCACTCAATATTTTTAGCGGGGTTTTTTTAATGGCATAATTATTTTCCATGAAACCAGGAATACTCTTATCATGGATCTATCCCCCTTTTCACTAGAATTTGAGCATAGGAACCGAATACAGTCTGTCGAAGTACGACCATGCTGTAAGGAAGATGATGTAATCTATTATGATATCTGGATGAATAACCTTTATCAGTATACAATTACCCCGGGGCTGATGAATGATGAGAAACCGGGCTGGAAGATCGCTCTGAAAAATGCTGATAAACCGGTAGACCAGGATCTGGTCCAGACAATTGGCGTTGAAATAGAAACTCATTACCTGTAGAGCTCCGGTTACACAGGTTTGCAATCAATACTTCAAAAGCATCTGATGGTTGGGGTTTGAATGGGCTTCAGTGATCGGAAAATCGTAGCTTCCTATAATTTCAAACCCGTATTTTTTGTAAAAGTTGACCGCCCGGTGATTTTCTTTCCAAACGAATAACCACATTCCTGATTGGTTATTCTGCTTCGATAATTCGATATTAAATTCCAATAATTCAAATCCCAGCTTCAAACTGTAGAACTCTTTTAACAGGTAAAGCCTTTCCAATTTGGTTACATCTTTAAATTGAATATTTGAATACGGTGAATCGAAAATAATTTTAGAATAACCGGCCGGTTTTTTATCATAGGATATGATATGATAAATATTTTCATGATCCGCCAATTCTTTTTTTACTTCCTCATTATTGTATTTTTCAGCTACGTACATATTTATGTCCTGCGCTGCCGCGCTGCTTCCGTGCGATTCTATGTATGATCTTTTGCCGATATCAGCAAGCAGTTGAAAATCTCCTTCATCGGCTTTAACAATAAAAGTCACCTGACTTTACTTTATATGTTTGTCATTGATGAGACAGTGAGGTCAAAATACACGTGTAGGCTGCTGTGAATGTAAAACGGACAAACCGGAAATATTCCGATTTGTCCGTTTTTCGTTGCCCGACGAGGATTCGAACCTCGACAAACAGAACCAAAATCTGTCGTACTACCATTATACTATCGGGCAAACTGATTCCGGATTTCTCCGGAACCAACAGCCTCTGGCTTTCGCCAAAGGAGTGCAAAAATAAGGGGTCTCTAAAAACGTTCCAAAAACATTTTAAGAAAAGCCTAGTCAAATCTGTGATCCATTGATATTGTGGATGCTGTCTGGTCCTCTTCCTCTTTCAGTTTTTTGATAAAGTCCAGTGCGTCGGGTACCACATCACACATAATTGTAATTAATGAGCCCGGGCCTGCATTTTTGTACGCATGAATGATCGCGTCCCGCTCCTTATGGATAATAGTTAGCGGAATTTCTTTAGGTTTCGTTTCATTAATGCCTTCTATCAATAAGCCAACGATTTCGTCTGCAGACCGTCCGCGAAGGTTTTTGTCTTGCCGAATGATGATCTCATCGAAATTCCTGGCCGATATTCTGCCGAGTTCACGGATATCATCGTCACGCCGGTCGCCGGTTCCACTGATGATCCCAACTTTCGGTGAGCCATCCAGTTTACTAACAAAATCACATAGCAATTGAAGTCCTGCAGGATTGTGGGCAAAATCTACCAGGAAGTTAAAGTGCCTGAAATGAAATAAATTCAATCGTCCCGGCGTCTGCACCGGCGATGGGATGAATGTCTGCAAAGCAAGCCGTATATCCTCAACCTTAATATTGCGAAATAAATATGAAGAAAGAATGGCGGGTAGCGTATTCATGATGTTGTGAACAGCCTTTCCACCGAATGTCAGGGGGATCTCAGTCACCTTTTCAATACGGATTTTCCAGCTTCCCTTCAATATGGATACATGGCCGTTCTCATACACAGCGGCAATCCCGCCATCCTCACAATGTTTTTTAATACGTGGGTTCTGTTCATCCATGCTGAAAAATGCAATATTGCAATCCAGTTCTTCACGCATGGCGTAAACAAGATCATCGTCTGCATTAAGTATTGCAAAGCCGTGTTTGAACACTGTTTCAAGTACGACACTTTTTACTTTTGCCATCTGTTCCAACGAATCGATCCCTCCTAAACCCAGGTGGTCTGCCGTAACATTTGTTACCACTGCTATATCGCAATTGGAAAATGCCAATCCTGATTTAAGAATTCCTCCCCGTGCGCATTCCAGTACGGCAAAATCAACGGTAGGATCTTTTAGCACAAATTGGGAGCTTAGTGGGCCCGTGCAATCCCCCTGCATCATCATCTGATTTTGAATATATACACCATCGCTGGTGGTAAATCCAACTTTGTATCCTGCCGATTTACAGATATGCGCTGTGAGTCTTGCGGTAGTGGTTTTTCCATTTGTGCCCGTTATCGCAATGATTGGTATGCGTCCATTTGAACCTTTTGGAAATAGCATATCAATGACCGGCTCTGCCACATTTCTGGGAAGTCCTTCTGAGGGTTCAATATGCATCCGGAATCCAGGTGCGGCATTTACCTCCAAAACGGCGCCACCATTTTCAAATAAAGAGGTTCTCAGGTCCGGGGCCATGATATCAATCCCACAAATATCCAACCCTATGATCTTTGCGATCCGTTCTGCTAAAAAAATATTTACAGGATGAACTTCATCGGTTACGTCTGTGGATGTGCCACCTGTTGAAAGGTTAGCAGTTGGTTTTAAAAGTACCAGCTCATTTTTTGCAGGAACTGTTTCTAAAGTAAAGCCTTTGTCTTCCAGCATTTTCATGGTAAAACTGTCGACCTTAATCTGTGTCAGTACTTTTTCATGACCAAAGCCCCGGCGAGGGTCCTTATTAGTTTGATCAATCAGCCATTGTATGCTGTGTTCCCCATCTCCTTTTACCGCAGCAGGTGTTCTTAAGGCGGCGCAAATAAATTTATAATTAATCACCAGCAGGCGAAAATCAACTCCCTGGATAAATCTTTCACAGATCACGCTCTTTGAATACTGTTGTGCAGCTTCCAGTGCTTTTACTCCATGGTCCCAGTCATTTATATTCGTTGTGGCCCCTTTTCCGTGGTTACCGTCAATGGGCTTTAGTACAAGAGGATATTTTATTTTATCTATTGCTTCTTTCAGCCCTTCCTCAGTACGGATGATGACGCCTTTTGGAACCGGTATTTCAGCCGCTTCCAACAGATTTTTGGTCTCTTCCTTATCACAGGCTATATCAACTCCAATGGACGATGTTGTACCGGCAATGGTCGCCCTGATTCTTTTTTGGTGGATGCCGTAACCAAGCTGCACAAGACTATGCCTGTTTAACCGGATGAAGGGAATACCTCTTTTCATTGCCTCGTCAACGATGCATCCCGTGGAGGGGCCCAATCTTGTATCTTCTCTTATTTCCCTTAATTGCTGAATATCTTCTTCGAGATTGTATGGTGTATCATCAGCCAGTGCCAGGGCGATCCGGACCGACGCCTTTGCCGCATATACGCCGGCATCTTCTTCCATGTAACTGAAAACAACAAAATATTCACCCTCTTTGCCGGTGCCCCGTGTTCTTCCGAATCCTGTATCCATACCAGCCACGGTTTGCAATTCAAGAGCTATATGCTCGATCACATGCCCCATCCAGGTCCCTTCTTCCACTCTTTCAAAAAATCCACCACGGGTTCCCACACTACAGCGATGTTCGACCAGGCTCGGAAATAATTTTTCAAGCCGGTTACGAAATCCTTCAATTTTATTGGTGGGCCTTTTTTCGAGTTCTTCAAGGTCCAGTTTCATTTGAATCAGCTTGGGACGACGGATACTCCAATAATTGGGACCTCTCAATACTTTAATTTCAACGATCTTCATAAGCAAATAGGTTGGGTGGGTAATTTAGTTTTTTTCTTTTTGGTAGCCAACTTCATGTTCTCGGTAGCTATGCCATACCTATTGAATTACTTAACGGGTACCGCATACCTGTTTACCTTTATTCCAAAAATCATCGCATGGGCAGTTTTAATCGTCGTAATTTTTTAAATGCATTTGGAACCTTTTCGGCGACGGCATTATTTTCATCCATGGCCCAACCTGTATGGAGCCGAAACCTGGCAAATGCATTAGTGGCTGTGAAAGAGTGCAAACCCGAGGAGTTGGCGGGCGATGAAGATTTCTGGTATTATGTTCAGCAATCGTATACAGTTTCATCCTCTCTTATCAATTTAAATAACGGTGGGGTGGCTCCATCTCCCAGAATAGTACAGGATGCAATGAAACGCTACCACGATCTTTCAAACGAGGCCCCCAGCTATTATATGTGGCGGATCCTCGATCAGGGACGCGAACCGCTGCGCAAAAATCTTGCAAAGCTGGCCGGCTGTTCCGAAGAGGAAATTGCGATTCAACGGAATGCATCGGAGGCATTGGAAACGGTTATTTTCGGCCTGGAGCTTAAACCAGGGGACGAAGTAGTGCTGAGCAAACAGGATTACCCGAACATGATCAACGCCTGGAAACAACGCGAATCGAGAGACAAAATTAAACTGGTGTGGGTAAACCTTGAATTGCCCTCGGAAGACAATGCATATCTGTTGAATTCTTACACAAAATTATTTAGCCCCAAAACAAGAGTTGTTCATATTACGCACGTTATTAATTGGAACGGACAGATATTGCCGGTAAGGCAGATAGCCAACGCAGCACACGAACGAAGGATAGAGGTGGTTGTGGATGGAGCTCATTCGTTTGCCCATATGAATTTCGCTATTCCAGACCTGGGTGCAGATTATTATGGTACCAGCCTGCATAAATGGTTAAGCGCCTGTATTGGCACAGGCATGTTGTATGTAAAAAGAGAAAAAATAGCAAAGCTGTATCCTCTTTTTGCAGCACCCGATCCCACCATTCCGGATATCCGCAAATTTGAAAATCTTGGTACAAGACCTTTCTTCATTGAGCAGGCGATTGGTAAGGCCATAGAATTTTATGATATGATCGGTTCAGAACGAAAAGAACAGCGTTTGCTATATCTCAAAAATTACTGGATGAATAAAGTAAAGGATATTCCTAAAGTGAAATTGGGAACATCAATGAAAGCGGGTTTTGGATGTGCCATTGGCCTGGTAAGTGTTGAAGGAAAAAAGCCGGCCGATCTCGACAATTATTTGTACAGTAATCATAAGGTGCATGCCGTAGGAATAGAGTGGGAAAACATAAAAGGCGTACGGATCACGCCAAACGTATACACGACTATCAAAAATCTCGATGTGCTTGCAGAAGGGATCGAAAAATTTGCGGGAAGCTGAAGACGTCGACCGTGTACCGTCCACCGACGACAGTAAAGCATTTACCATTAATTAATCATTCTCTATTCAGTTATCTATACGCGACTGTTTCGGTAGACGGTCGTCGGTGGACGGTCGACGTTTAAACACAAAAAACACATCTGAAACAATTCTTTTAAGCTGTAACCGTTATTTTTGTTGAATAACCTGTTACAATTCATGGTAGTACCCACAGGAAAACTAATAGCAATCGGCGGTTCGGAAGATAAAGGCACCGATCTTGAGTCGGGCCATATCCACCGCAACAATCTAAATTTTTTTGAGCTTGCAATTCTCCGGCGAATAGTGGAAGAAGCCGGTGGCCCGTCTTCAAGAATAGAGATCATCACTACAGCCTCTACCATTCCGTTCGAGCTGGGAAACAATTACCTCGATGCTTTTGGAAAAATAGGCTGCGTACATGTCAATACCATGCATATCCGAACCAGGCAGGATGCTTTAAATCAGGAATATCTTGAACGTGTACGGTTGTGCGACGCCATAATGTTTACGGGAGGGAACCAATTACGCCTGAGCGCTACATTCGGCGGTACTGAGTTCCTTAAAATAATTACAGAACGCTACCGTAACGATAAATTTTTGATTGCCGGAACTTCTGCAGGGGCAATGGCCATGAGCAATACCATGATTTATGAAGGCAATTCGACAAGAGCACATTTAAAAGGAGAAGTAAAAATCACAACAGGATTAGGGTTCATAGACAGGGTTATTATCGATTCTCATTTTGAAAAAAGAGGCCGCTTTGGAAGGCTTACACAGGCAGTGGCTACAAATCCGGCATGTATTGGCATCGGATTGGGGGAAGATACGGGCATACTCGTAACAGAAGGAAACAAATTAGAAGCAATTGGAAGCGGATTAGTAGTGATCATTGATGGACACAATATCCTGCACTCAAACATTGCTGATATCCCTGAGGGAAATCCGATCAGTATAGAAAATATTATTGCACATTTCTGCGAAAAAGGAAATGGTTATCTTATTAATGAAAGAAAATTTTTGATAGAAGCCCAGGCAGGCTCCGTAATACCCAAACAGGTACATGTTGAATAAGAGTTGTTGACGTGAACATTGTTTGCACATTATCTTGTTATCCAACTTCAATCAAATAATAATTCTTTTTTCCTTTTTGCACCAAAAAATATTTGTGATGCAATAACAACGCCTCGTTCAATTGCATTCCAATTTCATTCACTTTGTTTCGGTTTATACTTAGGCCCCCGTTTTGAACCATCTTCCTGGCCTCACCCTTGCTTGGAAATATTCCGGTTTCCGCCAAAAAACTGACAATATCAATTTCTTCTTTCAAACGGCTCAACGAAAAATCAACCTTTACTACTCCCTCCAAAGATTCAAGGTCTTCGATGCTCATGGATTCAACGGGGGCAGATTGATTGGCAAATAACTTCGCGGTTGTTTCAACCGCTTTGCCGTATTCTTCTAGGCCGTGAATAAAAATGGTTACCTGCTGAGCCAGTTTTCTCTGAAGTTCGCGCGCGCCTGGATTTTCCGTATGCATATGGAGCAATTCTTCGATTTCATTTTTTGGCAAAAAAGTAAATATTTTAATCCATTTTTCGGCATCTGCATCACTGGCGTTGAGCCAAAACTGGTAGAATTGATAGGGAGAAGTTTTTTCAGCATCGAGCCACACATTTCCCTTTTCCGTTTTTCCGAACTTACCCCCATCGGCTTTGGTGATGAGAGGACATGTAAATGCAAAGGCTTCGCCGCCATCTTTGCGTCTTATCAATTCTGTTCCGGTAGTGATATTGCCCCATTGGTCGCTGCCGCCCATTTGCAGCTTACAGTTCTTGTTTTTGAATAACCAATAAAAATCGTATCCCTGCATTAACTGGTAAGCGAATTCCGTATAGCTTATACCGGTATCGCCTTCAATTCTTTTTCTCACGCTGTCTTTGCTCATCATGTAATTAACCGTAATGTGTTTGCCGACATCCCTCAAAAAGTGAATAAATGATAGTTCTTTGAACCAATCGTAATTGTTTACTACTTCAGCAGCATTTTGCCTGCCTGGATCAAAATCCAGGTACCTGCTTAACTGTGTGCTTATGCCCAGGATATTCTGTTGCAGTTGATCTTCGCTCAACAGGTTTCGTTCTTCGCTTTTACCAGAAGGATCACCGACCATCCCTGTGGCGCCTCCAATCAAAGCGATCGGCCTGTGGCCGGCATTTTGGAAATGCAAAAGCAGCAGAATGGGAACAAGGCTTCCAATATGAAGAGAATCTGCTGTGGGATCAAAGCCTATATATGCCGTCGTCATCTCTTTTTGAAGTAGCTCTTCTGTACCCGGCATAATGTCCTGCAACATGCCTCTCCAGCGTAATTCTTCGATCAGATTCATATAATCATGTATGATAAATAAGGGAAACTTTTAGCCAGCAAAATCGGCACTATTTTACTTCGTTACCAACGCCTGACAATCATTTTTTTGGAGTTCATTGCGTAGTGTATCAACGATTTGTGCAAATGTAAGCAATACCATAACGGATTGGTCTTCAAATGCAATAATTTTAAGGCGATACCGTTTGTATTGAGCGCACCCTGAACCCTGGAAGTTGTTCATTTTCAAGCTAAACTTTGAAATACTCTTCGGACTGTGTGCAGCCAATATCCAAAATAAACAGTCTAATAAAATTGCTTATCCGAAAATTGTTCAATGAAAAAAGCCCACTTATTCCTGAGCCTGGCTGTGATACTGCTTTCGCAGCAATTCTCTCTGGCTCAATTCAGAAAATATTCCAACGAGTTTTTAAATATTGGCGCCGGTGCTCGGGGCCTTGCCATGGGCAGTGCCCAGATTGCTACAGTGAGTGATGGAACTGCCGGTTATTGGAATCCTGCAGGGCTTGTGAATGTAAAAGATAATCCACAGGTAAACCTGATGCATGCTGAATATTTTGCGGGTATTGGCAAATATGATTTCGGAAGTTTGATACTTCCATTAAAGGATAATAAGCGTGTGCTGGGTTTAACTTTCCTAAGGTTTGCGGTAGATGATATTCCCAATACAATTTTTTTGGTAGAGCCCGATGGAACTATCAACTTTAGTAACATCCAGACTTTTTCTTCGGCAGACTATGCATTTCTGATATCTCTTGCGCAACAAATCAGTTTGAAAAAAAATAAAAAGATCAATGCAGGCCTTAATGCAAAGATCATTCATCGCAAGGCCGGCGATTTTGCTTCCGCCTGGGGATTTGGATTCGACGCGGGGATCCAGATCGTAGACAAACGCTGGCGGATCGGTATTATGGCGAAGGATGTTACCACTACTTTCAATGCATGGTCTTTTAATCTCAATGAAAAAATGAGAGAAGTGTTTTACGTTACACAAAATGAGATCCCCGTCAAATCAACGGAATTAACCGCTCCGAAATTAGTTGTAGGGGGTGCCTACAGTTTTAAACTTAACAAGAATCTGAATTTATTGGCAGAAGCAAACGTTGATGTAACTTTTGATGGCCGTCGTAATACGGTCATAGCTTCTGATGTGGCAAGTGTGGATCCAAAAATGGGATTGGAGTTGAGCTGGAAGAGTGCATTTTTTATCAGGGGCGGGATCAATAATTTTCAAAAAGCCCTGGATGATAATGATTCTACCAATATGTCCAAGGTTTGGATATACCAGCCAAGTGTAGGGGCAGGTTTTAAAATTTCAAATGTGCAGATTGATTATGCTTTTACGAATCTAGCGAATCAGTCAAATCCCTTATATACCCATGTATTCTCTTTGAAAGTTGATCTCAAGAAGAAGGAAAACAAATAATTTAATCCCTATGAACCCTGAGAAGCATTTTATTATGAGGAAATTTTTTACCCTTTTATTTCTGGTCGCAAGCTTCCCGTTATGGGCGCAACAATACAACAATGAGTGGATAAAATACAACCAGACGTATTACAAATTTAACGTCGGCAGCACCGGTGTTTACAGAATATCCAAATCGGTTCTGGATAATGCCGGGATCGGAGCAGCGGGTGTTCAATTTTTTGAACTTTGGAGAAATGGAAAACCAGTTCGGTTTTATCCATCAGTGCCTTCGGGGCCCTTACCCGCTAACGGCTATATAGAGTTTTGGGGTGAAGCGAATGACGGAGTGGCCGACAATCCTCTTTATAGAGATTCTGTTTATCAGCACAGCAAAGCAGTTAGTTTATCAACAGATACAGCAGCATATTTTTTAAGTGTAAACACAAGTCAGGCAGGAATTCTACATGTTGATGTGCCGAACAACGTGGCTTCGAATAGTCTTCCCATTGAGCCCTATTTCATGTATTCAGCATCTGTGAATTTCCGCAATAAGATCAATCCGGGCTTTGCTGCGGTAGTAGGTGAGTATGTATACTCTTCCGCATATGACAAAGGCGAATTCTGGTCCAGTGCGGATATCCGGCCAGGTAGTCCGCTGGTTCATAGTTTGTCGAGCTTAAACGTAAATACTTCTGTTCCCTCTTCTACCTTAAATTTTGGAGTTGTAGGAGATGCATTAAATACCCGGAGTGTAAATGTAAATATCAATGGCACCGATCTAGGAAATATTGTGATGGACTATTTCAACGATCTGCATACGAGTATCGCTTTTCCGACCACCCTGATAAGCTCAGGAAATCTTTCTTTCCAGGTAAGTAATACTTCCCCGGTTTCAACTGACCGGATGGTTGTTTCTTATTACGAAATACAATATCCAAGACAATTCAATTTCGGGAATAATAAAAATTTTAAATTTCAATTGCCGGCAAAAGGCGCGGGATACTATCTTGAAATTACCAATTTCAGTTATGGTGCCAGTACACCGGTTTTATATAATATAACATTGGGTCAGCGGTACGCCGGTGATATCTCTACACCAGGTACTGTTAAATTTGCTATTCCCGGATCAACATCCGATAATGAATTTGTCCTTATTAATACAGAGGCGGCTAATATCAACACCGTTACATCACTCACTTCAAGAAATTTTGTTCGGTTTAGCGATGCTGCCAATCAGGGTAGATTTCTTATCATTACGCATCCTGATTTATACACGGGCACCCATGGGAATAACCCGATACAAGACTATAAAAATTATAGAGCTTCTGCCGCAGGAGGTGGCCATTCCGTACAGGTGATCAATATCAATGAATTGGTCGATCAGTTCGCCTTTGGCATAAAAAAGCATCCGCTATCGATTAAGAATTTTCTTAGATATTGCCACAATATATTTGCGCAAAAGCCTGAAAATGTCCTCCTGATCGGTCACGGGATGACATATAATCAGTATCGGCTGAATGAATTCAGGCCGGATGTTGAAAAACTTAACCTTATTCCTACGTTCGGTAATCCTGCCTCGGATAATATGTTGAGCTCGAACAATGCTACGTCTCCATCGGTAGTTACCCCCATAGGCAGGCTTTCAGTTGTCAATGCAAGGGAAATTGAAGATTATTTAGAAAAGCTCAAGGAGTACGAAAACGCACAGAAAACGTCTCCAAATACGATTGCAGGCAGAGCCTGGATGAAAAATATCGTGCATGTTACCGGTTCGAG
>JACMLY010000159.1 GCA_014379345.1 Chitinophagaceae bacterium
GTCTATATAACCCATCTGCCATAACTTTTCATTCATGAATTGCTGCCCGTTAAATTCATAGAGACGGTTGTAAGCATCATTGTCACTAACAAGGAAAATTTTTTTGATATACTGTGCCATTGAAGGTAGACCGGATTGCGCGCTGGAGTCTTTCATCACAACCGTCTGACGCGGGTAGCTGCTATCCGCCACCATGGTTGTATATTTATCAACACCTGTAGAAGATAGTTGGTTTAATTTCTGAAGTGCCAGGAAAGCAGCCGGCATTTTTACCATAGACGCAGGATTAAAATATTCATTTTTATTAAGCCTGAATTGATAATTTGTAAATGTTGGCCGGTTTCGTTTATCCCGATCTATGCGGGTGTAAATAAGCTGATAGCGGAAAACTTCAGGTTTGGCAAGTATGGATTTTAAAGAATCGGAAGCTTTAGAAATGAGCAGGTTCCTGAGGAATGTTGTGTCCTGATAAGATTTAACCATGAGAAACGTTTCGAAGGCCTTTGACGTAAACATCACAAGTACCAGCACGCAAGTAATTAATATTGGCCGACTTATTTCCATCCGAAGATTTTCATGCGTCTCTAATTTAAATTGTCTTCATTTTCATATCGTCTTCCATCCTAATCCAACTAACTTTAACGCAATTTAGACTTTCGGAATGATGAAACGCCCGGCAAAAAATTTCAAAGATTTTTATGATAATTGATATTACTGATCTTACCTATCTTCAGCAGCAACGATATCTTCAGCACGCAGTTGCCCCGAGACCTATATGTTTTGCAAGTACAGTTGATAGTATGGGGAATGTGAATCTTAGTCCTTTTAGCTTTTTCAATCTTTTTTCTATCAATCCCCCGATAGTAATTTTTTCCCCTTTAAGAAGGATGCGTGACAATAATACTAAACATACCCTCGACAATGTGCGGACCGTACCGGAGGTCGTAATAAATATTGTCGATTACGACATGGTAAACCAGGTAAGTCTTGCGAGCTGTGAATTTCCAAAAGGCACCAATGAATTTATGAAAGCGGGTTTTACCAGTGAGCCGGCAACAGTTGTAATCCCACCCATGGTAAAAGAATCTAAGATTAAACTTGAATGTCGCGTAAACGAGATCAAAGAATTGGGAACTAAAGGAGGTTCGGGAAACCTCATTTTGTGTGAGGTTCTGAAAATGCATATTGATGATGCTATCCTGGACGAAAATCTCATGATTGATCAACAGAAACTCAAACTGGTCGCCCGTTTGGGAGGTGATTGGTATTCAAGAATCGACACAGGAAACCTTTTTATGGTTCCAAAGCCAAATACACAGATAGGTATTGGGATGGATCAGCTACCAGATTCCATCAGGAAGAGCCGGATCCTGACCGGTAATAACCTTGCCCAATTGGCCAATGTTAGTGAACTGCCCATTATTGAACCATCTTTCAGCGATGATAAATTAAAAAATATCTTTCAGTATTATAGTATCAATCCGGACGAGATGGAAAACGAGATCCATTTGCATGCAAAGCAACTTTTGGATGCAAACCAGCTTGATGCTGCCTGGCAGGTTTTGCTGGCCACAATCTGAACCGGCAGACCCACAAATGCTGAAATCAGTAAGAAATCTTCCTATTTATGCCTGGACAAAATAAAAACCAGACGAATTCCAACAAGATTTAATTCTAAAGTCTGATCGTATCCCATCAGCATGATGAAAATTAAGATAATTTTTGTTAACTTACTATGAGCGATATTTAAGGTTGTCTTCCCGTTATGAAATTTATACCAGTACTAATTTTGATGATCTGCAGGCTTCAGGGTTTGGCTCAGCAAACCATCATTGCCACGGGGGAAGATTACCTGAAGAAGGGCCGTAAGTTGGAGACTACAGCATGGGTACTTGTGGGTTCGGGAGTTACTATGATCACTGCCGGAACAATACTCGCGCTAAATACAGAATGGGGTGACCTCGATTATGATGATGCTTATCATGGCCGCCAGGAAACCATGAAAGCAACCGGATCCGTTGTCCTGATCGGGGCTGGCGTGATCGCATCAATTGGAAGCATTCCTCTTTTTGTTATGTCTGCTAAGAATAAAAGAAAAGCAGCTTCTTTTTCTTTCTCCAATCAACAATACCAGCATTTGTCTCAAGGGAAAATTTCGAAGGCCTCACTACCAGGAATAACATTCAGATTAAGTCTATAAGAATTGGAATGATATTGATTTATTTAGGTATGAGGCATGAATTTAATGAAGCACACAATCCACGATTTACTTAGGTGTCAGTTCATGTATTTAACGAATAATCTGCGCGATTATTAATCTAGATATTAGTATCGTGATCCAAAAACCTTTTTCAGAATAGCAGTTGTGCGGGCTACCGGGTTTTCCCTGATATTTATTTCTTCCTTTTCTATCTGATCAAACAATGCATCCGTTGCACGGCTAACAACATAGGATGACAGGTCGGGATTTATTTTAGTAAAGGTGGTCGGAAAATTATTATAAATATTGACGATATCACTGTAATATTTCGTTGCGCCTAGTTTATCAAGCGACTGCCTGACTGATGGAGAAAAAGCAGCCAGAAGATTTTCCCTTGTTTTCGCCCTGAAATAGTTTGTGGCAGCGTTTCGCTCACCTTTTATGATATTGAATGCATCCGAGATAGACATTTCACGAATCGCATCCACAAATATGGGTTTGGCATATCCTACAGCATCTTCGGCTGCGCGGTTTATCTGAAGAATAGCCCTGTCTACTTCCTTTCCTAAACCAACTTTCCTAAGTGTGGTTTCTACTTTTTGAGCATCCGCCGGCAGCAAAACTTTGTAAAATTCATTCCCGAAAAAAGCATTTTCTTTATTCAGATTAAAAATCGCGGATGTTATGCCCTGTGACAGTGCTTCCCTGATTCCCTGGCTGGCCTCACCTTCGGTGACCGGTCCACCGGTTCCAAAAGTGCCGTTGGCAGGAAGAGTTGACAAAGTTTCACATCCCATTAAAAAAAATAAAGTCGCAACAAATAGTA
>JACMLY010000026.1 GCA_014379345.1 Chitinophagaceae bacterium
CATAACATTGGATCCGACCAGTTGGCAATTGTTGTCAAACCCCAGTTGTCAGTTCTGTCCAAAGCCATCACAGCCCAATGTTTGCGATAGTCATTGCCAAAGCGCCGTTGTAAATTCCAAGCGTGAAAATTGGCGTTGGTTTTTGAAGCATTGCGAAATTCATCCGGTGGTAATACCGTGAATATATTTTCTCTGCCGGCGGTTGGCGTAGAACTTCCGGGTGACATTCCATTGACGCCGGTTGATAAAAATAAATGACCTTCCGGATCAACAAACCACCATTTCCCATCTATCTTCTCAACCCTGAAAAATCCGGTAGCTTTCGCAGTTTTGTTAAGATACCCGCCATATTTTGAATAGCTGAAGCGAGGCTTTAAAGTATTTTTTTCTTTTTGCCAATCCTTTTGTAACTGATCGGGATTTTTAATTTTGCCCGGCCATTCCGCAGGTATCCACTGTCCAAATTCATCAACGAGTTTTTGAGGCTCCAACACTTCATCACCAGCGTCTGTTGTGGTCAATTTAAAATTCTTTATTTCTACTGTTGGGTTATTGAGCGGTATTTTAAATCTGACACCAATTGTTTTAACTATTCCTACAGGGCCGAAGCCTCCCTGTTCTACATTGATAAAACCTGTTTTCCTTGGCTGGTTCCATGTTGCAGCCATATCATGGCCGCTTGTAGGCTGGCCCCTGTAAAATCCAATAGGCACACTGAGACGATACCATGTGTTTTGTAAGGGGTGTATGCGTTTATACAATGTGTCTTTATCCGTAACTAAGATCAACTCCATCCTTTGCGGCGTGGAAGTTTTTAATTCAAGAGAAATAAAATTGTACGTTGACCAATCTGCCGGCAGGTTTTCACCTAATTCACCAGGAGAAAAATAATGCGCCTGCACATCCTTTGAAAATTGTATATTGATCTGGGCTTTTACAATATCTAATCTTACAAAAAATAGAATTAATATCAGCCAATACTTACTATAGTTTATTAAAAGTTTCATTGTGCAGGCTGAATATTTTATTAATTAAATACTGTTATTTTTTAAATTCAATCCTGAATCCAATTACCTGCCACGCAGGAAGATCGGAAGGTTGGGTAACAATCAATGCATTATCCAGTTGTTTCCATTGTATCTTTTCTTTACTCCCTAATAATTTCACTGATGCAATTTCTTTTACTGCATACTGTGATTTTTTTCCGAGAGAATTTATTTTCAGATCGCTGGTTGGTATACCGAGCGCAAACGCATATAAAGTATTCCCTTTGACAGTAAAACGGATATCGCCAGCGCTGTATTTAACCTTGCCTTCGTTATTATATTTTTCGAAAGTAACAACCGGTGCATCTGCGGGTTTTTCTCCCCATATTTTCCATGGACGTGAGCCATAAATTCCTTCTCCATTTACCTGGGTCCATGCAGCGATTTCTTCCAGCGTATTCAATATTTCAGGGTCAATATCACCTTCAGGCGTTTGAACAATATTGAGCAGAAGATTTCCATTCTTGCTTACAATATCCACGAGCATCTGCAGAATCTCTGTTGCTGTTTTATTTTTTTGTCCCTCACGATAAAACCAGTCGCCTATGGAAGTATCGGTTTGCCACGGCACACGATTGCCGGTATCCTTAACGCTTCGCTCAAGGTCTTCTACATACATGCCTTTCGAATCACCATCCTTAGCATTATAAATTGCCTGCAACTTTCCACCATTGTGCCTGATGTTGCCGTTGTAAAGATTCGCCAGCATGCTGTAAGAAACAGTTTTCCAATTGAATGGTGCATCTGAGTACAGGAGATCAGGATGATAAGTATCCACCAGTTCTTTCACATTATAATACCAGTCTCGTTTTAATTCATCAGAAATCTCGAACCATTGCCCCGGTTTGTAGGGATTCACTCCGTTTATTTTTTGATGGTACAACGCTGCGAACTTAGTATCTGTGCCGTCATAAGGAATGCCTTTCATTGGGCCGCTGGTATCGGAAGCATGACTTGACTGAAACCACCGGTAGCTGGCACCGGTATGTTCGGAAACGCCGAAGCGTAACCCTTCTTTTTTTGCTGCCTGCTGCCACAATGCGACCACATCTTTTTTAGGTCCCATGTTTACAGCGTTGAAGGGATTTCTTTTGGAGTTATACAGAAAGAAATTGTCGTGGTGCGAAGCCATGCTGACAAAATATTTTGCGCCGACTCTTTTATAGAGTTTCATGAGTTTTTCGGGATCCCATTTCCCTGCTTTCCATAATGCTACAATATCCTTGTAACCAAATTTGCTTGGGTGTCCATAATGCTCTACATGATATTTATTCTGACGGCTCCCTTGCAGGTACATATTTCTTGCATACCAGTCGCCTTGCCGTGGCACTGCCTGCGGGCCCCAATGCGCCCAGATGCCAAATTTGGCATCCCGAAACCATTCAGGATACTTGTACTGTTTCAGTGATTCTTCAGAAGGTTGAAAAGGGCCTTCTACCATTTGTAATTTATCCTCTTGCGCAGAAACATTCAATCCGGATACGGCCAGGCAAAGGGTAATATAGCGTTTAAGTGAGCAAGCAATGTTCATAGCAATTTGTTTACAAAATCAAACAATAGGTGTATATAAATAAACGGGAAGAAAAAATATCCATCTTGCACTATCTGATGTATCCCGGAATATTATTTTTTTTTTACAGTGATAATAACCCGCCTGTAAGAGACTAACTGCGGCTTTCCATTGTCCGTCACTTCTAAAATAATATGAACGGTTCCTGTTCTTTTTTCAGCAGGTATTATCACAATTGCCAGTTCGCTTGTTGCATTCTCAATGGTAACGGCTCCATCATAAGTTCCTGCATCCTTGTACTGCCACCATTTATAACTGATGTTGTTGCCATCAGGATCCTTCGTCCCTTTTGCATTTAATGTAATTTTTTTTCCTGGTTTTGCTGTAAGGTCAAGCTTTCCTTTCAGCTTGATAACAGGTGCGTGATTCGCATCTTTATAGTTTTCGGCAACACACCAATCCAGTCTGGCCTCAAAATCATTGTTGGCCTGGATGATCCACCTGTTCAATGGTTTTTTGATATCACCTTCATCGGTGGCATCAGTATAGCCATTTTCAAAATTTTGGAGCTTCACAAACCGTCCGCCCCATCCGCCATAAGTTGGGTGTTCATAGCTTCTTAAACCATTATACAATGAGTATAAAAATGACGGCGAGTCACCCTCACTCACATAAGTTTGCGGATATAGCGCACCCAATGGGCCATGATTATTTTTCACTTCGTTGGTGATAAAATCCTTTGTATGTGTTTGAACCCGGTAGGCCCATGTGGTATTAAATGCATCGCTGTATAACATCGTTACTTTAGGATGATAGGTTTCAATATAATTTCCCGCATCATCCTGATACCAGATGTTATACATCACCACTTTTGAAACTGCCCTTTCATAGTCGTTTGGGTGTTCTGTTTTTAATTTATAAAAAGCCTTCGCCGCAGTGTTGCCGCCGCCCCATGCTTGTATATAAACCGGCTCAGGGTTTTTATCTAAAAGTATTTCTACAATCTTATCAGAGCCAGGAGTATTAGTCCAGTCATCGGGCATATATTGAACCCGTCCTCCTGGTTTTTGCGCATTTCTTTCTTCCCGTGAAGTAACCTTTACCAGGTGTGCTGAGTCCTCATCACCCACAAAACTTTTGCTGCGTATCTCCGCTGCCGTTGGATAATCAGGATGGTGCTTAATCAGATTTGGATGAACTTTTTCATAAGCCGCCAATTGCTTTTCGTACCAATCTTTATCGCTGTGCCCCTTGCGTTGGTACACCGAATTTGTTTCAATGATGGCAAGTAAGTTGATGTCACAGGTGTATAATAAAAAACGCACCATCGAACTATGGTCGTCAATTTCCCCATCGGTCATTGCTATTACCCGGGGTCTTGCCTCTTTTTGCGCTGTTAAAATTACAGGAATCAGGCTAATTAAAATGAAGAAGAAAAATCTTTGAAACACCATACTCGTGGTTTTAATGTTTATGGTCAAAAAAAAAATTATAAATCAGAGGTCAGTACTGGTATTAAGCTTTGCTACGTTGTAATTCTATTCAACAGGTTTACTTTGGTACAGTTACTGGTTCTTTTTCTTTCGCGTAAACCCACCCAAGAGATTTACCACTATTCTAAAACACTCTCAAACCTATACTCTCCCGAACCACATGTCATTACTGCATACAAACCCTGCGTCTTAATAAAATTTCCCCCATTCATTTGCGTAACAGGCTTACCACTTTCTCTAACCTCCAAACCATTCTTTGCAGGCACATACACCATAGCACTTGTATTTGGCGGCACTGCAACATACATTGTCAACTTCTTACCATCCCGCTTCCATTCACTTACAATTTTTCCATGGATAGATTTATAACTTGCCTTCACTTCCGCCAGGTCTTCTACTATAGCCGGACGAATCACAAAACTTTGCCAACCGGGCTTCGCGGCATCCATTTGAATACCTGCAAGGTCATGATAAAACCATTGAATAATATGACCGAACATGAATTGGTTTTGAGAATTGTCCCGCCCCGCATCCCATGTCTCCGCCAAAGCAGTTGCACCCATTTTTAACTGGTAGCCATAGCCCGGCTGAACATCCTGGTTGTTCATTCTATAAGCCACATCAGACCGGCCACCATCTGCTAATGCTTCAAGCACATAGCGCATACCCACTTCACCTGTTGTGTTTTCATATTTGCGATTTTCTATGTCAGCAACAAGATTATCCAATACTGCTTTTCTATCCTCTGCATCAGCTAACCCCATTGCCAATGCCATGGCATTGCCACATTGAGAGCCTGTACCATATTGTTTGGTTGTATCGTTGAAAAATGTTTTATTAAAAACCGCCTTTGTGCTTTTGGCTAATGCTTCATATTTGGTTGCCTCTTTATTATTTTTCAACAGCCTTGCAGCCTTTGCAACAGCATCGGCGTTATAGTAATAGAAAGCCGTTGATATAAGTTCTTTCGGCGTATGCGGACTCCATGTTCTACCTGACCAATCACCTTTTCCTACTGCG
>JACMLY010000160.1 GCA_014379345.1 Chitinophagaceae bacterium
GGGCGATCCCGATTTTCATCGGGACGTGTCTCCCAGTTCCACCACCGGGGCAACTATTTCTTATTAAAGAGCTTTATCAATTCCGGAATTACAAACCCTACGACCCTTCGGGCCATCCCGATTTTCATCGGGACGTGTCTACCAGTTCCACCACCGGGGCAACTATTTTTTATTAAAGAGCTTTATCAATTCCGGAATTACAAACCCTACGACCCTTCGGGCGATCCCGATTTTCATCGGGACGTGTCTACCAGTTCCACCACCGGGGCAAACACTTAAAAAATAAAACCGTTTCAACCTAAAAGTAGAACAGTTTCCAAACGTAAAATCAAACTCTCTCAAACAAAAAATCCAAACACATGGTTTGGATTTCTACTGGAGCGAAAGACCGGGCTCGAACCGGCCACCCCGACCTTGGCAAGGTCGTGCTCTACCAAATGAGCTACTTTCGCAGACAAAGAACTTATAAGCAGGCCTGCCTATCCAACGTAAACTTGCCCGCCGGCAGGCAGGTTTTACAGGACGGCAAAGATAGGAATCCCATCATTCCTGCAAAACTTTAAACTGAATTTTATTTATACTTCGGTGTATACAAAGTATTAGCAGGCACATTTACCTCGGGCTTGCCCTTATAGCGGTTCTTGTACAAACTGTAACTTCCGCCAACCACAAAGGCAATAGTGACAAATACCGTCAGGTAAAACAGGAACACTGACGAATGTACCCAGTCGTGTGCGAAATCCTTTTCGCGGTAATCTTTTACTTGTTCTTGCTCCATGCGTTTTGTTTGCCCTGCAAAAATAATGGTTCAAACCGTAAATTTTTAGTTTTCTTTCAGAACTATTTCAGTAAATCTCTTCTTTCCCAGCACAAAATGGCTCCATACCACGCTTTTGCCAAAATATCCCTGTAACCTTCTTCTCTTATTGCTTCTCTTCTTCTTTCGAACAAAAAAAAGCCAATGCAAAAAAGCAAAATGTGCCATGAGTACGGCAATGAAATACGTTCCCTGTCCGGCAAACAACGACTTGATGGCTGAAATGCCATCCAGTATAAACCGGTAAGCAATTTTCCAGAAGGCTTCCCCCGCCGGTAAATTCTTGGCCATCATCACCAGGTTATTCCTGAAATTGAGAAACACTTTTTTTGAATTTCCTTTCGGCAGGGTTCCCCCACCCACATGATACACCACCGACTGTGGACAGGAAAAAATGGTATGCCCCGCCAATTGTATCCGCCAGCACAGATCGATCTCCTCCTGGTGCGCAAAAAAGTATTCATCCAGGCCATGCATTTCGTGGTACACAGATGCTTTCACAAACATGGCTGCCCCACTTGCCCAAAAGATCGGTTCTGCCTGGTCGTATTGACCTTCATCATTTTCACAAACATCAAATATTCTTCCTTTTGCAAAAGCATAGCCCAGGTAATCGAGCCAGCCACCGGCCGCACCTGCATATTCAAACATCTTTCTATTATGGAACTGTAATACTTTTGGCTGGCAGGCAGCAATCTTCCTGTCTGCTTCCATCAGGGCAACTAGCGGTTCTATCCATCCCTTCTCTACCTCCACATCCGAATTCAGGAGTATATAATAATCAGATTCTACCTGCTTCAATCCTTCATTGTATCCTTTTGCAAATCCATAATTCCGTAACAATGAAATGATGCGTACATCCGGGTAATTTTTTTTTAAAAAGGAAACAGAATCATCGGTAGATGCGTTATCAATTACCGCTATTTTATAGTTGGAATAAGTTGAAGACAATACGGAAGGAAGAAATTGTTCCAGGTACCTGCGTCCGTTCCAGTTTAAAATAACTATCGATACTAATGGGTTCAAATGACGCTGTTATAAGATTTCCGGGATGCAAAGGAACGCTTTTTATAAATTAGTTGAATGATTCAACCCCTTTTTAACTGGAGAACAGGCTTAGCTATCATTGCCATTGCTATTATCAGCGGCACTATTTTCTATTCGCAATTCCTTGCGCGCAAAATTGCAAAGGACGAAAGACAAAGAGTAGAAATATGGGTGGAGGCCGGCAAATTACTGGTGACGGACAGTACAGGACTCAGCGATAAACTGGTAGGTATTATCATTTCGGAAAATAATACGATACCGATCATTCAAACCGATGAAAAAGGAAATATTATTGATCATATCAATCTTGATTCGGCGAAAGTGGTTGAAGATACCGGCTATGTTCCTAAAAAATTAAATGAATTTCAATCGCAGAATGATCCTATTGTATGGGCCAATCCTTTCGATAGTACCAAGCTCAATTATTATTATTATGGTCATACCGGATTGCTGAAGCAGGTGCGCTATTACCCGGTTGTACAATTATTGATCGTAAGCCTGTTCATCATCATCACCATTACGGCTCTTACTACCACTTTTAAATCGTCCCAAAACCAGGTATGGGCCGGGATGGCTAAGGAAACCGCCCACCAGCTTGGTACTCCCCTCACCTCATTACAAGGCTGGATAGAGATGCTGAAAGAATATCCTGAAAATGAAAAGATCGTGCAGGAAATGGAGAAGGATACCAATCGGCTAATACTTGTGTCGGACCGTTTTGGTAAAATAGGCAGTACCCCCCATCTCGAAAAACGCAATGTGGTTCAACAGGTGCAAACCATGGTGGACTATATGAAAAAACGTGCTTCCGGAAAGGTTTCTTTTGCAATTGACACCAGGAAAAAAAATGATATCCCCGCTGAAATATCTCCGCCTTTATTTGACTGGGTGATTGAAAATTTATTGAAGAATGCATTAGATGCCATGGAAGGAATAGGCTCTATTAAAATATTGATCAGGGAGAACGAGAAACGGATCCTGATCGATGTGACCGATACCGGAAAAGGAATTGCAGCGCAGAATATCAATAAAGTTTTTAAACCCGGATTCACCACCAAAAGGCGCGGTTGGGGGCTGGGACTGAGTTTATCGAAACGCATCATTGACCAATATCACAAAGGAAAATTAACTGTAAAACATTCCGAGCCAGGAAAAGGAACCACATTCCGAATTGTTTTAAATAAATAGTCATTATTTTTGCAGCCATCTCAAAAAAAATGCGGAGGTGGCGAACCTGCCTGCCGGCAGGCAGGATTGGTAGACGCACTACTTTGAGGCATCGTTTAGTAGTTAGAATGGTGTGCAGAGTTCTTAAATTGATATGAGGTGTTTGTTGTCTATGCGATTAAAAGTTTGGTAAGGAGTCATATCTATGTTGGCCTAAAGAATTTCTAAAGAGTTTGAAATAACGCGGAGGTGGCGAAATTGGTAGACGCACTACTTTGAGGTGGTAGCGCCGTAACTGGCGTGGGAGTTCGAATCTCCTCTTCCGCACTGGCCGTCCCGATTTTCGGGACGGTTTTCTTTTTTATAATGCACTTCTTTAATGCCTCCTTCG
The DNA here is from genome assembly GCA_014379345.1 of Chitinophagaceae bacterium. Classification (GTDB taxonomy): domain Bacteria; phylum Bacteroidota; class Bacteroidia; order Chitinophagales; family Chitinophagaceae; genus Flavitalea. The sequence continues at coordinate 3,423 of JACMLY010000160.1, forward strand.
TGAAAGCAATAAAATACCTTCCACCACGTATAGCTTATGCAAACCCCGCTGATTATATTGTAAAAAAATGTACATGCTTCGCCGCATTGTTGCTGACCCCTCTTTCTGGATCCTGTTGCTGATCAACCTGTATTGTATTTACTATTACGAACAGCATCCCGATGGATTCGGTACCATCGTTTGGCTTTACTGGGGACAAAGCGTTTTGATCGGGCTATTCAATTTTCTTGACATGCTTACAATAAAGGATATCTTCCCGGGAAGCATGTCCGTGAATGATCAACCAATCCAGAATACCTCCAAAGCAAAGGGCTGCTCTGCTTTCTTTTTCCTGGTTCATTACGGCATCTTTCATTTCGTATACATGATCTTTCTGCTTGTACAAGTGAAAGGTCTTGGCAAAATTGATTTCAGGTTTATCCTGCTGGGATTAGCCGCCTTCTCCATCGACCTTATCTTAACTTTCATGCGCAACAAACGCCAGCAACAATTTGAGGCCGTGAACATCGGCAAAATGTTTTTTCTGCCGTACCTGCGCGTGATACCTATGCATATAATGATACTAGGACCTGCATTTCTACATTGGGAGGCTTCAACTATCTTCCTGGTTCTGAAGACCTGTGCAGACCTTATCACTTATTTTATTGTCTCTGGCAGTTCAGTCGCCTCTCCATTAGAGAGGGGTCCGGGGTGAGGTGGATGAGGTTCCTCTTATTTTCGTAAACTTGCAAAAAAACAGAATGGCAACTGATATAAAGTGTCCGGAATGTGGGAAGATTTTTGATGTAGAGGAAGTGATCGCAGGTGATATAGAAGAAAAGTTTAAAAAGGAATATTCGTCGAAACTTCAACAATCATTGAATTCCCTAACAGAAGAGCGCAAAAAACTTCACCAGGAACAGAACATTTTTGAAGAAAAAAAGAAAAAGGAGAATGAGCTTTTTCAACAAAAACTCATCCAAGAAAAACAAAAAATAGAGGCAGACCTGCAACAACAATTGACCAGATCAATTACATCCGACTTTGAACATAAGTTGAAGATGCTTGAACAAAACAATCACGACCAGGAAGAAAAGCTGAAACTGGCCAGGCAGAAAGAATTGGAATTTATGCAAAAAGAAAATCAATTAAAAAACAAAGAGGCTGAGCTGGAGATATCAATACAAAGAAAATTGCAGGAAGAACGGGTTAAACTTTCTGAAGATATACGAGCAATAGAAGAGCAAAAAATTGCTGCCAGGGAAACAGAATTTCAATTGCGAATGAGAGAACTGGAAAGCCAGTTAGAGGTTCAGAAAAAATTAGCGGCAGAAATGACACGCAAGGCCGAACAGGGGTCCATGCAATTACAGGGCGAAACTCAGGAATTATTGCTGGAAGAAATATTGCGTGAGCATTTTCCCTTTGATTCTATCGTAGAAGTTGGTAAAGGTGTAGAGGGCGCCGACTGTATGCAGATCGTTAGAAATGGAGTTGGAACCGAATGCGGCAAAATCATTTTTGAGAGCAAGAGAGCAAAAAGCTGGAATAATATATGGGTAGAGAAATTAAAGACCGATATGCGGAACAAACAGGCAGACCTGGCGATACTTGTTACCCAATCGTTTCCTAAAGGCATGAATTGTTTCGGTGAACGTGATGGCGTTTGGATCTGCTCTTTTAAAGAAGTGACCGGTCTCACCACAGCATTGCGCAATGCAATCATCCGGATAGCGGATACAAGGAAATCCGAAGAAAACAAGGGTGAAAAGATGCAGATGCTCTACAATTATCTCACAGGCATCGAATTCCGTCAGCATATTGAGGCCATCGTGGAAGGATTCATGTCCATGAAAATATCGATTAGCAAGGAAAGGGTGCAGATGGAGAAACTCTGGAAAGAGCGCGAAAAGCAACTGGAAAAAGTGTTACTGAATACCTCAGGCATGTATGGGTCCATCAAAGGCATTGCAGGTTCATCGGTGAATACAATTCCTTTATTGGAAGGCAGCGATGTGAATGAAGACGATATGGCTCATTAAGAATGTACAAAGGCGAGAACAAGCCCATCGAATATCCTGGCGGAGACTGTCAGCTGCATAGGATTGTCTTTATTAAAAAGAAAGGGCAGATCGATCCATTCATTGGGACGAAAACTAACGGCTCCATCTAATTGCATATGATTTTTAAAATCAACCTTACCTTCCCCGTACCATTTAAAAAGAGATTCTTTTGCACTCCAGAGTATGGTGGTGAGTTCAAGATGGAGGCCCGGAAAATGCTCATAATTTTTTAAAAATAAATTTTCCGCATCGTTTAAAAACTTAGGTCCGATGATCTTAATGCGGGGTGTCACCAGTTCGATGTCTACCCCTACCCGTTGATGATCGCTTACAATCGCTGCGGCAAAATTACCGCTATGTGAAATCGAAAAATGGTATTGCTCATCTTCGAGGAAAGGCTTGTTCGTATCGGCGATCAGGATTTCCTGCAGTGGAAAATCCTCAAACAATGCCGGTAATAAATATCGGCCCGCAAGGTGTTGAAGTCGTTTATAAGGATGGGAGACATCCCTTTTTAAAGGAACTTTTTCAAGGAAGAATTCTTCCGGTTCTTCAATACGCCAGATACCTAATTTTGTTCCGCCGTTAATAGTATGTTGATAAAATAAAGCCATGCTCATTAGTATAATCAACCCGTGAATTCGAAATTCGACAATTATTTCCGTTCAACAATTTAGTATATGATCCTAAGTGATACGCGCATTCTCGAAGAAATAAAGAAAGGAACCATCAAAATAGAACCCTATAGCCGGGAATGCCTGGGAAGTAATTCATATGATGTACACCTGGGAAAATGGCTGGCTACGTACAAAGAACATATCCTGGACTCAAAAAAACACAACCAGATCGAATACTTTGAGATCCCGGAAGAAGGATTCGTATTGTATCCGCATATTTTTTACCTGGGTGTAACGCATGAGTATACCGAGACCCACGCACACGTTCCTTTCCTGGAAGGAAAATCATCAACCGGGAGACTTGGGATTGACATTCACGCCACAGCGGGGAAAGGCGATGTGGGTTTTTGCGGTCATTGGACACTGGAGATCTCCGTAAAGCAGCCGGTGAAGGTTTACAAAGAAATGCCGATCGGGCAACTGATCTATTTCCCGGCAGAGGGAGAGATCGAGGTCAAATACAATCAGAAAAAAGATGCCAAGTACAGCGGCCAACCCGATAAGCCGATTGAAAGCATGATGTGGAAGAACAAGTTCTGACAACCGAATGTTTTGCCACGAATTATCACGAATTAATTGTTCAGTTAATTCGTGATAATTCGTGTAATTCGTGGCAAAAAATGTACTTAAAGCCTTCCATATTTTTTATAGTACGCAATCACCCAAACAATAACTTCGCTATAACTCACTCTCCCCGATGGTTGCTCGTTGGCTTTTAAAAATTGGCTGTAGAGAAGATCGATTATTTTTTCAATGGGATTGGCATGACGGTTTACAAATTCTCTTAAGTCGCGGATATCTTTTCTTATTCCGGGATTCAATTGATTATCGAGTTGTTTGCCCTTGATTGTATCGAGCAGGTAAACATATCTTCTTCCGTAGAGATAGAGGTCGAAATACGCAGAGTATCTGAAAGCAGGATTGGTAGAAGAAGATGCAGAAAGATATCCTGCAAAATTCGCTTCGCTTTCCTTTGCATATCCGAGCTGATGGCCGATCTCGTGGCAGGTAGTGAATGGTTGTATGAAAACGGGCACTGTGGTATTCACCTGTGCTTCTCCTGAAAACGGATTGTAATAGCCTGTAAATCCCATATAGTTGCCGAGATAACTATAAAGAGATGGTTTTACAGAAACCCGCGAATATGTAAAAAGACTATTTTTTTCTGCAAGTGTTTGATATGAAAACACAGATCCTTCGAAAAGGTTTCTCTTCCTTGTCAATGGCAAACGGTTTATCCTGGCAAGGGAATCCAATGCGTTGATACGGTAAACGATCTGCTGCATCACATTCATCAGATCGTCGCTCAAAACCTCCTGACGCGTAAGCTCCAGCTGTTTCGCGATGCCTACCCTGTTATAGTTCAATCCCCACAGCACATTAAATAATATATACACGACAAGGGCAGCAGTCAGTATTTTTTTACCGACATGTAAAAGATAACTCCTGTTAATTTCTTTGCGAATCATTCTTTTTATAAACGCGATTGTTTTTAATAAAAGATAAAGTGCTGTTGCGAAATAAAGAATATCGCCCATACTGAATGGTATCCACCCGATCAGGATCCTTTGTGTTTGTGATATAATTGGATAAAAGCCGTCGGAGTAATAACGTTCCACTGCCTCGGGAAACAACGAAAAAATCTTAATGAGGATAGCCAGGATCGCGAGCGACAGGAATCCGAAATGTTTTCTTTTAAGCATAGCGGGTAATATGATCTGCTTTAAAATTAGGTGGCTTGGTGCCAATCTCCTAATTCGGCTTATTTTGCATGATTAAATGTTGCCGGAATGATGAACGTAGAATTTAACCGTAATGAAGATGTGATGAAATTATCTCTTTCACAGCTTCAAAAGCATTTGCACCAGATCAACCAGGGAGGAGGTAAAAAAGCAATAGAAAAACAACGTGAGAAAAATAAACTTACGCCAAGAGAGCGCATCGCTTACTTATGCGACCAGGCCAAACCTTTTATCGAGATCGGCGCATTTGCCGGATGGGAAATGTATGAGGAATACGGAGGCTGCCCCGCAGGTGGTACAGTAGCCGGGATCGGGTATGTGAGCGGACGCCAATGCGTGATCGTTGCCAATGACCAGACCGTAAAAGCCGGCGCATGGTTTCCCATCACAGGCAAAAAAAACCTGCGTATGCAGGAATTCTCTATGGAGAACCGGCTGCCGATTATTTATCTGGTCGACAGCGCCGGCGTTTTTCTACCCATGCAGGATGAAATATTTCCCGATAAAGAACATTTCGGCCGCATTTTCAGGAACAATGCACGAATGAGTGCCATGGGCATCACGCAGATCGCCGCCGTGCTGGGCGCATGTGTTGCCGGAGGCGCCTATCTTCCGATCATGAGTGATGAAACCCTGATGGTGGAAGGCAATGGTTCCATTTATCTCGCGGGACCCTATTTAGTAAAGGCAGCGATCGGTGAGGAGGTAGATAATGAAACCCTGGGTGGAGCCGTTACACATAATGAAATATCCGGCATTGCCGACTATAAATTCAAAACAGAACAGGATTGTCTGGACCAGGTAAAAAACATCATTGGCAAATTAGGGCATTCAAAAACCGCGGGATTCGATCGGGTTAAATCGTTGCCTCCGGCAAAGAATGTTGCAGAGCTGTATGGTGTGATTCCTGCAGACAGCACCAAACCATATGATATGATCGAGGTGATCGATCGTATCGTGGACGGTTCCATGCAGGCAGGAACCAGTTCGTTGGAACAGTTTAAAGCAGACTATGGTAAAACAATTATTTGCGGCTATGCACGCATCGAAGGCTGGGCGGTCGGAATTGTTGCCAACCAGCGTAAGATCGTAAAAAGCAGAAAGGGTGAAATGCAAATGGGCGGTGTTATTTATAATGACAGTGCGGATAAAGCAGCGCGCTTCATTATGAATTGTAATCAAAAGAAAATTCCTCTGGTTTTTTTACAGGACGTAACCGGCTTCATGGTTGGCTCAAGAAGTGAACATGCCGGAATAATTAAGGACGGTGCCAAAATGGTAAACGCGGTAGCCAATTCCGTTGTACCGAAAATAACGATTGTGATCGGTAATTCTTATGGCGCCGGCAATTATGCCATGTGTGGCAAAGCATATGATCCAAGATTTATTTATGCATGGCCTTCTGCAAAGATCGCGGTGATGGGTGGAGACCAGGCCGCAAAAACATTATTACAGATACAGGTTTCATCCATGAAAGCAAAAGGCAAACTGGTAACACCGGCTGAAGAGCAGAAATTACTTAATGATATCAAAGGAAAGTACGAAAAACAAACCTCTCCTTATTATGCAGCTGCCCATTTATGGGTCGATGCAATCATCGATCCCGTTGAAACGCGTACAGTCATTTCAGAAGGCATTTTCGCCGCAAATCAGAATCCCGTTATAGAAGAATTTAAAACCGGAGTTATACAAGTGTAATGAAGGCGGTCGACGGTCGACCGCCCACAGGGCTTTTCATCATGAAAGAACTAATCATCTATACAGACGGCGCTTCGCGTGGAAATCCCGGGCCGGGTGGTTATGGCGCTATTTTAAAATGGGGTACGCATTCAAAAGAGTTATCGGGAGGTTACAAGCGTACTACCAATAACCGGATGGAATTGATGGCAGTCATAGCCGCTTTGGAAGCATTAAAAAAAGAGAACATGAATATCGTGGTCTATTCTGACAGCCAGTATGTGGTGAAGGCAGTACAGGAAGGCTGGTTGAAGAATTGGATCGCTACAAACTTCAAGGGAGGAAAAAAAAACAAGGATCTCTGGTTAAAGTATGCGGAGCTGGCAAAAAATCACACGGTCCGCTTTGTGTGGGTGAGAGGACATGCAGACAATGCTTTCAATAATCGCTGCGATGAACTCGCCACTGCTGCTGCCGACGGAGATGATCTGTTAGAAGATACAGGTTATGTTGGCGATGGAGGTATGTCAAACCTGTAAAGGCATGCTACGCGTTATGCTTCAGGTATGGCATAGGTTGGTTGTTTTCTTTTCAATAAAACATATCCGCCAAAGAAAATAGCGCTGAATAAAATACAAGCCATTACACTATTGCCATAAAATGGAAGCGCATCGTTGTAACACATGAGTAGACCATTAAATGTTTTCGGCCTGTTCAATCCCCGTGTGCCCTGCCATCCTGCCCATACCACAAAATTGGAAAATATAAAGAATACGGTGGGAGCAACAATTGAAGCAGCCAGCACTTTTAAAACAGTGATCTTTTTGATCAAAAAACCGATCACCGTAATTCCGGCAAACAATAAATAATTCTGCCATTGACCTTCGTAAAAGCCCGGACGGTCGGAAATCCCATAACTAAAGAGAACCTGGTACAAAAGATCCGACAGGAACATCGAAAAAATCGGCAATGCGAAAGCCCATTTTTTATCCCTGATCACGGCTCCTCCAAAAAGGGCCATCGCAATATGTGGCGCAAAATTGACCGGTCTTGGGATCACCCGATATAAAGAAGCAACGATAACCAATAGTATAAATGTGATAATAAGATTCTTGTTCGATTTCATATCCTGTAAATATGCGCAAAAATAAAAGAAATGGGTGTAATTACTGTATTTTCTTATTCTGCCACTGCCCTCCCTATCATGCCGAGTAAACGATGTATCTCCGAGACTTTCAATACGAGCTATCTTAAAACAAGGTCCAATTGCAGCCGTTGTCTCCGCTGTTGTTGGTGATAACACCAACAACGGAGTTAAAATAACACCAACAACGGAGTTAATTGCAGCCGTTGTTGGTTTTATCACCAACAACGAAGCGTGGGCAAGTGCCATTGAGATGTTCAAATTTTCATGCACATCGGATCGCTTCCTTCTCCGCAGTTGTTGGTGATAACACCAACAACGGAGTTAAAATAACACC
>JACMLY010000161.1 GCA_014379345.1 Chitinophagaceae bacterium
CGTATTTTGTTTCCACGTAAAAATCATCTGCCTGAAACATAACTATTCTACAATCTTTTCCTGTATTTCGCCAATCAGAATTCCGTATTGTATACGGTTTTGCCTAACCGCAATGTAACAGTGTTTTGTCAGGTCCAATTGCTTCATTCTTCACATTACAGTTTTATATATGCCGCCACTAATCTTTTTTGATGTGTGAATAACTATTAATCAGGAATTTCCAGCGCCAAATGATAGGGAAATGTAATTGTTTGGTTCATTTTATTGAAATATGTACACAGATTGAGAAAAAAAAACTCATTTATGGTATCAATATTGAGGGTATTGTTTTTTCAATACACAGGTTGAACAACGGAACTATCATCGTTTATATATTCAAACAAAACTGCTGATATATTCCTTCATTGATCATGATGCTTTATCCAACTACCATTAATTATTAAACTTTTAATTATGCCACAAGACTCAAACAATCAGGATAATCTGCAACCGAACAAGCAGGAAAGTAAAGGAAACGGTTCAAAAAGGGGATTTGCTTCCATGGATCCCGAACAACAAAGGCAGATCGCCCGCGAAGGCGGACGAGCGGCCCATAAGCAGGGCGTTGCGCACGAGTTCAATTCAGAGGAGGCCAGGCAGGCCGGACGAAAAGGCGGTGAAGCTGTTAGTGCAAATCGTGAACATATGGCAGAAATTGGCCGCAAAGGCGGGGAAGCCTCGAGGGGCAGCAGGGGAAACAATAAGGGAGAGTAACCCTTTCCCCGGAACAGGTACACCCTTTCAATATCATATGATAATGAAAGGGTTTTTTGTAATAGAATTTAACGAAGGACGCGAAAAGAGCAATTCGCCGGGTTGCTCGTTCCTTACCTGTAATTCGGGAAGTGAAATAAAAAAGAATGATCGAAAGCGTGCTTTCACGGTTCAGGTCGAGATGCTGTATATACACGAATGCCACTCCTGTATCTGCCCGAAGACCCATGAGCAATTGAATAATAGGTTCCCGGCCACCTTCATAGTCGCCTATGCCAAAAATTAAAAATAGCTTGCTTTTGATTTTGGCCCCTCTTCCGGAATAGTTTTTTAATCCTCCATCGTAGACGCAGACTAATTTTTTGGATAATTTCGAGATAAAGCAGTTTAAATAAAATTGGATTTTGAAGCCGGTGGTGTTTGAATTTTGGTAAGTTTGTTTTTTCCGGACGAATAGTAAACATATGAGCAAATCATATATAATAATGATTGTGGATGACGACGACGATGACACAGAATTATTTTGTGATGCGGTGAAAGAAGTAAATAAGGATATTGAATGTATCAGCCTATCTAATAGCGAAGAAGCATTGAGAGTCCTGGATTTACCGGCCACGGAGTTACCTGATTATATTTTCCTCGATCTGAATATGCCACGTTTAAGTGGCAAACAATTGCTGCTCAAATTGAAATCAAATCTTAGATTACGCGATATACCCGTTGTCATTTACACCACCTCCAAGCTTAAAAAGGACATGGAAGAAACAAAACAACTGGGCGCCGCTTTTTTTCTTACCAAGCCTGATAAACTTAGTGAGTTGCGCAAAGCAATTGGTTTAATACTCGAAGGAAAATACAATGGGGTTCAACAATGATCTCTTTTGACGAAGCTATCAATTGATTCTCGTTTTCTTTTTATCAGCTTTATTAAAAAAGCTTTCTTTTTTAGAATTTTTCAATCGTTCTTCAGATAAACGGTTTTTATTTACCGGTCCTATTTATCAGCCAGTTTTTTTGTGTCGCTGTTTCTTTTCTTTTTGTACGGGTCATCATCGGCGTCGGGTAAATTAGTATTTTTCATACTGAATGATTATACCAACACGTATCAAAATATTATGCCAGCTGAACAACAAGGCCTTGCAGAAATGTTCAGCAGTTTATACGTGCTAACAGAGCGTCATTTCACTTTTTCGTTCGCAGGTGTTTGTATATTTTAATCGCACTCAGTAAAATAACGCCTAACAATAAAATGCCTGCCAATCCCCATACCAGGCTAATACTTTGTTTTACCACAACCAGCATCACAATGGCAACGAGAAAAATGGTTGCTACTTCATTCCATATTCTTAAGTGTTGTGAAGTGTAATTGAATATGCCTCTGATTTGCCTGCTATAAATGAACTGCAAAGAAAAATGATATGCATAAAGACCAAATACAAAGATCAATTTGATCCAGAGCCACTCGGGAATTGTCCCTAGCAGTAATGTTAGCCAGACACCGAAAATAAGGGTTAGGATGGCCGAGGGCCAAGTGATGCCGAGCCATAATCTTCGGATCATTATAGCGAATTGCTTCCGCAGAATTTCTTTTTCAACAGTCTCCTTTTCTCCGGCCTCTGTGTTATAAATAAACAATCGAACAATATAAAACATGCCACTGAACCAGGTTACTATGAAAATAATATGTAAGGCCTTGATGTAATTGTACATATTTTGGGTTTCAAGTAAGGATTCGAAGTACGAAGATTCAAATAGTTAAAAAGGGCTGTTTCAGAAAATAATTTCTCTATGTTCTCCCTATGTTTCTATGATTCTATGTGGTAAAAAACTCTTGCACAGTTTTGATGATCCCCTGGTTACAGTCAATTTACCACATAGAAACATAGATACATAGAAGGAACATAGAATTTCTTATCCTGCATTGAGTTTGGATATTTGTCTTCACTTCGTACCTCATACTTCGTACCTCATACTTCGTACTTCGTACTTCAAACCATTTCTCCCTCTTCTTCATATTCTTTTATCCAATTTGCAATTGTTTTCACCCATAAAGGATGGGTATTTAAACAAGGTATCACGGTAAGTAATTCTCCACCCGACTGAATAAAACTATTCCTGCCTTCGACCGCTATTTCTTCAAGTGTCTCCAGGCAATCGGCAACAAAAGCCGGGCACACGATGAGCAATTTCTTAATTCCTTCCTGTGGCATTTCTTCAAATCTTTTGGCTGTATAAGGTTTTAACCATTCATCCCTGCCAAGTCTTGATTGAAATGAAAAACTACATTTACCGGTGGGTAGTTCCAATTTTTCGGCAACCAACCGGGTGGTTGTGATGATCTGGTGCCTGTAACAGGTAGCATGTGCAGGAGAATCGATCTCACAACAATTGTTGACTTTTAAACAATGCACACCGGTACCGTCCGTTTTCATAACATGTCTTTCGGGAATGCCATGATAGCTGAATAATATATGATCGTAAGGCTGTGAAAGGTATGGCCTGATGCTCTCTGTCAGCGCGTGGATATAATACGGATGATTAAAAAAAGGTTTAACGAAGTTCAGTTTAAACGCATATTTATTTTTTGCATGAATTTCCCTGGCATACTCCACAGCTGTTTCATACGAAGACATGGCGTAATGCGGATAAAGGGGAATAGCGATCACTTCTTCCAGTTCCGGTATTTTACTTTGTAAGTTATCATAAGCCGATTTCACGGAAGGATTGCCGTAACGCATAGCAATCTCTATCGGTTCACTGATCTGTTGTTGCAAAGCATTTTGAAGCTGGCGCGTAAATTCAATCAGTGGTGAACCTTTTTCGGTCCAAATGGATTTATATGCTTCTGCAGATTTTGGTGCGCGGAAAGGAACAATGATGCCACTTACCAGGATCTTGCGGAACAGGTAAGGTTTATCGATTACGCGTTCGTCCATTAAAAATTCATTCAGGTACCGTCGCACATCCTTTACTGATATCGAGTCTGGCGATCCAAGATTCATCAAAACGATCCCACGTTTCATTCATTTTCTGATTAATTGAGTGCAAAAGTAAAGATGTCAATCTTATTGTATAGAACTTTTATAAGCATGATTTAAAGACATGACCGTTCTCCTGAGATTGTCAAATGGTGCGGACGGAGTGGCCCGCCTGCCGGCAAAGGCAGGGTGAGGTGTACCCGCTTTTGGTAGTTGGCAGATTCGAATAACATCTTTATACGATGCAGTTGAATCAGTAATATGACAGTGTAATGACAGAAAAATTCTTGTAATGGAAGTTCTGAAAGTATTTTTGCGTCTGTTTGAAAATATATATGCCTTCAGCTAACATAATAGACATAGCCCATTTTTTTGTTGTCGGGATCAACTATAAGAAAACGGATGCTGCAATACGCGGGCAATTTGCTATTAATAATGATCAGTATGCTGAAATTCTGACAAACGCCAAAACAATCGGGCTTCACGAATTATTTATTCTTTCAACCTGTAACAGAACAGAGGTCTACGGTTTTGCCAACAATGTTGGCCAGCTAATTCACTTATTGTGTGCATCTACGCAAGGAGATCGCGAAACTTTTGAAGAACTGGCGTATAGTAAAAACGGCCAGGAGGCGATCCTTCATTTGTTTCACGTAGGTGCGGGGCTCGATTCTCAAATACTGGGAGACTACGAAATTGTTGGCCAGATAAAGCAGGCCTCAAAATTTGCAAAGCAGTATCAATGCATCGGCGCATTTATGGAACGATTGGTGAATGCAGTGCTACAGTCTTCTAAAATGATCAAGAATCAAACTGCATTAAGTGGCGGTACGGTTTCTGTATCGTTTTCCGCCGTTCAATTCATCCGTCGAAAGGTCAAAAGAATTTCCGGTAAAAAGATCTTGTTGCTGGGTGTGGGAAAGATTGGCCGGAATACCTGTAAGAATCTGGTAGACTATCTGCAGGCAAAACATATAACACTGATAAACCGTACAGAAGACAAAGCCATTCAATTGGCCGGGGAACTTGGACTGAAATATGCGCCGGTGAGTGAACTTCAGCAGTACATTAGAGAATCAGACATTATTTTTGTAGCTACCAATAGTATTGAACCTGCTATCCTGGCTTCCGAACTGGAAAACCAGGGAGAGAAACTGATTATTGATCTTTCTATTCCCTGCAATGTGGAACAAACTGCAGCTTTGTTGCCCAATATAACCCTTGTTAACGTTGACGAATTGTCGAAATTAAAAGATGAAACCCTTCAAAAACGCAAGGCAGAGATCCCTGCCGTAAAAGCTATTATCAATGAACAATTGGTGGAATTTATGCAATGGCATCATATGCGTAAGCATGTGCCGGTATTGAAGGCAGTAAAACTGAAGTTGCAGGAAATCCATACGGATCCGGTTTACTTAGAACGGTTTTATTCCGTGTCTCTCAATAACGCTAATCATCACCACAATATTCAGAAAGTACTGAATGGGATGGCAGTAAAAATGCGTCGTCAGAATCAATACGGTTGCTATTATATTGAGGCGATCAACGAATTTCTTACTACGGGGTAAATCTATCATCGATGTCGAAAATGATCAGGATAGGAACCAGGGAAAGTCAGCTTGCAGTCTGGCAGGCGACCCAGGTGATGGATCAACTCATCAGTGGTGGGTTGCAGGCAGAGTTGGTATATATTAAAAGTGAAGGTGATACTGATACAAAAACACCTCTATATGAAATGGGTGTACAGGGCATTTTCACGAGAAGTCTTGATACGGCATTACTAAACAACCAGATTGATATTGCCGTTCATTCAATGAAGGATGTACCTACACAATTACCACAGGGAGTTATACAAGCTGGCGTATTAAAAAGAGGTCCGGTGAATGACCTGCTGGTGTACAAGACACCATTGGAAAAATTGTACAAGGAAGGCTATATCGGTCAGTTGGCCACCAGCAGCATTCGTCGAAAGGCACAATGGCTTCATTGGTTTCCTGCACACCAGGTGCATAATCTTCGTGGAAACATAAATACGCGTCTTCAAAAATTGCAGGATGAAGAATGGGACGCCGCCATATTTGCCCAGGCCGGCCTCGAGCGCATCGGCCTTCGCCCGGAAAACAGTGTAGAACTTTCATGGATGTTGCCAGCTCCTGCACAGGGTGCCATCATGATCGTGTGCAGGCATGATGATCAATTCAGCTTTGAAAGTTGCCAGCCATGCAATGATACTGATACCGCCTTGTGTACCAAAATTGAACGGGATTTTCTGCGAACATTGCTTGGTGGTTGTTCAACACCGATCAGCGCGTTGGCTGTTATCGATAACGGAACATTGATCTTTACCGGCAATATACTTTCATTAGACGGTACTGAAAAAGTTGAAACGGAAAAAAAAATCCCTATTGCGGATGCACTCAATATAGGAAGGGAAGCGGCGCTTGAATTATTATCCAACGGAGGACAGCAGATTGCGGAGAGGGTCAGGCATGCGCAATAAAATTCCGATATTATGTACACGGCCTTTAAGCCAGCAACTGATTGGCATAGTGGAAAAAAATGGCTACCATGTAGATATTATACCCTTTATTAAAACGGAACAGATCGTTTCGGCCGAACTCACCGATCGTATTCATCAGTTTTCATTGCAATCCATCACAGCCATAATTACGAGCATGAATGCGGCAGAAGCGGTCATCAAAGAACTGAATGGAGTTAAACCTCAATGGACTTTCTATTGTATTGGTAACACAACACGCGGCACACTTGTACAATATTTTGGTGAAGAAGCTATCGTTGGTTTTGCCGGTAGTGCTTCAGCCTTGGCCAACACCATCACAAAAGCAGGTACTATTCGCGATGCCGTTTTTTTTTGTGGAGATCAGAGAAGGGACGAATTGCCCGACATATTATCTCATAACAAGATTCATATCGAGGAACTAACCGTTTATCAAACGATTGCAGTAAATAATAAGATAGATCGGCACTACCATGGTATTTTGTTTTTTAGTCCAAGTGCTGTGACAAGTTTTTTTTTGAACAATAGTACTGATGACCAAACTGTTCTTTTTGCCATTGGTGAAACAACGGCAGCTGCCATCCGAACACATAGTGACAATACCATTGTTATTGGCGAAGAGGCGGGTAAAGAGAGCCTGGTGAATACCATGATCGCGTATTTTCAGTCATTAGAACAACAAAGAATATCGACTAAAAATTGAAGAAATGATGATAGATGCTTTGAAAAATGATTTGTTATTAAGGGCACTACGGGGAGAAACTGTTGAGCGACCACCGGTGTGGATGATGCGGCAGGCCGGGCGTTATCTGCCGGATTATATCAAATTGAAGGAAAAATATTCTTTTTTTGAAAGATGCCAGAATCCGCGGCTTGCTACCGAGATCACGATTCAACCGGTAGAGCAGGTGGGTGTAGATGCAGCTATTATTTTTTCCGATATTCTCGTGGTTCCCCAGGCAATGGGGATGGAAGTGCAGATGATCGAAGGTAAAGGCCCCTTGTTACCGGAGCCTATTCAAAATAAAAATGATTTACAGAAATTGTATTTACCTGATGTGAATGAAAAATTGGGATATGTATTCGAAGCTCTGACGCTCACAAAAAAAACCCTGGCGGGCCGTGTTCCGTTAATTGGTTTTGCGGGAGCGCCGTGGACTTTACTGTGCTACATGGTGCAGGGAAAGGGATCTAAAACATTTGACGAAGCAAAGGCATTCTGTTTCAGTCAGCCCGCACTGGCGCACCAGTTATTGCAGATGATCACTGATACCACCATTGCATACTGTAAAGGCCAGGCAAGGGCCGGTGCTGATGTGGTGCAGGTTTTTGATTCATGGGGAGGGCTATTAAGTCCGAAAGATTTTGAAGAATTTTCGATGCGTTATATCAGACAGATCATTGATGCTTTAAAGGGTGATTGTCTCACCATCATATTCGCCAAAGGCGCCTGGTTTGCGTTGGAAAGCATGGCAGGAACCGGTGCAAATGGTGCTGGCATCGATTGGTGTATTACTCCTGCACTGGCGAGAAAATTTGCCGGTAATGATATTACTCTCCAGGGAAATTTTGATCCTTCCAGGTTATTATCGCCTATACCTGAAATAAAAAAAGCTGTCAGAGAGATGATCGATGCTTTTGGAACCCATCGATATATTGCAAACCTGGGCCATGGCATTTTGCCGAATGTTCCCGTGGAGAATGCAAAAGCATTTGTGGAAGCGGTAAAGGAATATTCGCTGGAGACTGCTTAAAAAAGAAAGATTCACCCGTTCAATGGATATTAAAGACTCATTTCATCAATACATACTTGACCTGCAGTTCTCCATTTGCAGATCCCTGGAACTGGTAGATGGGAAAGCCGTATTCGTCAACGATGATTGGGTAAGACCTGAAGGAGGTGGTGGGGTGTCGTGCGTGATTGCAGAAGGAAATGTTTTCGAAAAAGCAGGGGTCAATACTTCAGCGGTTTTCGGAAAATTACCGGAGGCCATGCAACAAGCCTTCGGGGTGGGAGAGAGTCAGTTTTTCGCATGCGGTTTATCCCTTGTCATCCATCCTTTAAATCCTTATGTTCCTACAGTTCATGCAAACTGGCGTTACTTCGAATTATACAATAGTGCTTCTGAAAAGACAGACAGCTGGTTTGGTGGAGGATCCGATCTTACACCCTATTATATTTTTCGTGAAGATGGTGAGCATTTTCACACTACACTTAAAAATGCCATGGATCCCTTTGGGCGGCATTGGTACCCGAAATGCAAGCAGCATTGTGATGAGTACTTTGTAAATAAGCATCGCAACAATGAAGCCAGGGGAATTGGGGGCGTGTTCTATGATTATCTTCGTCCGGAGAGCGAAGAAGACGCCGGCAACTTATTGGCATTTCAGGAAGCGAATG
Organism: Chitinophagaceae bacterium; assembly: GCA_014379345.1. Taxonomy (GTDB): domain Bacteria; phylum Bacteroidota; class Bacteroidia; order Chitinophagales; family Chitinophagaceae; genus Flavitalea. The sequence continues at coordinate 8,651 of JACMLY010000161.1, forward strand.
GCAATGCTTTTCTACCTGCTTATATTCCCATTGTTGAGAAAAGAAAAGATCTTGACTATGGAGAAAAAGAAATCCGCTGGCAGGAGATAAGGAGGGGCCGGTATGTTGAATTTAATTTGATTCACGACCGGGGTACCTTGTTTGGCTTAAAAACAAATGGCCGTACTGAATCTATTCTCATGAGCTTGCCGCCACGTGCGAGATGGGAATACAATCATCGGCCCGAACCAGGCAGCCGTGAAGAAGAAACAATTGAAATGTTGAAGCCGGGGCGATGGGTTAGGGAATAGACGACCGTCGACCGTCCACAGTAAAGAAAAGTACTTTTATTGCTTTTGTATTTCCGTTGACGGTCGACCGACAACGGTCAACCGTCAACACCCGAAGAATTAAACACCCAATCGTATGATCCGCAGAAATAGGATACTTCGTAAATCACCGGCCATCCGTTCGATGGTTGCTGAAACAATTTTAACGCCTGCTGATTTTATTGTTCCGCTTTTTATTGATGAAGGTAAAAATGTGAAGGATCCGATTTTGTCAATGCCTGGATATTTTAGAAATAGCCTGGATATTACCGTGAGTGAGGTGCAGGAATTATGGAAGATGGGATTAAAAAGTGTTCTGCTTTTTATTAAATGCAGAGATGAGCTAAAGGACAATAAAGGAACAGAAGCATTGAATCCGCAGGGACTAATGCAGCGAAGCATCCGCGCTATTAAGGATGCATGTCCTGAAATGATTGTGATGACTGATGTGGCGCTTGATCCGTTTTCTTCTTTTGGTCACGATGGCATCGTGGAAGGTACAGAAATTGTGAATGATATAACCGTAGAAGTATTGGCAAAGATGAGCGTGAGCCATGCGGCGGCCGGCGCCGATTTCGTGGCGCCCAGTGATATGATGGATGGCCGGATCGGGGCCATCCGCGTGGCCCTGGAACAAAATGGATTTACCAATACTGGCATCATGAGTTATAGTGCCAAATATGCATCGTGTTTTTATGGTCCATTCCGCGATGCATTGGATAGCGCACCAGGCTTCGGCGATAAAAAAACTTACCAGATGAATTACGCCAATCGCCTGGAAGCGATCAGGGAAACCATTATGGATATAGAAGAGGGCGCGGATATAGTGATGGTGAAACCTGCCATGGCTTATCTTGATATTATTCGCGAAGTAAAAAATGCCGTTGAAATTCCGGTAAGTGCTTATCATGTAAGCGGAGAATATGCAATGATCAAAGCGGCAGCGGAAAAAGGCTGGCTGCAGGAAGATAAAGCGATCATAGAATGCCTTACATCAATCAAAAGAGCCGGGGCTGATCTTATTGCTACTTATTTTGCGAAAGATGCGGCGAGGTTGTTGGGTTAAGAGGTTAAGGTTTAAGGTTTAAGGTTTGAGGCAAATTAGTGATGATTCTTTACTATCCCGAAGGGAAGTAAACCATCGGTAAAGAAATTTTTAAGTTAAGAATTCATCCCTAAAGGGCAATGCCATTAAGTTAAGGTTAGCCGGTGAGGCGGCTGTATATGATAGGAATTAAATATTGGTAATAAATTTGAACCTGAGAAAATCCCGTAGGGATGCAATATCAATTAATACCCGTTGTTGGTGTTTTCGTCAACAACCTCCTAAACGGACATAAAAACATGAAGATTGATTGTTGGTTGTTTGCTATCCTGTAAGGATAAACTATCGGTTGCCATCCATTCTAGCTTGAAGACATCTCGTAGGGATGTACTAAGCCGACACGTATCTTGATGTAAAAGATGGATAATCACACTCATAATGTAGAAATATCACATGATCACAAAAAGTATAGAGTTATTCAATCGCGCCCAACAAAGCATTCCGGGTGGAGTTAATTCTCCCGTTCGTGCATTCAAAAGTGTTGGTGGCACACCAATCTTTATCAAACGTGCCAAAGGCGCGTATCTATTTGATGAGGATGGTAACCGTTATATCGACTATATCAATTCATGGGGCCCTATGATCCTGGGACATGCTTACCAACCCGTAGTAGATGCCATTCGTGAGAAAGCATATGATTCCACTTCGTTTGGCACACCCACCGAATTGGAAATTGAAATGGCTGAGCTGATCAAGAGCATGGTTGCAAATGTTGACCTTGTACGCATGGTCAATAGCGGTACGGAGGCCTGTATGAGTGCGATCCGTTTGGCAAGGGGGTACACCGGTCGCAATAAGATCATAAAATTCGAAGGATGCTATCACGGTCATGCAGATTCCTTCCTGGTAAAGGCTGGTAGCGGGGTTGCTACATTGGAGATCCAACAGGTGCCTGGTGTAACAACAGGGGTATCGAACGATACACTAACTGCTCCATACAACAATATTGAAGCCGTAAAAAAATTAATTCATGAAAATAAAACGCAGATAGCCGCCATTATCATTGAGCCGGTTGCGGGAAATATGGGCTGCATACCGCCAGCTCCCGGTTTTTTGGAATCCCTCCGAACAATCTGTAATGAGGAAAAAATTATTTTTATACTTGATGAAGTGATGACTGGATTCAGACTGTCGCCGGGCGGAGCACAGGCACGATTGAATATCGAAGCAGATCTGGTGACTTATGGAAAGATAATCGGGGCCGGCATGCCTGTTGGTGCGTTTGGCGGTAAGAAAGAGATCATGCAGCATATCGCACCATTGGGAAATGTTTACCAGGCAGGTACGCTCAGCGGTAACCCTGTTGCCCTGATTGCAGGATTTACACTCTTGCAAGCTTTGAAAGAAAATCCGGCAATTTATACTGAACTGGAAGAAAAAACGAGCTATCTGCATAATGGGCTGAATGCTGTTTTGAAAGAGTATGGCACCGACTACACAATAAACAGGATCGGGTCTATGGTCAGCATTCATTTCAGCAGGCATGCAGTAACAGATTTCACCAGCGCGGCCGCGGCAAATAATGAAATATTCAAAAAATTCTTCCATGCAATGTTACAACGAGGTGTGTACCTGCCCCCTTCTGCATTTGAGACCTGGTTTATAAGCAATGCACTTACCATAGATGATTTAAATCAAACAATATCAGCTGCTGAAGACGCAATAAAGGAAATGATGTGATGTTCACAAACTCCTACCAAAACCTATAAGGTCTTGTAAGAATTCTTACAAATTGTAGCAGGTTTACAAAGACCTTATGGGTTTTAAGTACGACATGTATGAAATATACAAGCATTGGAATGGTTGGAACGATATTTTCTGGTTCATTGCAAATCCTTCCTTCAGAATACATTGAAATTTGAACTAAATTCGGGGATAAAGGTTTAAGGTTTAAAGTTTACAGTTTAAGGTTATAAAACAACTAACCTTAAACTGTAAACTTTAAACCTTAAACCTTAAACTAAAAAAATGAAAACATTTTGCACCTGTATTTTCCTCGCTATCCTATATAGTGGATGTAAATCGACCTCGGGGTTGTATTTATCTCCTGATCAATTGATTCATTCTGATTCGGGCAAGGCCAGGGTAATAGCCAATCCTTACTACGATAAAGCCAATGGGTTTAGACGATTTTTATTGGGTCACCACTACAGAAAGGAATGGGCCACTCCCGTTGATGTGGAAGTGTTGAACTTTGATACCACCGCTGGAGGTTTAACACCCGATAAACTGGGTGGTGGCATGCAAACCAAATCCCTGAGATTAAAAGGAGCTAATGGAAAAGAGTATGTAATAAGAAGTGTGAACAAAGATCCCAGCAAGGCATTGCCTCC
>JACMLY010000162.1 GCA_014379345.1 Chitinophagaceae bacterium
AAAATATCTCCCGCAGCGGATGTGTCAACGTATGCTGGTATGGCAACACCAGGTTTTAATGATGGGAACGCCGATGCTGCCCGGTTTGCCACAAATAGTTGGGGCATTATGACCGATGCTACTGGGAATGTATATGTCGCCGATGCTGGAAATAATCGCATCCGAAAAATAAGTACAACCGGCAGGGTTACTACAATTGCGGGTAGCGGTACAGCCGGTTTCCATAATGACAACGGAGTGGCGGCCCAATTCAATCGGCCTGGCGGGATCGCCTCTGACCAACACGGAAACTTTTTTGTATTGGATATAAATAACTATCGGATTCGTAAAATGACAGCGGATGGAAAGGTATCCACCTTTGCCGGCAGCGGTATTCAGGGAAATGCGGACGGAGATGCGGGTACGGCGCAATTCTATGAGTTGTTTGATTTGGTCATAGACAAACTGGGAAATTTATACGTAACCGATAACCATCGGGTGCGGAAAATATCACCACAAGGTGTAGTGTCTACATTGGCAGGAAGCACTTCCGGTTTCGCTGATGGCGATGGACTTTCGGCAAAATTCTTTTACCCAAGTGGTTTGGGAATTGACGCACATGACAATATATATGTAGCCGATTCATTTAACAGTCGAATCCGTAAAATAAGTTTTGAATAGGAGAAAAACTTTTTAAGATATGAATATGAAAAAATATTTTATTTCCCTGGCAGCGATTGTGGTGGGTGCAACCATTAGCTGCAAAAAGGATAATGATGCTCTTCAACCACCAGATCTGCCTGCCCCTATTGACGATGCAAGAACTGTGCTGTTAAAAGAGGTGGTGGTGCAATCGTTACCTAGTCCTTATTTCCATTTTACTTACGACAGCCTGAAATATGTTACACAAATAAACTTTGCATCAGGTTTTAGTATTTACTCCGTGGAATATGAAAACAAAAGAGTAAAAAAAATGACAAATTTTATTACCGGCAGCTCGATTTTATACAGCTATAGCAATAACCATGTTTCGGAGATCAATGAATTTTCAGCGAGTACGGGTGATAAAAAATTCTGCTACAAGCTTTTCTATAATAGCGGTAACCAGTTGGTACAAATCCTTTGGTTTGAATTTTTTAGTAACAGCAACGGTGAGCTGTATAAAAAATCCGAGCTCGCCTGTCACACGGATGGCAACCTTGCGGAGATTGATCATCACTTTAGAACGTCGCCAGGTCAATTAAGTTTAGGAAAAAAGGAAAAGTTTAGCAATTATGATAATAAAACAAATGTTGATGATTTTTATTTGATCGAAGATTTTTTTGATACCTATCTTTTTTTGCCCCAGGTAAAATTGCAAAGGAATAATCCACAAAGACAGCAAATCTCTGGTACCTCAAATGATTATGATATTGTATACACCTACGATTACCAAAATGATTTACCCGTTAAAAGGACTGGTATGGTGACGCAGACAGGAAGGAACGGCGGTGGGGTGCAACCAATACAAATTACTCACATGTACAACTACTATTGAACTCCTTTCTTAATCGAGGGTTTACTAAATCTGTAAACAGGTGGTACCGCATTAGTGCATGTCAAAAGATTTCACATACTGATGAGTCAACACACAGAATCATTAAATAGAGAACAGATTAAAATCAAAAAGATGGCAAAATCGATCTACCAATCAGACCTTATATTCAACATGAACAGCCGCCTTTTCATAAATGCTTTGGAAGGCGTAACAGAAGAGCATGCAAAAGAGCGAATCAGCGGCCACAACAATCCGTTAAATTGGTTGGCTTCACATACAGTGTGGGCCAGGTATAATATATGTGCTATGTTGGGAAAACCCGCTGCAAAAAATCCCTATGACGGCATGTTTGAAAATTTCAAACCGTTTAGCTCCGAATATCAATATTCAACAGTTGTTGAAATTAAAATAGAATGGGAGAAAGCAACGTCATTATTGAAAGAGGCCTCGATGGCAGTTGGTGAAGAGCATCTTGCGGCGGATTGCCCCTGGAAAAGCCCAATTGGTGATTCTACTTTTGGGGGAACAATAGCTTTTTTGGCTCAGCATGAAAGCTATGAGATAGGGCAGATGGCATTTCTCAAAAAGTATTTCACCAGGGAAGCGATGAAATATTAAATTCTGTAGACAAAAATAAATGCAATGCTCATTTCCCCGGACTTCTACATTAAAAAAAAATAATTAAACAATCAGTAATATGAAAACAAATAAAATGAAAGTGGAAATCTGGAGCGATGTAGTGTGTCCCTTTTGTTATATTGGCAAGCGAAAATTTGAAGATGCCTTATCCCAATTCAGGAATGCTGATGACATTGAAATCGCCTGGAAAAGCTTCCAACTCGCACCCGACATGAAGACAGAACCCAACAAAAACCTTCATCAGTTTTTGGCGGAGCATAAAGGAATGAGTTTGCAGCAGGCGATAATCGCCAGCGACCAGATTGCCAACATCGCCAGGCAAGTTGGCTTGGTATATAATTTTGACAAGGCCATTCCTGCAAATTCTTTCGATGCTAATCGGTTTTCGCATCTAGCAAAACATCACGAATTGCATGACGAAGCTGAAGAAAGTTTATTTAAGGCCTATTTTACAGAGGGCAGGAATATTGATGACATCCCAACACTTATTCTGTTAGGACGGGAAATAGGATTAGATCCAACCGAAGTAAAGGCTGTCTTAGAAAGTAACCGATATGCGGACGAAGTACGACAAGACATTTATGAGTTAAGACAAGTTGGCGTTGCAAGTGTTCCATTTTTTGTTTTCGATGGGAAATTGTCAATTTCGGGTGCGCAAGACAGCAAAGCATTTTTAGAAGCATTAGAAAAGACGTTTGCCGAATGGCAAAACAAAAACGCTGCATTGAAACCTATGGTGACTGACGATAACTTTTGCAAAATGGGTGAGGATTGCAAATAATGCCGGTACAACCGGAAATCTAGGATGAAATCAAGCTCATTAAAATAAGTTTTCATTTATGCCGTATTACCAATAATAATATCACGGTATAAATGATCCTGTTTCGTCAGCAGCGATAGCTGAATGTTATTGTAGAGGTAGTTTTATTGAGCAATTCGTTGTCGTACCAAATCCGTGTCAACCCCACCCCGCTTCATTTTATGTTCAGCATCATCTTCAATTTGCTTTTTCAACTCAAATAATGATTCATCGAATACAACATGCTTATCCATCATATAACACATATCATATTCAATCTCTTCCCACGTTGAAAAATCTGCATGATTATGTTGAAGTTGAACTTCCAACTTGTCTAAGGCGTTTGCAACCTTAGCTTCATATGTCTCTTTGTTTTCAAACTCATAAAATAAGTCATAAATTTCCTGTCCGTTTGTTTCTTTCAACAGTAAGCGTAAATTTTCTATCGCCTTTTTTTCATTTTCAACCTTCTGAATTTTGATTTCAGGATTGCGTAGAACATCTAGTGCAGATATGTCTTTTGCTTCGGCCTCAACCAGGTCATGAAGGATTATCATTTTTAAAAGTCTTGCAGTGTCAACGTTCTGTTTTAATAAAGGTTCAATTAAGACAGCCATTAATGACATCCTCCAGGTATGTTCAGCAACGCTTTCTTGTCTGCCACTTGAAGTGTAGCTGTGTCGAAGTTCAAATTTCAGTCGTTCTGCAAGAGTGAGGACTTTAAGAATTGACGCAATTTGTCTTTCCATATGTAAAAGTAGGAAATGGTTTATAAAAAATATCTGGAAAGTGTACGCATGTACTATTTTTTTTTAACAATTGCTCTTCCCTGGTTGGCTTGCTAAAAGACAATGAAGCATAAGTTCAGAAATTTTTGTTGTAGTTCTGATGTATGTGATCAGAACGATAGTTGATGGTTCTTCAATTTATATTTTCTATTTATAAAATGAGAGAGTTGATATTTTAAAATAGGGAGAATCACTTATATCCGGAGTCAGTATACATGCTTGCTTTGCAAAGAATTTATTTACTTATACTTTTCTATCTTTTTTTAGTTTTCTCATTTGGACCGTCCCCCGTTTCTACGGGAGACTTTTTTTTGGATCAGCTGCCGTTTGCAGAATTCATAAGGATGCAGAAAACCATTTTAAAAAACAACTATTATGAAAAAAGCGCTGACCATCATAACAATTCTGTTTATTATGATCGCCTGTTCTAAAACGACCGCTGACAGTTCGGGCCTGCCGGATTGCAGTGTAGTAGCAAGATCATTTGCGGCTGATGTCAATCCAATCATCCAGTCCTCCTGTGCTACTAACTCAGGTTGTCATGGATCGGGAAGTAATAACGGGCCCGGTGAACTGATCAGACATTCACAAATATTCAGTGCACGTTCAGCCATACGGGCTGCGGTCATTTCGGGACGAATGCCCAAAAATGGGAGCCTGACAACTGCACAGAAGAACTCGATTAGTTGCTGGATAGATAACGCGGCGCCAAATAATTAAACGAAGTCATAGATGAAATCTTTCGCATTATCATCCTTCCTATAAAAGACATTCCCAAATAATCCTCTTCAAACCCATGGATACTGCTTTTACGCCCAATGTATCAAATCGTACCCGCATTGAATCAATAGATGTTTTGAGGGGTATTGTAATGATCATCATGGCTCTTGACCATGTCCGTAATTACTTCCACTACGACGCTTTCCTGTATAGTCCGACAGATCTTACCAGTACTGGCATAGCCTTATTTTTCACAAGATTTATTACTCATTACTGTGCCCCTGTTTTTGTTTTTCTGGCCGGTATTTCGGCTCATCTATATGGCATTAAAAGAAGCAGGAGTGAATTGTCGTATTATCTTTTAACGAGGGGTATATGGCTGGTGTTTGTTGAACTTTTCATCATCTCGCTTGCCCTTACATTCAATCCAGCCTACCCGATGCTCAATCTGCAGGTGATCTGGGTCATAGGTATCAGCATGATTATTTTATCTGCAATGATCTGGATGAATAGACGATACATCCTCTTAACCGCTGTTTTATTTATTGCCGCCCATAATCTTTTAGATAATGTGCATGTACCTGGTTCTGGTATTGCATCTTTTCTCTGGTCGTTACTGCATGAACCTGGAGATTTTATTGTTGGTCGGTTTAATATTTTTGTTCGGTACCCGGTAGTGCCATGGTTAGGTATGATGGCGATGGGATATTGCTGTGGAGTTTTGTACAATCCCCAATATGATCCGGTAAAGAGAAAGAAAATACTTCTGTCTCTGGGATCTGGTGCGGTTGCTCTTTTTATTATTCTGCGAACCTTCAATTTATATGGTGATGCGGCTCTATGGTCGATGCAAAAGAATGCGGCGTTTAGCCTTTTATCATTTTTGAATGTTACCAAATATCCGCCGTCCTTTTTTTATACTCTTCTAACCGTGGGATCCTCTATGATTTTTCTAAGTCTGGCTGAAAAACCCTTAAATACGATTGCGGAAAAAGTTTCCATTTTTGGCAGAGTTCCATTCTTCTATTACGTCATTCATCTTTACCTTATTCATTTCCTGGCAATGATTGGAGCGATTATTTTAGGCTATCATTGGTCAGATATGATATTATCGGGCAGGGTAAATCGTGCCCCTCAATTAAAAGGATATGGATTTAATTTATTAGTCGTCTACCTCGTATGGGTGGCACTGGTTATATCACTCTATCCGTTTTGCAAGTGGTTCGATCTCTATAAAAGAACCCATCAGCACACTAAAAGTTGGTTAAGCTATATATAATAGAATAGCTAAATGAGTTTAAAAGTCAGCATTGGTAACTGACATTTTTTTGCCAGGCCATTTGAATTTCTTTTTCCCTTTCAGATCAATATTTCTCTTTCTTTTTTTATACCAAATACTTGTCGAAGAAATTTGATAAAATCACTCCTTTACGTGATACTCGGCAATGATGGTCTGGTAGATATTTGCACTCCAAATAAATAATAATAATAAACCTGATATAAGTTATGTAAAATATCCTGCAATGATTTCAGCAACATTAAAATAGCATGGAGGAGCTTGATTGAAAATGATAAAGAAGATGCAGGAGCATATCATTTTTATGGTTAGTCAGATAGAAAAGCTGCCAGCTTTTTAAACACAGGCAGGTAGCACCTTTAAAAGTATTTTAAAGTTTGGGCGTTTTCATTAGTCACTAAAAAATCAAATAAAAATTTATAATGAAGAGAATTATTATCTGCATTGGATTGTTTATCATTTTCACATCTGCAGGCATTTCGCAGAGTAAAACATCATGCTTACCGGATATTGTAAAAGTTATACCGGTTACTTCCTTTGATCAATTAACCATTGATGGTAATTTTAAATTAACGTTGGTAGAAAACGACGAGCCGGCTATTCAGATAAAAGGCAATTCGAGGTTTGTAAAGGCATTTAAAGTTTGCCAGAAGCAAAATGCACTGTTAATTAAAAGCCTCTATGCTGATGAGTATGTCAATAATCAGGTTATTGTTAATGTAAAAAATTTAAGAAAGCTGATTGTTCAGGAGCAATCTGTCATTAATACAAAAGGCATCCTTCAATCAGAGGACTTAAATATTCTGATCGACGCGGAATGCTTTATTAATATAATTAACAATGGCATTACAAAAATTAATGCAAGCGAAAGTTTTGATCTGGAAATAGTACGAATGCTATCACATTCAAGTATAAATTGATGGCCTCCTTGTCCGCGGGGACCTGCTAAGATAACTTCCTTTCAGGTTGGCTTGATTTAATGTAATTTGATACGAAGTTTGTTTGGGATTCAGTGTGGTAGCTATATTTGAAAGAAAAAGGCATTCGATTGTATGCGTTTGTGTCTTGAAAGACGGTCAGGTTGAAGACGATATACAAGACTTGCTCAATGCCAAAGGAAATTAGTAATTTAAATAGATGGATTCCCCCGATAAAGTCAAAAGGATTATTGAAGCGAGAATGAAACTTAAGGCCCGGTTTGAAACCAGGATGAAGCTTACTCCCTCTGTAGCGGATGATGCACCTCAGGGTTCAGGCGCGTCTAATCACCATGGCATGCCCAGCATTCCAATAGGGCAAACACTGACGAATAAATGGCCTGTCCTTGATCTTGGCGACCAACCTCATATTTCTCTTGACCAGTGGAAGCTTACTATAGATGGTGTCGTCGAGAACCCATTGCAATTAACCTGGGAGGAGTTTCTTGATTTGCCGCAAACAGAAGATACATCTGATTTTCACTGTGTAACTTCTTGGTCAAAACTAAATATGCATTGGAAAGGCGTTCGACTGCTGGACTTAGCTGCCTTGGTGCTTCCGGAAGAAAGTGCTACCCATATTATGTGTTATGGGTATGATGGATATTTCACTAATGTTTCTTTGGAAGAAGCGCTAAAACCGGATGTGCTGTTAGCACATACTTACGATGGGCAACCACTACCTAAGGAGCACGGGGGTCCCTGTAGAATGATCACACCGCAACTATACGCCTGGAAAGGTTCAAAATGGATAAAGCGAATTGAGTTTATGACAAAAAATAAACTTGGATTCTGGGAAGAACAGGGATATTCCAATACAGCCTATCCCTGGCGAAATGACCGATATAGTAAGTAACGGAAACGGCCTTCTTAGCTCATCAGGGATCGCGTAGATTCAAAGTAGATGGTTTTATAGTACCCCGCTCTTCGTTATCTTTTTAATATCAGCGATCTGTTTTCTTTTCACCAAAGAGCCGCAAGTTCCCTAGCTGATAATTTCCTTTTGCATTTTTTTATACTCAATGGTATTTTTATACCTTACGGAAGAAATTTACAAGAATGGAGTGGACACATGACGGCGCAATAAAAATGGAAATCCTGCCAACCAGCGCGTGAGCCGGGTTATGACTGAATTGATGATAATGGCATTGGCATTTCTCAAAATATTTGATACAATATTTACCTTTCCTAACCATCAAACCAACGGAGACAAAGTGCCGTGTTAGGATTATTACTGACCTATGATATTGCCAGAACCGTATATAACCCATTCATTCTATAAATAAATTAAGTTTTAATGCACAAACCCGTTGTAGAAACCAAGAATAGCTCCTTTTTAGAAAATGGTTTTAGTGGCTTTCCGGAAGCCGGATCAGAGGCTGAAATAATGATGTTCAGAAAATTGCAAGAGAGGCTTTACCGGCAGTTTGAACATATATTTCCCAATAAATTAGCGCCAAAAACGGTAGTGGTCATTCCTTCGCTCACTATGGATGAGGAAATTCTTTCAAAAATCAACGGTATTAATCATTATGAAGAAAGGATGCTTTGCCTCCTGATGCTACTGCGGATGCCGCGTACCAACGTAATATATTTAACGAGCCAGACCATTGATCCCGTTATTATTGATTATTACCTGCATATGCTTCCGGGTATGACAGGGTATCATGCGTTGCGCAGGCTCACCTTGTTAAGTTGCCATGATTCCTCCTCAAAGTCATTGACCTGCAAAATTCTGGAGAGGCCGAGATTAATGAAACGTATTCAGGATCTTATCTCGCAGGATGATGATACTCACATGGCCTGTTTTAATGTGACTGCTTATGAACGAACATTGGCCACGCGGTTACAAATTCCCATTTTTGGCTGTGATCCTGACTTATATGAGTTGGGCAGTAAAAGTAACAGCCGCAAAATTTTCAGGGAATGCGGTTTAATAATTCCACCAGGTTTCGAGGACCTGAGTTCTGAAGAAGACATAATAAATTCATTAAGTCAGTTAAAAAAACAGCATCCGGAAATTCGTAAGGCCGTAGTGAAAGTCAATGATGGATTTTCCGGCGAGGGTAACGCTATTTTTTCCTATTCGGGAATAGAAAATGCAGCTGATACAAAACAATGGATTAGTGAAAATATTCGTAAGAAGCTCAAAATGGTGGCGGGGGAAATTTCTTATGATATGTTCCTTAACAAGTTTGGGCAAATGGGAGGAATAGTGGAAGCTTTTATTGACGGCGAAAGAAAGGAATCGCCTTCTGTTCAATGCAGGATCACTCCGACCGGTGTCTGCGAAGTACTTTCTACCCACGACCAGGAATTAGGCGGCGAAGGCGGTCAGGTTTATATTGGCGCACAATTTCCGGCCTCGGATGAATATGCAGTGGAGATTGGGCATATGGGAAAGAAAGTATCAGATGCATTGTTGGAAAAAGGAGTGCTTGGAAGGTTTGCCATTGATTTTATTTCCGTTAAAGAAAACGACGAGTGGAGACATTATGCTATTGAGATCAATCTACGAAAAGGGGGTACTACGCATCCGTTCCTGATGCTTCAATTTTTAACAGATGGAATATATAATGCTGATGATGGAAAATATTATATATCCAAAGGAAGTCTTGTCAGGTATTATTTCACTTCAGATAATCTAAAAAGCGATAAATATATCGGTCTTACTCCACACGACCTGATTGATATTGCCATGATGAACGATCTGCATTTTGACGGTACAATACAGGAAGGTGTAATGTTTCATTTAATAGGGGCACTATCGCAATATGGAAAGTTGGGAGTTGTGTGCGTAGGCAGTACACCTCAACGGGCAAGAGAGTTTTATGCAAAAATCATTGAAGTGCTGGCAAATGAGTGCCAATAGTGTGAGGAGCGCAATGACATTCCTCAAAAGTATTCGATTTGAATTGGCTTCCCGGACATTTCCTTCTTTGTTAGATTGAGATGAAGATGAACGACTTGGATAAATTTTTCACTTTCAACTTATTTAGTCCTCAGGTTACAATCCAAGTTTGTTTACGCTGTCCAGGAAAATAAAAACATAGAAGCTATTAAAGAGGCTGAGATGCAGGAATTGCTAATCACCATGTATAAGCGTAGAATACTTTTCTGAGGGTCTTACAAAACTTGTGTATAATCGTAAATTATGTATGGTGCAAACCTCAGCTCCTGGCATGGAAATAATTCATTTCAAGGAAGATCTTATTTATAAATTCCTGGTAAGGATACACCATCATACCCCTTCATGGATTAAGGATTAGTTTAGCAACAAGCACAGACTACCGCATATGATCAAAATTCTTTTTGCGTTTTTTGTACATTTTCCTTTTCTGCTGTATAGCCAGGGCAAATCAAAATCATTGGAAGGAAGTGTCAGGCAATTTAATAACAGACCAACTATATTTATCAATGATCAACCGGTATCGCCACAGTTTTATTCCCTTACACACGCATATGGCGCCCGTTGGAGCTGGGAAGAGGTGCCGTCACGAAACCTGAACAACTTTTGCATGCTTGGTTTCAAGCTGTTCCAGGTAGACCTCTATTTCGGAGATATCTGGTACGAAAATAAAAATGAACTTGACATCGACAAGGCACAGCGACAGATCAAAGGTGTTCTGAATGTTTGTCCTGATGCAGGTGTTGTGATCCGTATTCATGTGAATGCGCCATATTGGTGGAATGAAAGTAACAGAAATGAATGCACGGAATACGCTGATGCTCCGGTAGACAGACGGACCTATGGTCCACCAAATGACAATGAGAATGGTGATGTTGAACATCCCTTACGTGCAAGCCTTGCGTCATTAAAATGGAGAAAAGAAGCGTCTGATAAGCTGGTGGAATTTTGCCAGCGGCTTTCTGTAACCGTGGAGGGAAGTTCTGTAATTGGCCTTCATATAAGCTGTGGAGTTTATGGAGAATGGCATTATTGGGGATTTCCCGAACATGATCCGGACACTGGGTCTGCAATGGTTGCGTATTTCAAAAATTGGCTTAAAAAGAAATACAAAACCGAAACAGCCCTGCAGAAAGCATGGAATAACAGGAACATTTCATTTCAGTCTGTTACTGTTCCCGTAAAAATCGAAAGAGATACCACTACAAATGGTGTATTCAGAAATCCGCAATTGGAACAACGGGTGATGGATTATTATGAGTGCCAGCAATATGTGGTTGCGGAAGACATCATTCATTTCAGCAAGCTTGCGAAAGAGTCCTGGCCGCGGCCCCTGATCATAGGTGTTTTCTATAATTATTTTTTTATGACTTTTTCAAGGCAGGCAGCAGGTGGACACCTTCAACATGAGATGATACTTAACTCGCCATATATTGATTACCTGAGTGCTCCACAGTCTTACTGGGGTGGTGCCAGGAAGCCTGGCGGTTCAGGACAATCAAGGGGTTTAGTTGAATCAACTATCCTACACAAAAAATTATGGCTCGATGAAATGGATCAGAACTCCTACAAGGGAGGACCCTTTAATGCTGGATTTACTACGACAAGGGAGCAGGATATCGGAATTATAAGACGTAACCTTGCACAGGCTATCACACGTGGAGGCGGTTACTGGTTTTATGATTTCGGTCCATACAGAAGTAGTGGCTGGTGGGACGATACCGTTCTTCTTTCCGACATCAATAAACAAAAAAGGATTCTTGACCTAAATTACCGGCAACCATTTCAGAGGAAAGGTGATGTTCTATTTGTGTATAGTAATCAAACCTTTTACCATATCAAAAACAGATATACTCCTGTTACTTCATACAGCTTGCTTGATCAGCAATCAGTGGATGCATACCAATCTGGCGTGTTGCTCGACCAGGTATATATAGAAGACCTGGCAAAACTGGATTTGGAAAAATATAAATCTATCGTCTTTTCCAATGTATTTTATTTAAGCAGTCAGCAAAAATTGTACATAAAAGAAAAGGTCGCTAAAAACGGGAGGCATATTATTTGGAATTATATGCCCGGGTATACAAACGGAAAAGAGAACAATATTAAGTTCATAAGGGATGTTACGGGTTTTGAGGTTGCTCTAAGCGTAGATACCGCTCTAATAAATATTCAATCCATCAGTGAGGAATATCCATTGGGAAAAAACGAAAAGAGCCCGGGGCACATATTTCCATTTTTACAGATCATTGATGAGAAGGCAGAACCGCTTGGCATCAGGGAATCAACAAAGGAAGTGGTAGTTGCAAAAAAGGTTCTTGCAGACCACACCGTATGGTTCTCGACTTATCTTTTTAGTAAGCCTGAAGTTTTCCGACATATATTTAAGGGTTCCGGCGCCCATATTTATGGTGATGGGAATGATGTCTTTCATGATGATGGCCGATTGTTGATGATCCATTCAAAAACAGGTGGCAACAAAAAGGTCAGCCTGCGAAATGGAAAGGAAATAATGCTGGAGATAAAGCCGGAGTCAACTATATATATTGATAGTGAAACAGGCACAATCTTATTACAGTAACACATGACCGCTAGGAAAGTCGGAGCTATTATTATGGATGCATCCATTATTAAATTTTTTCTTGTGATTGCTATAGTTGTAATAGCAGGATGCATGCAAAAAGTAAAGTCCGGAAAACAACTCGCAAAAACATATTGCAGCAACTGTCACCTATTTCCTGAACCTTCGTTACTTGATAAAATAACATGGAAGAATAATGTGTTACCAGCGATGGGAAAGCTTTTAGGTGCGCAACAGTTGGATCTTCATCCTTTCGAGGAATCAGACAGGATTATAAGTCACCAGGAATTTTCTATTTCCGCAGAGGACTGGAAGCAATTAGTAAAATATTATACGGACGAAGCCCCAGCCAAATTGCCGCCTCAATCACGCTCACCAATCACGAATTTAACGGATTGGTTCATTGTTGAAAAAAAATCGATCAGGGAATTTCCAACGACAACCTTCCTAAAAATAGATCCAGGTAATAAATGGATATATGCGGCCGGAAGGGATTCTGTTCTGGAGATTTTCGATCATCGGCTAAATAAAGTCAGTAACAATTTCAGTTCAGGGATTTTGTCGGATATGTTTTTTACAAGCGATTTGAAAAATCCAGGCGATAGGAAAGGGGTATGCACAAATATTGGCATCATGGATCCTAATGATCTGAAAACAGGCTCTGTTTCTGTTTTTACAATTGGGAGCAACGGTAAATTGCTAGCCAAAAATCTATTTGATACCCTTGCGCGTCCGGTTCAAACCATTTCCAGCGATTTAAATGCCGATAACGTTGCGGATTACCTGCTTTGTAATTTTGGCAATAAAGACGGAAATTTTTCATGGATGCAGAACATCGGCAATGAGCAGTATATTCAAAAAATTTTGGAGCCTTTGCCTGGATCCATCAGAGCTTATGTGGAGGATATGGATCATGATGGCTTACAGGATATAATAGTTTTATTTTCCCAGGCGAACGAAGGAATCCGTCTGTACCTGAATAAAGGTGGCGGAAAATTTAGTAGGATAGAGCTCCTGCGTTTCCCGCCTGTATATGGCTCAACCTACTTTGAAATGGTGGATCTTAATAGTGATGGGAATAAGGATATTCTGTATACCTGTGGCGATAATGCCGATTATTCAAACATCCTCAAGAATTATCATGGCATTTATTTTTTTTTAAATATGGGTGGATATCGTTTCGAGAAGGCATATTTCTTTCCGATGCATGGAGCCTTTAAAGCGATGGCAAGGGACTTCAATAAGGATGGTAAGTTGGATATAGCCGCGATCTCTTTTTTCCCCGACCGGAAAAATCAACCACAGGAAGCCTTTGTGTTACTTGAAGGAAGAGAAGGATTTGAATTTCTTCCTCATACGATAAAAGAACATAGTGAAGGGCACTGGCTCACGATGGATGCAGCCGATGTAGATGCAGATGGTGACGATGATATAGTTATTGGAAACCTTGTTTTACCCAATGGAATTGGAAACAAAAAAGGAGAAAGAATACCAACATTTTTGTTGTTGAGGAATAATAAAAATTAAAGTGACTGCTTAGACGGGCGGGAGCCTGGAAAATAGCCACATTCAGGTTTCTTCAGCAGGATAAGGTTTAGAGTTTGGTATTTTGTCGTCGTACAATAGAATGACAGTTTGTGTATGCGAAGTAGAATTGCTCAGGATAGTAGCCGCCAACATAAAAAGCGTTTATTTTAGGCATGTGCTTCAGGAAATTTATATGATTGAATTTAAAGTGTAATCGTTCTTGTCTCTTCTTTTAAATTGGTAATTTCAATTTTTTGCATGGAATTATTTAGAAGCAGTATCCTGGATGATTGCGAAAGAAAGGATCCACCATAATAGATTTCTACTGCACGTTTTTTCCCGTTCTTTAAATAAATAATAGCTTTTTTATCATCGTTATTCAACCTGAGAGTCTTTTGACTGGCGGTTAATGCAAATATCTTTAATACATTTTTATTCTGAGTTGCAGCAATGGCGTATCTGTCGCCAGCCTTCAACCGTATCAAGCCCTTTCCATCGCCAGGTATATATAAACCGCTTTGCATAAGGTTTAAAGGCTGGAAGCCATTATTTCCATCCCCTAAAAGTATAAGACCATTCATTGCATCATAGTGCCCGTTTACAATTTCGTTGCCATGATCATTTCCCGATAATAGCAGATCTAGTTGTCCATCTTCATTTATATCGTCCGCTATGATTCCATATATCGGGGCAAACTGTGCCATGGCAGGCAAAGGTTGGGCCCTGAAAATTCCACCACCTTTGTTTTCAATATAGATGCTGGCAAAATCATTCACTTTTAGAACAAGGCCCGCTTGCAGATTGGGCACAATTTCATGTATGGTAGCCCTTCCATAATCTTTATAGCTATTGTATTTTTTTCGAATTCCCACGATTTGTTTTGTCATATCATCGCGAACATGGGCAGGGAATTCTTTATATAAACCATTTTCATCTGGCAAGAATAAAGAGGGGATGGCATCATAAGTTCCATCCTTGTTAAAATCTCCTCCATAAATTGATACGGGTTGGTTTTCTGAGGCCTTAAAAAAGGAATTTAACCCAAGATTTCCGACTACATAATCCATATCTCCATCGTTATCAAAATCGCCGCCGGCAATGCTGTCCCACCAACCTTTTTTATTTTGAATTCCGGTTGCAGCTGTAACATCAATAAATTTTCCTCTGTTGTTCCTGAGAAACCGCAGCGGCATCCATTCTGCTGCAATAATCAAATCTATCCATCCATCATTGTCGAAATCTGACCAGATAGCATCACAGACTAATCCAAATTCTTCAAAGAATGGAGCTACTTCATTGGTAATGTCAGTAAATTTAGGATGTCCGTTTTTCGTATCATTCCGATAAATAAAACTATTGACGGGTTCGGGGTATCTATTTGGGTTGATTCTGCCACCTACAAAGAGGTCCAGGTCTCCATCCCTGTCGAAGTCGGCTCCCTTAACACAGCTTTTGCTTGTTAAATTTTTTGGCAATGAAAGGGAATCATATTTAAAGTTTCCTTTTCCATCATTGATATAAAACCGGTCCTGATAGCTTTTTGTATTAGGAACAAACTCGTTACTCCCACTCGCCGCGTAAAGATCTAAGTCGCCATCTGTATCTGCGTCGAATAAAAGTACCCCCATCATTTCCGGAAAGCGAACATCCTTTCCTGATGGAGGAGTTAACATTTTCTCCCGAAATTCTCCATTGCCATCCTGCAAAAAATAATATGCATTATTGCCTCCTGAAGCTCCTAAAAAAATATCATCAAGACCATTTCCGTCCACATCGCCTGCAGCAATGGAAGGACCATACTGTGAAAACCGCCGTGGCAATAGTGTTTGTTTGTCGAAATCAATATAATCAAATTCCTGGTGCATGAATTTAAGGCCCGATTGGTGAGTAATATCAACAAAAATGGATTCCTCCTTTTTGATGCTATCCGGAACCAAATTTTTCGCATCGCTATAATTAACCTTTAAGTTTTGATTTACAGTAAGGTTAATTAATAGTTGGTGTTTTCCATCAGGCCAGGTAATTAATAAAGTATCGATTATTGCATGGGAACCTAGTCCGAAATGCAGGCCGTTACTTACTGAAGAGAGGTAACCCCTATAAGGAGAGTTCTCAAAAATTTGTTGTTGTCCTTTATAAAAAAGTTGTGCAACTGCTCCGATTCCGTTCTTATTTTTACTATTGCCTTTAAAAGAAATATTTAAATAATTATTTTTGTTGGATTTTACCAGCGTGTTTTTATAAACCAGGGCTTCATCATTAATATTATTAATTACATAGTCCAAATCACCATCTCCATCCAAATCCGCGTAAATCGCTCCTGTGGAGAAGCAAGGTTTCGCGAAACCCCAGTCCTTTGTTACATTTTCAAACTGTAAATGCCCGGTATTTCTGTAAGCATAATTAGGTATTTTGATTTGCGGGATCTGTTCCAGTAATTTCTTTTTTGGAATTAGTTGGGATGAATTTTTTCGAAACGCCGCAAAGTCGTGGTCAGTAACATCTTTCGGATAACCATTCGTGATGATCAGGTCTTTGAAGCCATCGTTGTCAAAATCTGCTAAAGACGTATTCCAGCTCCAGTCGGTTTGGGCCACACCTGCGTAAAATGAGATATCACTAAACGAGGGTAGCCATTTTTTTCCACTGTCTATTTTTACTAAGCCATTGTTTAGTTGTAAGGTGTTCCGCACGTATTGTAACATCAATTCATTACTGATCATAGATTGGTACACAAAATAATTTCCCGCTCCCATATTCTTTTTCTTTCGAAAATTATCTTCCGGATTCATGTCAACTGCAATTATATCCTGCAATCCATCATTGTTTATGTCTGCAATATCATTTCCCATAGCATTTTGAGAAGTATGTTTAAAACATTTTTTCACCTCATCGGTGAAAGTCCCGTTTCCATTGTTGATGTAAAGCAGGTCACTGCTGTAAAAATCGTTCGTTACATATATATCTTTCCATCCGTCATTATTCACGTCAGCAATGGCGATACCCAGTGCATATCCATAATCTTCTATTCCGGCTTCCTTAGAAACATCTTTAAAAAATGGATGCCCTAAAGAATCGCTGCCTTCGTTGCGGTATAATTTATCAGATAATTTATGCTTTTGGTCCTCTTGATGGCCGTCAAAACGAGTAGCATTTCTTTGGGCGAGTGATGTGGTAGCGATGTACACATCAAGGTCGCCATCACGGTCATAATCGAAAAAAGCAGCATGTACCGAATAGCCAGTATCGGCCAGATTAAATTCTTTTGCCATTTCCCTGAAGACGGGGATATTGTCTTTGTTATTTCCCTGGTTTATATAAAAAAGATTTGTTCTTTGCAAAGGATCTTTTTTTACTGAGGCGCAAACATAAATATCATCCAGGCCATCATTATTGATATCAACTACAGAAGCGCCGTTACACCAGCGTCCTTCTCCATTCACCTTTGCAGTTGTTGTGATATCTTCAAAAACAAAATCCCCTTTATTTAAATACATTTTATTTTCGACCTGGCTTGCCGTAAAGTATAAGTCGGGCCGGCCATCCCTATTAAAATCACCTATTGCGACACCGCCACCATTATACAAATACTCCATATCCAGGGGGTTGATTGAATCGTTTTCAACGACTTCATTATTGAACTTTATATTGGAATGAAAAGATGAAATATTTTTAAACAATGTATTCGATTGCTGGCAGGAAATACAAAAGAGTAACAGCATTATACAAACCGGTAGATGTATTTTTTTTATTGTGCGTATTTTAAGCATTCGCTAATGAAATGGTGATTTGGCTCAATAATTTTTCTTAGTAATCTTTATGACATAAAGAATTTTCATGACGGTATTTACTGCGATGCTTTTTGAGTTTCTGCATTTTCTTACACCGCCAACTATGTGTTACTTACAATGTAAGCTTTTCAAAAATAATATCTAAAAACGTGACTACAATCATTCACTAACCTTATTTGCACAAGGTTATTTATCTTAATAACTACAATAAGGCAATAAGCTGCCATTGCCTTGTATCACGCTTTGAAAATACCCGGAATTCAGAAAACTGTTTACTATTCTTTGAAAGGAGATATCCAGATGAAAGTCTAATTGAGACAAGGATACTTAATGACACGTCATTCTTTTTTTGTTTTTACTTTTCCTTTAGATTAGAAAAGTCTACTTATTCCTTACTAGAAAATTGAACGTAAACTCAAACGATTTGCTATGAATCGAAACTTAACTGCCGTTTCTTTTTGCTACAGGTATGTGTTCACTGTTTTTTTGTTTCTTTCCTCGACTACCTTCTTGATCGCTCAACAAACTCTACGCGGAAGAGTAACCGATAGTCTTTCTAACGTGGGCTTGCCAGGTATAAATGTTACGGTAAAAGGAGCCACCAGGGGCACTATTACAGATGTTAATGGCAATTTTTCCATTGCGGCTTCCCGGGGTAATGTGTTGGTAATTAGCGCTGTCAATTATCTCACACAGGAATTAACAGTAGGCGATAATTCTATGATGAATATCGCTCTCTCAAGCAAGAATGCCCAGCTTAATGAAGTTATAGTTATAGGTTATGGACAACGCCAGAGAAAAGACGTAACGGGAGCCGTTTCTTCGGTTGGTGCCAGAGACATTGAGAAGATTACAGCTATCTCTCCTGAATTTGCTTTACAAGGAAGGGCAGCCGGGGTTTTTGTTAGTGCAGGTGGCGGTGATCCACAGGCAAGAGCAACAGTCCGAATCCGGGGGGTTAATACATTTGGAAATGCAGAGCCTTTATATGTGATAGACGGAGTTCCACTGTATGAGGGAGGATCCGGTACTACTGGTGGAGCGATAGGTGATATACGTTCTCCGATAAATATTTTCTCAATGATCAATCCGCAGGATATTGAGTCTATTTCAGTGTTGAAGGATGCGTCGGCGGCAGCCATCTATGGAGTCCGTGCTTCTAACGGCGTAATTATTGTTACCACCAAGAGAGGTAGAGGCCGCCCGAAAGTGGAAATTAGTTCGTCTATGGGCGTTCAGAATGTCCGTAAAACATACTCTGTTTTAAATACAGCACAATATTATGCTTTAGTAAAAGAAGCATACACTGCCAACCCGGATGCCAATACTACCTTTGAACAAAAATACGGTCCTCGTTACGATGCTACCAATGCTTTATATGGGGGCAACAACTCCACTACGGACTGGCAAGACAATCAACTGAACAAGAACGCGGCACTTCAGGATGTTAGCGTACGCATTAGCGGCGGCAGCGAATCGCTTACTTATTTTGTGTCGGCTGGTTATACCAAACAGGAAAGTCCATTAAAAGCAAACGATCTGAAACGCTATTCATTTGCTGCTAACATTGATTCTAGAATTTCAAAGGTGATTTCTGCCGGTATAACACTTCGGCTTGTTCAGGAAAATGCACTGGTAAATACCGCTGCTGATTTACCAACAATGGCATCCTCCATTCCTTTTCAACCAATCTTTGATCCCAATGATCCAACGGGATTCGCTCCGGCCAGTAGTGGCAGTTTTGTGCCTAATGCAGCTTTTGACCCCTCAAAATTAGATGCCGGACCAGCTTTTAATTTTGCACCGGGAGATCCCAGATTGCTATGGGGTCAGAATACACGTTTCAATATGTTAGCTTTTCAGTCCTTGAGTGACAATCGATATGATTTAATGCGGGCAATCGGTAATGCATATGTGCAAATTGAAATCATACCTGGATTAAAATTGAAAGGCATGTTGGGAGGCGACTGGTACATGAACCTAAGAAAATCATGGACCGATTTAGAACAATGGCGCTTTTCACAAACCGCTGGAAACCCCTACGCCAATCAAAACGGCCAGGCAAAGGGCAGTTATGGCGAAAGACGTGGAACCACTTCGAATTTAAATAAAGAATTAACGCTTAACTATAATCATACGTTTTTCTCAGATCATAATGTTGACATCCTTCTGGGAGCTTCAGACCAATTTGGCCAATGGCTTGTTTCCGATTTAAGCGGGCGGGTTAATTTTTCTGATTATCAATACAGAGGAATATCCAATCAACCACCGTTTACACAAGGGTTTGCAGGAATATTACAGGAAGATGCACTACTTGGGTATTATGGAAGGATAAGTTATAAGTTTAAAGATAAATATTATCTGGATGGCACTTTACGCCGTGATGGATCATCCAGGCTGGCTCCAGGATATAAATGGGACAACTTTCATTCTTTTGCAGTGGCGTGGCGCATCAGTGAGGAAAATTTTTTCCCCAAGACCAATTTCATTAACGATCTCAAATTGAGAGGTGGATCGGGCAGGTTAGGGAATGTGAATTCGGCCAGGTATTATCAATTTTTATCCGGGGTTTCGCTTAGTGCAGACTATCCTTTGGGTTCCGGTCCAGGGAATGGGGTAGGTACACAAGTTCAGGCTGCCCGTCTTCCGGATTTTGCCAATACAACCATAACATGGGAGAAATTAAGAACTACTAATGTAGGATTTGACGCACAATTGTTTAACAATAGCGTCTCCTTTACCGCCGAATATTATGACAAGACCACTTTTGATATTATTCAGGCTGTATCCTTACCTCCAAACACTGGTATTCAAAATGCAGCTGATCTGAACGTTGCGGAAGTTAAAAATTCCGGAATTGAATTACAGCTTGGCTATAATAAAAAAATTGGACCTGTTGATTTTAATGTATCAGGAAATTTTACTACTGTTAAGAACAGGGTCGTAAAACTTAATGACAAGACTCCCTTTGGAGGGGAAGGTGGTCGAGTAGAAGAAGGATATTCAATGTTTTATTTGTGGGGTTATGAAGTCGGGGGGATTTTCCAGACACAAGCAGAAATTGATGCCTGGAGAGCAAGAACCGCAGATGGAAATATTGGTCAAAATAAAACAAACCCAACACAGGGGTATGTCTATAAACCGGGAGATATGTATTTCGTTGATGTGTATGGAAATCCAACTCAACCAAAACAACTGTATAGCGTGAACCCAGATAGCTTAATTAATGGTGCTGACCGTACCTATTTGGGCAAGTCAATCGCTGGCTTTTACTATGGTTTAAGTTTCGGCGCTAACTGGAAGGGAGTGGATCTTAGTTTATTTTTTCAGGGGGTAGGAGACTTGCAGAAATTTAATGGCACTAGAGCCGGGTTGGAAGGAATGGGTGGTTTAGCCAATCAGCTAACAACTACACTTAACCGCTGGACTCCAACAAATCCATCTACCACTATGCCAAGGGCGGTATATAATGATCCCGCATCAGCCAACAGATTCTCGAGCAGGTATGTTGAAAATGCCGGATACTTTCGATTGAGAAATCTGCAAATTGGATATTCTGTGCCAAAAACACTATTGGGTAAAACCGGATTTATTCAGAATATAAGAATTTATGGCAGCGGAATTAACTTGTTTACTGTGACGGATTGGACAGGACTCGATCCCGAAACAGATGGGGTACCACTTACGCGGCAATTTTTATTGGGTATTCATGCAACTTTTTAATTGACATAATTATTATACAAATGAAAAAATTTATTTTTAAATTATCCCTGATCACGTTGGTAATTTGCACGAGTATCACCATCAATAGCTGCAAAAGATCAAGCCTGGATCTTCTGCCGCATGGTCCTACTGAGCAATCTTATTTTCTCACTGAGGATGATTTTACCAAAAGTGTGTTAGGAGTTTATTCAAAGTTGAGCGATTTCTTCTGGTACAATACCGGACCAGGAAACTCAACCATAACACCGTTTTTATTACCGGGGGATGATATCACCACAAATCAAAGTAATGAAGAATTCGAGATTTTCAGCAATCTTCAGCCAAGTAATGGGAGGTTAAACTACCTCTACGGAAGACACTATCAACTGATCAACAGGGCCACTCTCGTTATTCAAAAAATAGATGAGGTAAAAAGTGGCATTTATAAAACTGCTAATCTCGATAAAAGTCATAAAGGGGAAGCGCTCTTTTTAAGAGGGTATGCGTATTACAATTTGTGGAATTTTTTCGGTACCTCTCCACTGGTTGTTGATCGTGTTACAACGCCCGCCCAATTTACTCCTCCGGGTACAACAGGTACGCAGTTACTCGACCAGGCAATTAAAGATTTCACTGAAGCCGCAACTTTGTTGCCGTCAACATGGGATCCTACCAACAGGGGTCGTGTTACTATAAATTCAGCCAATGGAATGTTGGGCAAAGCACTTATTTTTAGGGCTTCTGCCACTAAAACCGCTGCGGATTATACCGCGGCTTTAACAGCCTTAAACAAGATTACTGGCGCTCAACTGGTAGCTAATTTTGATGATAACTTTGCATTTGATACTGAAAATAATGCAGAATCACTGTTCGAATTTCAGGCAGGCCAGGCATTTGGCTTTGATAATGTTTGGTTAGATAATGATTTTGACAATGCAGTAGGCGCTTTATCTATTTATTGGGCATTTTATTGTAACTGTGGTAACGGTACGCAAGGCAGATCACGTTACTTTGTAACGCCTAAAGTGGTATCAGCCTTTAATGTTCTTGATCCTCGTATAGCAGGTTCATTTATTGCGGCAGACAGAACAGTACTTAAATATGCGAAACGCGATAAATTATCTCCTTCAAGCGTTGCTTCCATTAATAATTACCGCATTTTGCGATTTGCCGACGTATTGTTGCTAAAAGCTGAGGCTGTATTACAATCTGGTGGTTCAACTGCGCAAGCCATTGGGTTTATAAACGATGTAAGAACACGTGCAAGGGCTATGGCTCCCGTCGGTATAGAACCAGCTAATTTCTCTACAACAGAAACTAATAAAACTACAATCATGCAATGGATCATGGATGAGCGGTTAAGAGAATTAGCCGGTGAAGGCCAAAGATGGTTTGATCTGAGGAGATGGCACTTGCAGGGAATTATTACTTTAAATAATACATTTTTTAATTCAAACTTAACTACGGTATCATTCGATGCGCCTAAACATTTAAATTTTCCTATACCGACAAGTGAGATTGACGTTAACCCGAATATTTCACAAAATACCGGTTACTAAAACTTTTTATTTAATGAAGATCAATCCACCTGGAAGCTCCTCTGTATGGGGAGCTTTCTTATAAGATTGATGCGGGGTTTTGTAAATTATATAGCCCTTTAACCCCTGCAACTTCCATAGAGATTAAAATGGTAACTTTTGAAATTGTACAATGAAACATTTTTCAAACTCATGGAACGATCATTGTAAGTCCCCGAATTTTATTGAATACAACCAGGGAACCTGACAAAATTGATTAGGATGAAGCTTTATTTTTTTTTAGCTGCTTGCTACCTTGTAATTGTTGCCTGCTCAAAAAAACAAAGCAGTGGCAGCACCTCCAATAAAAGTCCGATGGCTTTTATGACAGCCAGTTTAATTAAAGTAAATCCATTTAGCTATAAATTTATTGTAACCGCTACAGACCAGGAACTTGATCCCCTGAATTTCACATGGGATTTTGGTGAAGGAACGGTAAGGACAGGACGCGCCGAGGAGACTTTCGATTATGGTCCGGGGAAAGATTATTTGGTGAAAGTAAAAGTGAGTGATGGTAAATCCTTACCAAAAGAGGTAACCGTATCCATCAGCACACAAACAGTAGAAGTTGCTATTGACCTCACAAAAAGGTTTCAAACCATGGAAGGTTTCGGTGGTTTTGGGGCAATGAAAGAATATTGGGCTCCGGGACCTTATACAAGCGACGATTTTGTAAATACTTTGATAAACGACATGGGTTTAACGATTCTTCGGGATAATATACCGTCCGCGTTTGAAGCAGTCAACGAGAACAACGATCCCTTCGTGACCGAACTCACAAAATTTAATATCACTACCAAACCCGCCGGTCACGATGAGACCGTGAGCGATCATTTAGATCATTTAAGAAAAATGAAAGCTATGGGTTTGCAAAAATTGATAGTGTCTATCTGGAGTCCTTCAACCTGGATGAAAGATAATAATCTGGTTGGTAATGGCACGCAAAGCACCAATAGTGCGCCTGCCTATACCACCGCTCCCACCCCAGGTACTAACCAATTGCGAACAGACATGTACAACGAATTTGCCGAGCGTTGTGTGGCGTATATAAAAATTATTAAGAATGAAACAGGCATTGATATTTATGCATTGAGCATTCAAAACGAACCAAGGTTCTCGCAATTTTATGCCTCCTGCGTTTATGATGGAAATGCATTGAGAGATGTAATGAAGGTGGTAGGAAAAAGATTGGTAGATGAGGGGCTTTCCACTAAATTATTTCTGCCGGAGGATGTTGGCTGGCTGCAGGGAATTGAGAAAATGACCAAGCCAACACTGGATGATCCCATAGCCCGCGGATATGCGGATATTATTGCCGTTCATGGTTATGATCTGGATGGTGTTACTGCGGCATCTACCAGTGCTCAAACATGGCAAACGATGTATGCCTGGGGATCACCTTACGGCAAACCATTATGGATGACAGAAACGTCGGGTTTTGACAATACGCATGCCGGGGCGATTAAATTAGCCAAAGCTATGTACACTGCAATAAAGTATGGGAATATTTCCGCGTGGGTGCATTGGTCGCTGAGTACTACCACACTCGACGCATATTCCTTAATGAGCTCGTCGGGCGAAAAGAGTAAACGGTATTATGTTTCTAAAAATTTTTATAAATATATACGCCCGGGTGCCATTCGTGCTGATGCCGTTGCGCCCGATGGCAGCAACGTATACCCGTTGGTATTTCAACATGGCCCAGAAAATTCCACTACCATTATTTTAATTAACGATGCCACCTCTGGCAAGCCAGTAAGATTATCCGGTGCAAATTTGCCTGCGCAAATGACTATGTATGTTACCGCAGTTGATGAGAATGCTAAAGATATTGGAGTCGTAAACAGTGCGGACGTTATACTCTTACCTGCGAATAGTGTAGCAACCTTGTATAGAAAGAATTAATTATTTAAATTCTAAAGAATGAAGCTGGATGTTTTTAGAATGACGATCCTTTCCTTGATTCTTTTTTACAGCTGTGTTGCGAATACCAGAATAGTGAAGGCTGAACGAAAAAATTTTTATGTCAGCGGTCGGTTTCTACATGCTCCGGATGGGGAGAAAGTAGTGCTTCGTGGCATTAATTGTATGAATGTGGTCTCCGATCCTACCGGTGCAACAACATTTCCTGAAATAGCAAAGACTGGTGCAAATGTGGTACGCATCATGTGGATGGAGTGGGGAGGAACAGGTGACAAGCTCGATGTCCTGATCAGAAATTGCATCAGCCAGCAATTAATCCCTTTATTGGAGTTGCATGATGCCACCGGTAAGTGGTACATGCTTGATTCTGTGGTAAATTATTGGTTGCGGCCAGATGTTGTCCCGGTTCTTCAACGATACCAGCAATTTTTATTATTAAATATTGCCAATGAAGCAGGTGATGGTTCGGTGCCAATGGAGACATTTAAAAATAAGTATGCAGACAATGTAAAAAGAATGAGGGCTGGAGGAATTCATGCTCCGTTGATTATTGATGCAGCCAATTGGGGTAGAAATGAAGAATATCTTTTAGCAAATGGTGCTTATTTATTAAAAGAAGATCCAGACCATAATTTAATTTTCTCCTGGCATATTTGGGATTCGGGTATTCCTGAAAAGCGAATTCAGGCTGCCATTGACAGATCCATTGATTTAAAAATTACCTTATTGATTGGTGAATTCGCGCCAATGGAAGTAAAGTGCAAATGTTGCATTCCCTACAAATACATCATGAAATATTGCCAGGAAAAGGAAATTGGCTGGCTGGCCTGGTCCTGGGGGCCCGGCAATAGTGATTGCCCGCACATGGATATGACAAAAACAGTGGCCTTCGAAACCCTGTTTGACTGGGGACTTGAAGTGGCAATGACCGATGAGAACAGTATTTTCAAGACTGCTATAAAACCGGCATTCTTAAAAAGAAGATTATGAAAAAATTGCATTTTATTGGGTTGTTGATAATTTTCGGCACTACAATTCGAGGACAAAATGATTCAGGAAATTGGTTTCCATTCAAACCTTCCGACGATGTTGCTAATTCTCAAATTAATATGGAAAGCTGGCTTGATGCTCCGGCAGGTAAGTACGGCTTTGTGAATATGAAGGATGACAAACTAATTTTTGAGAATGGTAAACCGGTTAAATTTTGGGGGGTGAACATTGCAAGTAATCGCCCTTTCATTCAACATGAAGCTGCAGATAAATGGACGAAGTTTATGGCAGCTTATGGCATTAATGCAGTGCGTTTCCACAAGTTTACCTGGGATGCCACAGATGGTTATTCTTCTACCCAGCTTACAAAAGATAAATGGGAGAATTTTGACTATTTCAATTCCCTGTTAAAAAAACAAGGAATTTATTATGCATGGTCTCATATCTATGGACATCGTGTGCTGCCTGGAGACAGCAGTCGATTACTGGCATATTCAGAAGTAGCCGGCACCAAATTTCCATGGTCACATATCAATGGGTCTACAGCATCTATTGTAAATTTTGCTGAAGATCTCCAGGCCTTGAATATTGAACTTACTGTTAATATGCTGCAGCATTACAATTCATACAATGGGTTACGTTATGCTGATGATCCAGCGCTTGCCTATATCGAATTGCAAAATGAGGATAATATTTTTTGGTCGGCCATTGAAGAGACTTTAAAACAAACACCGGCTTACAAGGCATTGCTGTGTCAAAAATTTTCCCGTTGGTTAAAAAATAAATACGGTACTCAGCAAACATTGGAAAAAGCTTGGGGCAAAGAAATGTTACCAATAGGGCAAACTCTTGAAAATGAGAACATATACCCGCAACCAAATCATGGTTTTTTTTCAGGTGAATCAGAAAGGGCTTGGAGAAATAGAGTGGAATTACCCATTCATGTTACAGACAAAGCAAACTTTTTGGCCAATGAGCAATTAACTTATTATAAGAAATTTGTCAGCGCCATCCGTCAAACAGGTTACAAAGGTATGATTGTCGGTAGCTGCTGGCAGGCAGGAACAGGTATCGCCCATTTATGGAATCTTTATACCGACGCCAAAACTGGTATCGTAGACCGTCATAATTATTCTGGCGGCGGCACCGGGCACACTTTAAAGCCTGGCAAAATTAATAATGAAGCTATGGTGAATGCCCCAGGGAGCGGCTTGCTAAGTACCGGGTTTCAACAGGTAAGCAATCGGCCTTTTTTTATTTCAGAATGGATGAGTCTTATTCCGAACGAATGGACTGTGGAGAGTTCACCAATCATTGCAGCATATGGAATGGGTTTGCAGGGTTGGGATGGTTCATTTGCTTTTGCCATGGACTACGATCATTTTACTCCAACAATTCAAAGCGGTCACGGGGTATATAATGTTACTTCACCAACCCAACTTGCATTATATCCCGCTTTGGCTTCCATGATCTACCGCGGCGATATAGTCGAAGGGAAAATTATTGCAGATCGCAAGGTAAACATCCAGGACCTGGAAAAAGGTAATCTTCCTTTTTTGGAGAAGATCGAACAGGAATCAGATGTTAAGAAATTGATGGCCACTGTTCCATTGGCTGCGCTTGCGGCAGGAAGAGTGGTCCTATCCTTTAATGAGGAAAACGATAATCTCACCTTACCAGGTTATAAGGAACTTATTGACACCATCAATCATTCTATTGTATCATCAACTGAACAATTGAAATGGAATTACGGGGACAAAGGATATTTCACAATTAATACAAATGGAACTCAGGGACTTGTTGGATTTGCCAAAAACAAATTAATTGATCTGAAGGATCTTCAACTTAAAACCAGGAATGAATTTGCAGTAGTATTGATCACCAGCCTGGAAAAGAGTAAAAGCTTAAAAGACGCAGGTAGAATATTAATTACATGCATAGCCCGGGCAAGAAATTCAGAAATGAAGTTTAATGAAAGCCATACCCAACTATTAGATGTGGGCAAAGAACCTATATTGCTTGAACCGGTTGAAGTTTCAGTTATTCTAAAAATGAAAAAAGGCTTTAAACTCCTTTTACTTAATCATTCCGGCATTCGAACAGGAAAAGAAGTGCCAATGAAAAACGGCCGTTTTTTCCTGAATGGGAATTTATATAAAACAATCTACTATGAACTTGTCAAGAATTAATATGATTTCCTTTTCTTTTGAGGGTTATATATTAACGGATGGTTTGTTGGGGGTTTGCGGGATAAACGAATCATTGGACATGGCTGGATGATTAAAGGTTTTAAGTAAGTTATTACAAGTCATTATGGAATAATTTCTTAAGGGTTTAGGAAAAGCTACCCTTTTTTATTTATCCCGATGATCAGATCTCATTTATCGGACTACAGGGGAGGGAAATGAATTCTATCTTCGATAAAAATGCCTATTTTAGCAGAGGTCACCTACCTAATCTGCTATATGATGCTGCTTGCTAATTCATCACCTACTAGTGTAGAACGGGATTCCTTTTTATGGAGGGAAATGAAGGAGGGTAACGAAGCCGCTTTTAGCGAAATCTTTGATACATATAGTAATTTACTTTTTCAATATGGATCGACAATCATTAACGATAAAGAACTCATCAAGGATTGTGTGCAGGAATTATTTATTGTAATATGGAGCAACAAGGATAAGCTTGGTGTAGCACGTTCAATAAAATACTACTTGTTTTTTTCCCTTCGCCGCCTGGTTTTAAAAAAAGCAGGTAAAAGGAAAAAATTCTTTTCCCTTTCTTCTTTTAATCATTCATCCTATAGTATTGAACCCCCGGATCACTTGATAGTGATGAAGGAAATAAATATTAACCATCAACTAATCATTTCAATCGCCTTGGAAAAATTACCTGCCCGACAAAAGGAAATTATTTTCCTCAAGTTTTACCAGGAACTTAAAAATGAGGAGATCCAAATAATTATGAATCTGAATAACCAGGTGGTGCGTAATACGTTGTGTAAAGCTTTACATAGTCTAAGGCTTCAAATGAAGGATTGGGCAAAAAATGGTTATCATCAACTCCTGATTACTTTATTTTACTTTATTTTTTAGCGTAATCATCCATGATGAGTACTATAATAGGGTTACAAAAAGCAGTGCAATGCGCTCTATGATTGCACTTATTTATTACAAATGAAGAATTATAAAGATTATACTGAAAATGAATTTGTCATGGATGCAGATTTCCTTGAATGGGTCAAACATCCATCTGAAGAATCTGAAGTCTTTTGGGCGAGTTTCATAAAAGAAAATCCACAAAAAAAAGAAGAATTATACAACGCAAAAAAGCTTTTGCTTTCAATGGTTTTTAAGCAAAACCTTTTGCAGTCTGAAAAGGAAGCTATGTGGCAAGAAATCAGGACTGCCATGCGCAAACAAAAGGAAGGCAAGCTTGTCTTTATGAAAACTGGTAGAAACTCATTCTCAAAGATGGGCATGTATGTTGTTGCAGCATTGTTATTGGGATGCGTTTTGTTTCTTAGTCTCTATTATTTTACTGAAAAAAAGCCTGAATACGTTGTTACAACTCAATTTGCTGAGATCAAAAAATTTCTTTTACCTGATAGTTCGTTCATTATCCTGAATGCAAATTCAAATATTAAATACTCTCATCAATGGAACAACGTAAGTGATAGAGAAGTATGGATAGATGGTGAGGCTTTCTTTTCAGTAAGGCATACAAAAACCAATCAAAAATTTATTGTACATACAAATGAAGCAGATATTGAAGTGTTAGGTACGGAGTTTAATGTTATGGAAAGAGATGAAAAAATTAAGGTATCGTTGAATTCAGGCAGCGTCAAAATTAGTGTTTATGATAACGCAAATCCGGTATTTTTGATTCCTGGGGATATCCTTGAACTCAATGCTAAGAAGATTCAAAAGGGTGCAGGGAAAGTAGAAGATATATCTGTATGGAAAGAGAATAAACTAGTGTTTGATGATACACCTCTTTCTGAAATATTGAAACAATTAAGATATATCTATGGATGGGAATTTGCAACGGTTCCAAATGATGTACTTAATGAAAAGCTGACAGGTGAAGTGGAAACTAAAGACGAGAAGGTATTACTTAAAACGCTCGAAAGAGCTTTGCGGATCGAGATTACCAAACAAGGAAATACCATTCACATTTCGCGGCTTCAGCCAGTTCTCTGATTTTATATAATTGTGGTGCCAGGATATGTTAAATAAATTGCTTAAAAGTATTTTCTTACTAACGATTCTTGTTTTCGCTGACTACAATAGCGGGTTAGCCAGGGAATCTTTTGAATATTACTTTAAACAATCACAACGCTTTCAGAACGGAAAAATCACTCTTGTAAAGGCTCTTAAAACAATAGAAGAACACTACAAGGTAAATTTTGTATATCAAAAAAAGAATGTAGCTGGGAAAAGCGTTGAATCGCCAATGATCTTAGACCAGCCAATAGAAAAATTATTGGAACATCTTCTGGCTCCATTAAATATGAGTTATGAAAAAACGGCAACGAATACGTTTGTTATTTTCTTAAATACCGGCTTGGATGTAGCCGGTAGCGATAATACAGTAATATCTAAACAAACTGATCCTGAGTTAGATCAGGGAAAGAAAAATAAATCATCGAGTATATTAATTTCCGTATCGGGTATGATAATAGACGAAGCGGGCAAGCCAATGTCAAATGTGTCCATTCTTGAGAAAGGATTTTCTAGCGGTACGTTTTCTGATAGCAGAGGAGAATTTCATCTGAAAGTTCATGCTCCGTTATCGGCCGTTGAGATTAGCTATATTGGATATAAGAACCAGGAAATATCAATAGGGCAAAGCCGCAATCTTACAATCGATATGGCACCCGATATAAAGCTCGCAGATGAGATCGTTGTGATAGCCTATGGGGCTAAAACCAAACGAGATTTGACAGGTGCAGTTTCCGCAATAACCAGCAGAGATATAATTAAAACAAATGCGTTATCACCCCAATTGGCAATGCTTGGCCGAATGCCAGGCGTTTATGTTTCATCGGCTGGTGGTGATCCGAACGCCGCTCCGGTGGTTCGGATTAGAGGAGTAAGCACTTTTAGTGGAGAAAGCGCGGGACCGTTGTACGTTATAGATGGTGTGGTGGTAGATGAATACGGGAGTAGAAGCACATTTTCAGTAAACGCACAAAAAGCTGAGGATGTGAAGGGAACGCAAAACATTTTTAATCTCATCAATCCTGCCGATATTGAATCCATATCGGTTTTAAAGGATGCATCATCAGCTGCAGCATATGGAGCCCGTGCAGCGAATGGTGTAGTATTAATTACCACAAAAAAAGGAAGAGAAGGAAAATCCCGGGTTAACCTGAATGCATTTGTAGGCATTTCAAATTTGCGAAAAACGATAAACGTTTTAGATACCGAACAATATGTTGAATTGGTCAATGAAGCCAATACCGGCAACCCGGATTTTAATGACCCCAAGTATGATATATACAAAAAAGGAACATCTGCATATCTTGGGAACAACGGAACACACGATTGGCAGAACGCAGTAGTTAATAATAATGCCGCCTATAGTAGTTATGATCTTTCTATATCTGGTGGTACCAAAACATCGAATTATTATGTAGGTGCAGGCTATGCTTCTCAGGAAAGCAGTTTGAAATTCAACAACCAGGAAAGATATACTTTAAGCAGCCGAACTTCATTTAAGATCAATAGCATTTTGGAAATTGGCCAAACTCTTCGGCTGGCCTATACCGATCTCATTGATAACCGTGATAATACCGGTGTACCCATCACATTATTGAATGTTTTTTCTACTCCTCCCTGGCAGCCTATTTACGGTACTGGACCAAATGGTTTTTCAAGCGTAGGGGTCAGTCAATATGGCCCCGAGACCAAGCAGAACTTTGTGGGTGTTGCAAGCGCAACAAACAGGCAGAATGATACATACAAATTATTGGGAAGTGCATATATCACACTCACCCCTCTGAATAATTTTCACATTACCGGCAGTATCGGAACGGATTATTTTACCCAAAAAGAAGTGCAATGGTCATTAAAGACACTTAAGGAATTTGAGAAGAGTCTTGATATCGGAAATAGCATCGGTGAAACACGCACTACAAACTTTTTATTGCAAAAGCGCTTATCTGTTAATTATACAACTTCATTTTCCAGTGGGCATTATATTGATCTGTATTTCCATGCAGAAGATCAAAAATCCATTTTTAACGCATTAATCGCGGGTCGTTCAGGCATTAATGATGTGGATGATCCTGACCTTTTTTCTTTGAACGGTCCCGGCGCGTCCGCCGATGCCTATAAGGACAAGAATACATTTATTAATTATCTGGGTCGGGTGACATACAAATACCTTGATAAATATTATGCAGATATAAACGTATTGCGACAGGGTTCATCAGTATTTAATCCAAAGGGACATCAGTGGGGTAGTTTTCCTTCCATAGCAACTGCCTGGCGAATCAGTAAAGAAAAATTCATGCAATTTCTTCCTGTTTCAGATCTAAAAGTCAAATTCGGCATGGGGGAACTGGGTAATTCAGATACAAAAGGGTGGCAGTACCTAACGCTGATCAGCAATGCAAATGCCGCATATACAATTGGTGGAATACCTGTACTCGGTGCTTTTTTTACAAATTATCCAAATCTTAATCTTACTTGGGAACGCTTACGAACCTACAATGCAGGTATTGAGGGCACTCTGATGAAAAAAAGACTTGACTTTTCGTTTGAATATTATAAACGCATAACTTCAAAAATTTTGCAGCCATACCGATTACCCGCGTCAGTCGGCATTATTGAGCTTCCATTTAAAAATATCGGTGCTGCAATTAATTCGGGATTTGAATTTTCCTTTAATTACACAAATCAATTTAATAGCATCGAGTATTCGATCGGGGGTAATTTTACCACTATAAAGAACAAAGTCACCAGATTAAACGACAATATACCGGTTAGCACTCCTGCAGGCCTGGTTGTATTAGGCGATCCTATAAATTCTCTTTATGGGTACAGATCTGATGGTGTGATCAAAACCGAAAGTGACTTAAATGAATATAAAAAGCTATTCGGAAATTCACCCCTGGTACAACAACTACAAATGGGTGATCTGCGATATGTGGATATAGGTGGGCCACCAACACCAGAAGATCAAAAAGCAGGTATTCGCTATCACAATGTTCCTGACGGAAAGATTGATGATTATGATGGACTGGGATATCTGGGAAAAACCATACCTGGTTTTTATTACGGAATTAACATGGGGGCACAATACAACGGATTCGATCTTCATATATTATTACAGGGAGTCGGAAATGTACAAAAGCAAAGTGAACTTTTAATGAATGGTCTCTCATATAGATTCAGTAACAAGCTAAGTACTGTACTCAACAGGTGGACTCCCTCCAATTCCTCAAGTGATATTCCACGAGCTATTAATTATGGTGCATCGTCTGTCAACAACTCAAGATTGTCGGACAGATTTATTGAAGATGCTTCTTTTTTGCGATTGGCAATTATGCAGGTTGGCTATAACTTATCTGAAGCCCTGGTAAAAAAATTAAAGCATATTGAAAAGTGCAGATTGTATATAAGTGCATCAAATGTATTTATCATCACAAGATATACAGGCTATGATCCGGAAAACGACATGGTACCAACGCCCAGAACAGTTGTAATTGGTTTAAACCTCTCACTGTAAAACGTTATGCTCGTCAGTAGTAAAATATCATCCTGTTTTTTTATCCTTTTGTCGGGTGTTTTGCTTTGGGCTGCATGTAAGAAAAAAAATCTTGACCTGGAACCTTCTTTACCTACCGATCAGAATTATTTTCAAACAGAAGAACAATTTGACAGGGGAGTGATAGGGATCTATTCTAAACTTGTTTTCTTTTATAATTATCGCGGCGGAACCGGGCAGGAGTGGTTGCACGATGTGCGATTACTGCCCGATGATGACATCACCACAAACTGGTTATCTCCTTTTGAAAGTTTTACGACCCTTCAGCCAAGTAACAAGAAGGTGTATGACTATTATACTTTTTTGTTCCAGCTAAATGCAAGAGCCAACAATATGTTGGATGTTTTTCAGAAGAAAGCCAGCGGGATTTATAGCAATCATGCTTTGATGGACTGGCATAAAGGAGAAATGCTTTTCTTGAGAGGGTATAGTCATTTTCAACTTTGGAATTTATATGGTATTGCACCTTTAGTAAACAGGAGAATTGATAACGATACGTTGTTGTACACTCCTAATTCGTCAGGAAACGACCTGCTCAATGCCGCTATTTCCGACTTTACCGCGGCTTCCTTACTCTTACCCGAAACATGGCCTGATCCGACTTACAAGGGGCGTGTTACTAAAGGAGCTGCTTTTGGAATG
>JACMLY010000163.1 GCA_014379345.1 Chitinophagaceae bacterium
AACACGGGGTCGAACCCAAGCGTTGCCGCATTGGTGATAAAAAGAAATATACCTGATGGTATCACCACTAACAACCCCCGCCTTGACCAGGATAGTAAATAATTTGCGAGTGTAAGCACAGGTATTTTTTTCGCAAATCCCAGTAAACGCAGGTCGAACATAAATGCCGGCCCAACCAATAAAACAATACCTGTGATATGCAGGATTTCAAACGCCGGATACAACCATGCAGATTGCCTGATAGCCACAGCCAGGGATCCATCTTCCAGCCATTGCAATGCCGTTTTAATCATTTTATGCTAATTACCTCCCGAAGTAGATTTGGCGCCCTGGTTTGGCTCAGGTTGTTCGCAACGTTCATCAAGCATCCCTATAAATAATCCAGCATCCAGAATCCAGTATCCATAATCATCTCAACTCATACTTCTTCCCATCCACGAATATTCTCTCTGCGCGCATTTCGTCCTTCGTTTCTTTATGGGGATATCCCACCACGCGGATGGTCGATCCTTTTTTTATCATATCCACTGTCACTCCACGAGCTTCCATTCGGCTAATGGGGGCGAGTATTACAGTCCAGACTTTATTATTGTGTTTCACTTTTGCTGATGCATGCGGATTTTCATAAAAAGATTCCTGTACGATCCCTTTATAATCCAGTGTTTTATCCTGGTCATAATTTGCCCATCCGTGATGGAAAGGAGTGAATGCCACGCATGCTATAAAAATCGCGGCTGAGCAAATACTTTTCATGTAGGTCATGTTGAATGTTTTAGATGATTAAAGATACTGATTAGCCAATTAGCCGATTAGCTTATTAGCGGAGCGATTGATTAGTCGATTACCTTATGGGCTAATCGGCTAATCAGTTATTCGGTTAATCAAAAAACAACCTTATACAAAAATTTCACGTAACAACATCACCCCTGCTCACCTCTGATAATTCTGTTCGGGAAAATTTATCAATACGCTGAACAAGTTTCTTCAAACCATTAAAAACCATGTTATGAAAATTAATCTCGTGAAGCGCGCGCGTGACTTTAAATTTATTATCTCCACTCCTTCTCTGTTATTGCTGAGTGTGCTTACCATCTTTTCCGGGTGTAAAAAAATTGATAACCTGTTTAAGAATCAGGAAATAGATACCAAATTGTTTACTGATAATTTAGTATCTCCTCTCGGCCTCGTTACGGTACCCGATCACAGTAAAAGGCTAGCGATCATCGATCAGATTGGAAAAGTATGGTTTACAGATGAAAATGGTACAAAATCGGAACTTCCTCTTATTGATGTAACCAGTAAGATGATTGCGCTCAATCCTAATGGTGATGAGCGGGGATTACTTGGATTGGCATTTCATCCGGAATATAAATCGAACAGACGCTTTTATATTTACTATCAACTTCCTCCACGCGCTGGTGGTCCCCAGCAAGGCGTTTTATGGAACAACCTGAGTAGGATATCCGAGTTCAAAACCCTGACTTCGAATCCGAACATGGCAGACATGAATTCTGAGAAAATTATTTTGGAATGGGATGACCCCCAGGGAAACCATAATGGTGGCACGATCGCGTTCGGTCCTGATCATTACCTCTATATTGCCATCGGCGACGGAGGAGCTGCAAATGATGTTGCACCGGGGCATGTAGAAGACTGGTATCCTGTCAATGCAGGCGGTAATGCGCAGAATATCGAAGCGAACCTGTTTGGGAAAATTTTAAGGATCGATATAAATCGCGGAAGTCCATACGGAATTCCCGAAGACAATCCGCTGGTGAACAAAACTGGCAGAGACGAAATTTATGCCTATGGATTTAGAAATCCTTACCGCTTTTCGTTTGATATGGGAGGCTCCCATGAATTGTATGCCGGTGACGCCGGCCAGGTGTTGTATGAAGAAGTAAGTGTGGTAAAAAAAGGCGGTAACTATGGTTGGAACGTAAAGGAAGCTACTCACTGCTTCAATGCAGCCAGTAACAGGGTTGAATTGGGATCATGTCCTTCCGTCGATATATTTGGAGTTCCGTTAACCGATCCTGTGATAGAAATAAATCATTGGCAAAATCCGCGGGGTGGAAAGGCGACCACAGTGATTGGTGGTAACGTGTACAGGGGCCATGATATACGGGCATTAAATGGTAAATATGTTTTTGGAACATTCTC
This sequence comes from Chitinophagaceae bacterium, assembly GCA_014379345.1. Taxonomy (GTDB): domain Bacteria; phylum Bacteroidota; class Bacteroidia; order Chitinophagales; family Chitinophagaceae; genus Flavitalea. Next base: position 2,164 of record JACMLY010000163.1, read on the forward strand.
ACAGGCGCCGACAACACCAAACGGAGAGCTTTACATGGCAAACCCCGCAGGCAGCGGCTTATGGCCCATCGAGGAAATTTCATTGAAAAGTCATCCCGATGATATCGGTTATTATCTGAAAGGATTTGGACAGGATCTACAGGGTGAAATATACCTCGCCGTTTCAAGTGTTGCCGGACCAAGAGAGATGACCGGTAAAATATTAAAACTAGTAGTTGCAGAATCCGAGAAAAAAGGAAAATAAAATTCCCCCAGGCGATACTTATTTTACCGTAGAATAAAATAAGAGGATCATAGAGAAAAAATCCGTGATCCTCTTTTCATTTTCATTCAGTCCAAATCCTGGTATAAAAATGTAACAATGTAAAACATTCCGCAGAGCAATATCACTGATTCAAGCCTTCAGCGTTGGACTCCTGAATGTTATCGGAATTAAATATTTATGATGTGCCGGAATTAAAAAAAATCCCGTAGGGATTGGATATCGGTAGAAATCAATTATATTTTATAGCAATCACGCAGGGGTTAAATATCGGTAATTGGCATTCCGGAAAACCGATGTCTCATCCCTGCGGAATGATTTTTATTTTGTTTGTTTTTCTACCGATATTTCATCCCTGGCGGGATTCGAGGCACACCGGATGGCTGGAATAACCGGGGAAATCCGGCGAATGAAACCACTGCCAGGTAGGCCGATTATTAAAGCACCCGCCAGGGTGGGGATGCATTGAAAACGGTGAAATGAGCATCGCGATTAACGGCCGACCAGGCAAAACAATACACCCTTCAAAATATTCTTGGTAACTGAACCCCGAAAAAAAAAAGAATGAAAAGATCATTGTCCTTTTTTTTGCTTTTGATCGCTTCTCTCTATTCATCTGCACAAAAGAATTATGTTTCACAGGTTTGGGTGGCTGATAATAAAGATGGCACTTATAAAAATCCCATCATACATGCCGATTACTCTGATCCCGATGTTATTCGTGTGGGTGATGATTATTATTTAACCGCTTCCAGTTTTGAAGGAATCCCGGGCCTGCAAATTCTTCATTCGAAAGATTTAGTGAATTGGACAATATTGTCCGCTGCATTAAAACGGCAGCCGCCATTCGATCATTTCTCCAGTCCCAGGCATGGCGAAGGAGTATGGGCTCCTGCCCTCCGTTTCCGGAATGGTGAATTTTATCTGTATTATCCTGATCCCGATTTTGGTATTTATATGGTTAAGGCAAAAAATGTCGCGGGTCCATGGACAGATCCGGTATTGGTTGAGGGTGGCAAAGGATTGATCGATCCCTGTCCCTTCTGGGATGATAATGGAAAAGCGTACCTCATTCATGCATTTGCGGGGAGTCGGGCAGGAATAAAAAGCGTCATCATAATAAAACAGATGAATGCCGAAGGGAGGAAAACGATTGATGAAGGAATAATAGTGTATGACGGTCATGAGTTGGACCCAACCATTGAGGGTCCGAAAGTGTACAAACGCAATGGCTGGTATTATCTTTTCGCACCGGCCGGAGGAGTAGCAACAGGTTGGCAAACCGTATTGCGATCAAAAAATATATATGGGCCGTATGAAAGAAAGACCGTCATTGACCAGGGCAACACGACCGTTAATGGTCCGCATCAGGGTGCATGGATCGATACAAAAACCGGTGAGGATTGGTTCATGCATTTCCAGGACAAAGGCGCTTATGGAAGGATCCTTCATTTACAACCACTGAAATGGATAAATGATTGGCCGGTGATAGGTATAGACAAAGATGGCGATGGCAAAGGTGAACCGGTACTTATTCATAAAAAACCAAATGTTGGAAAAATGTATCCGGTCATAACACCGGCCGAATCAGATGAATTCAATGAATTGAAGTTGGGGTTACAATGGCAGTGGCAGGCAAATCCGAAACCTTACTGGGCCATTGCCACAGGCAAAGCCCTCCGCTTGTATTCTTACCAGATGCCTGACTCAGCAAAAAATTTTTGGGATATACCTAATATCCTGATGCAGAAATTTCCGGCGGAAGAATTTACCGCAACCGCCAAGCTTCAATTCAACCCCCGCATCAATGGTGAGCGGGCGGGTATCATAATTATGGGTATAAATTATGCATCTCTTTCCTTACATAAAAAAGCCGATGGTGTTTTTGTAAGTTATAGTATCTGCAAAGGGGCAGACAAAGGTAATGCCGAAGTACAAAAAATAATTGGAAAGATAGAAACTGAGACCATTCATTTTAAAATATCCGTTTCAAAAGGAGCAAAATGTATTTTTAGTTACAGTACCGATGGAATAAATTATAAAATGCTGGAGGAAAATTTCATCGCTCAGCCCGGCAGATGGACCGGCGCAAAGCTCGGCTTTTTTTGTACACGTGATACTACAACGAATGACTCAGGATTTGCAGATCTGGATTGGTTTCGAATAAGCAAGAACGAATAAGTACGAAATACGAAGTAATAAAAATGAAGTAAAGATAGAAATTAGAATTTCGCAACTAGTACGAAACTTCGTACTTCAAACTTCGTACTTCGTACTTCGCACATGTTCTCCCGGCATCGATTGCGTAAAGAATTTGGCTTAAAGCAATGATTGAGAAATTATGGGGTTACACTTGTAGACCAAATACGTGAACCGGTAGGATTAGCCCCGGTCTGACGGTCCCCGTCTGATCACCACGAGAAGGGAACCCGATCTGACGGTCCCCGTCTGACCACCACGAGAAGGGAACCCGGTCTGACGGTCCCCGTCTGACCACCACGAGAAGGGAACCTGGTCTGACGGTCCCCGTCTGACCACCACAAGAAGGGAAACCCGGTCTGACGGTCCCCGTCTGACCACCACAAAACAGGCAAATTGACGAATTGAAAACCGAATTGAAACAATGAAAAAAAACATTTATTTACTGATAGCTTGTGCGCTTTTAGGAATGCACGCCAGCACTCAAACCAAACCCTATTCACAGCAGATGGCGGCCACCGTTATGACCATCTGGAAAGATTCATTTTCGCTGCAGCGGGGCCAACCTGCGAAATGGAGTTATGACCAGGGAGTAATATTAAAAGGAATTGAAGGAATATGGAATGCCACCGGCAACGGCGAATATTTCCGCTACATTCAGAAATGCATGGACTTCTATGTGCAGGAAGATGGAAGCATCAAGGGGTACAAGCATGATGAATTCAATATTGATCATATCAACAACGGCAAATTGATCCTGCTGCTATACCGTGTTACCGGTAAAGAAAAATATAAAAAAGCATCTGAGTTGTTACGCGGACAGTTAAGAGACCATCCGCGCACATCTGAAGGAGGGTTCTGGCATAAGAATATCTATCCATGGCAAATGTGGCTGGATGGCTTGTATATGGGTCAGCCGTTTTATGCTGAGTACGCAAAGATGTTTCATGAGGACACAATCTTCAACGATATTACAAGACAGTTCGTATTAATGGAGCGACATGCCAGAGACAGCAAGACGGGATTATTATACCATGGTTGGGACGAATCGCGCCAGCAAAAATGGGCTAATAAAGAAACAGGACTCTCTCCACATTTCTGGGGAAGAGCGCTTGGATGGTACGGGATGGCTATGGTCGACGCCCTGGATCATTTTCCTGAAAAACACCCGGGTCGTGATTCGATCATTGCCATTCTGAACCGATTTGCCAAAGCAGTTATTAAATACCAGGATGCAGCATCAGGTGTATGGTATGATATAGTAGATAAGCAAACAACACCTAAAAACTATTATGAAGCTTCAGCATCGAGTATGTTGATATACACTTTAGCAAAAGGAATGCGCAAAGGGTATCTGCCTTCGTCCTATTTACAAAATGCAAGGAAAGGTTATGATGGTATCATCAAACAATTCATTAAAACAGAGAATGGTCAGGTAAACCTGCACGGCACCGTGAGTGTATCGGGATTGGGTGGAAATCCATACCGCGATGGAAGTTTTGAATATTATATGAGTGAAAAAGTAATCGTAAATGATCCCAAGGGTATCGGCGCATTTATTAAATGTGCAGTTGAAATGGAAATGATTGCCGCACAAATGCCAGGCAAAAGGAAAACCGTACTGCTCGATAATTATTTTAATAACGAGTGGAAGAAAAATGCAACAGGAAAAATAGTATTGATGCCCATTGGTTTTTTGAAAGAAAATGGAACCCACTCGAAAATTCAATGAAATCAAATGATACTCTCGAAACAAAATCTCAGCAACATTAATCCCCAGCCCGGTATTTCCATTCCGGATGAAAAACTATTAGCATTGCCCGAAAAGGTATTGCAATTCGGTACCGGCGTGCTCCTGCGGGCACTACCCGATTATTTTATTGACAAGGCAAACAAGCAGGGAATTTTCAACGGCCGGATCGTTGTAGTTAAATCAACCGCCACGGGTGGTGTAGATGCGTTTGATGAGCAGGATGGGCTGTATACCGTTTGCATCCGCGGAATTGAAGGCGCAACCAAGACAGAAGAAAATACTATCAATGCTTCTATCAGCAGGGTATTGTCTGCAACCAATGAATGGGGAGAAATTTTAAAGTATGCCGACAGTCCCGAAATGCAGCTGGTGATATCCAACACCACCGAAGTTGGCATCATATTAATAAAGGACAGTGTGAATGCATTACCACCCAAATCATTCCCGGGTAAATTGCTTTCCTTTTTGTACCGGAGGTATAACACATTCGAAGGTGATAAAGAAAAAGGGATGATAATTATTCCAACGGAACTGATCATTGACAATGGTAATAAGCTAAAGAATATTTTAGTAGAGCTTGCAAAACAGAATGAACTTGACAATTCATTTATCGACTGGCTTACAAACAACAATTATTTCTGCAATTCACTGGTCGACCGGATCGTTCCGGGTAAGCCTACTCAAGATCAGCACGAACAAACTGAAAAAGAACTTGGCTACCAGGACAAGCTAATGATCATATCGGAAGCATATTGTTTATGGGCGATAGAAAGCGGTGAGCCGAAAGTTAAAGATGTGCTTTCTTTCAGCAAAACAGATCCGGGCGTTGTGATCGCCGCCGATATTGATATTTTCAGAGAACTAAAGTTGCGTCTACTCAATGGTTCCCATACTTTCAGCTGTGGACTGGCATATCTATGCGGTTTCACTACTGTAAAGGAAGCGATGGACAATAAGGTCTTCGCCGCCTATATTACCGGTTTAATGATGAAGGAAATTGCACCTGCCATTGTGAGCGACCAGATTAGCATTGAAATGGCAAGGGATTTTGCTGGAAAAGTAATAGACCGCTATCGAAATCCGCATATCGATCATCGATGGTTAAGTATTGGTGTTCAATATTCATCCAAAATGCGGATGCGAACCATTCCTGTCATTAGCAGGTTCTATCAGAATTTCGGAACAACACCGGAATACATGGCTATAGGATTCGCTGCATTCTTATTATTCATGAAAGCGCAAAAAGACGATGATGGCAAATTTATTGGCCGGGTAAATACCAAAACCTATATGATCACCGATGACAACATTTCGCTGATAACGGAAAAATGGGATCATTTTGAGGGGAAGGCATTGGTAAAAAATATCTTGAGTGATCAGGGCTTGTGGGGATTCGATCTCACAACTCTTCCCGGGTTGCAACAGGCGGTAAGCGAAATGCTGGGTTCATTAGAAACCGATGGAGCGCTGGCAACGCTCAAAAAAATTATAACTCCTAAAACCATTGAACAGTCATGAGTCAATGTATTTTAGCAATTTAAATAGGCACTCCCTAACCAACCATTCATTCTTTTTTTTGAGATCCCGTCTTATCACTCAATGAATAGTTTTTACTACATGCCGGAATGCAGATACCCGCGCCAGTTTGAGAGCTAATTGAAAATAGTATTTTGAAAGCTTACCATAGGGGTTAAGAAGCATTTAAGAAGTGTTCACGTAGATTTGCTTTATGAGCAAGGGAAACATCTTAATTATTGACGATGAACAACAACTACGGGCATTAATTAAAAGGATAATAAGCCTGGAAGGATTTATTGTACACGAAGCGGCTAACCTGAAAGAAGCTGCCAGGTTGCTGGAAAAAGAACCTATCGATGTTATTCTCTGCGATGTTAAACTTCCTGATGGAAATGGTGTGGATTTTACCACATGGCTAAAATCAAAGTATCCAATGACAGAAGTCATTTTACTGACTGCTTTTGCCAACATTCCTGATGGGGTGCAGGCTATTAAAAACGGTGCATTTGATTATATTACCAAGGGAAATGATAACGATCGGATACTTCCTTTGCTTTATCAGGCAACTGATCGCGTGCTGATGCAAAAAAGATCGGCCGTGAAAATAAATGAAGGAGCTGTCACTGCTTTTTCTTCAATTATTGGCGGCAGTCCGATCATTCAGCAAACAATTTCGCTAGCCAGAAAGATTGCCCCAACTAATACTACTGTGTTGTTGCTGGGGGAAACAGGTTCTGGTAAGGAAGTGTTTGCCAAGGCTATTCATGCAGGAAGTAAACGAAACGCGGGACCGTACATCGCGATAAATTGCAGCGCTTTTACGAAAGATCTTCTGGAAGGAGAATTATTCGGGCATAAAGCCGGAGCATACACAGGAGCCTCAAAGGATAAAAAAGGGTTGTTTGAAATGGCTGATTCCGGAACATTCTTCATGGATGAGATCGGTGAGATGAACATCGACATCCAATCCAAACTGCTTCGCATGATCGAAAACGGTGAATTTATTAAACTTGGTGATACAAAGACAACGAAAGTAGATGTGCGCATCATTGCCGCTACCAATCGGGATTTGCAAAAGGAGGTTTCAGAAGGTCATTTCAGGGAAGATTTATATTACCGCCTAAATACATTTACTATATCCTTACCTCCCCTGCGCGAAAGAAAAGAAGACATCAAGGAGCTGGCGGAATATTTCTTGAAATTTTTCAGTATCCGGGAAGGCAAAAATGGTTTAAAGCTTTCTGCTGAAGCACTACAGGCTCTGCAAACATATTCCTGGAGAGGCAACATCCGTGAATTGCGTAATCTAATGGAAAGATCAGTGATTCTTGCCGACGAAGAATATATCTATTTTCAGGATTTGTCGTCAGAAATTCAAAGTCAAAGTACCAGCCCAGACAAATACTCGTTAGCCGAAGTTGAAAAGATGCACATTAAAAAAATATTGACTTACACTGAAAATAATAAAACAAAGGCAGCACAGCTATTAGGTATTGGCATTGCCACGCTTTATCGCAAACTGGAAGAGTACGGGATAAATAAATAGTACAAAGCATCATTTTGATAAAAACCCCTCTCAATTTGATAGGTTTTTTTCCTTGATTGTTAAATATAAAAAACAGTGAGACGCCTAAGTCACTGGTAAACAACCACCTGACCCTGTTTAATGGAATGAAAAATTCCCGGCATTCGTTTGGCATATCAGTTCAAAATAAAAACAATGGACAAGACGAATCATCGAAAAGAAACTCCTGCCAAATGGTTTTCACTGATATACATAGCCGTTTTAGTTTTAGGTGTAGTAATGAAGAACTTGCTTTTTAACAGCTAAAATTCCACGAGGATTCACTATGGTATAAGTCGATGCAATTGCATTGACAATGTATTCATTTTCTTTCGACCCATTACTGATGAATAACCTATCAAACAATAAAGACCGAAAAAGCATTTTCAAAAACAAAGAACATTGGGTGGAAAGGACCGTAGTTATACTTGTTTGGTTAATTGCCTTAAGCCTCGTATACCTGGTATTGATAAAGATGGAATTATTCAAATAATGTTTAAATAATGTTTAAGAAAACTTAACTATTAAATTAAATTCGACAATATGTTATTAACAGTTTTATTAATTCTGGCCGGACTTCTTTGCTTCTGGATTTTTTACAAAGCCATAGATTTTTTTGAAAAAATATAATAGAAATCAAAACTCTTTTTTTATGATGACGCTACTTTTTATTGTATCCATACTGGTGTTTATTTATCTCCTGTATGTTTTAATAAAACCTGAAAAATTTTAACCTGTTAAACCAACACAACAATGAATACAGAATTAATAGGTATTATAGTTACATTCCTTCTTACATTATTAGTGGCAATTCCATTAGGAAAATACATCAGTAAGGTATTTAAAGGTGAAAGAACGATCACCGATTTTATGAATCCTTTTGAGCGTTTCATTTTTCGCATTTGTAGCATTGACCCGAACAAAGAAATGAACTGGAAAGAACACCTGGTTGCTCTTTTATCAATCAATATGATCTGGTTTGTGTATGCCTTTGTCATTCTCATTACACAGGGTTCCTTGTTTTTAAATCCGGATGGCAATCCATCCCAAACTCCTGATCTTGCTTTTAATACTGCCATCAGTTTTCTGGTGAATTGTAACCTTCAACACTATTCGGGTGAATCAGGCGCTACGTATCTGTCACAACTGGCGGTGCTAGCCTTCCTGCAATTTGTATCGGCTGCCACGGGGATTGCGGCAGTATTGGTATTGTTCAGGGCATTGGTAAATAAGACCACCACACAACTGGGAAACTTTTTTGTATTCTTCACAAAAACAGTCACCCGTGTTTTATTACCCATCTGTATAATCATTGCATTGTTATTATCCTTTAATGGAACACCCGCCAGCTTTGATGGTAAAGACAGTATTGTAACGCTTCAGGGCGATTCCGTTCAGGTTAGCCGCGGACCGGCAGCTGGTTTTATCGCAATCAAACACCTTGGAACAAATGGTGGCGGATGGTTCGGTGCTAACTCTTCACACCCGCTTGAAAATCCAAACTACTTTACAAATATGGTTGAAATGATTGCGCAGGTAATCATACCAATAGCCCTGGTATTTGCACTTGGATTCTTTATCAATCGGCGCAAACTTGCTTATACCATTTTTGGTGTTATGACGCTGGGTATGCTGACTCTCATGATCCCAACGGTGATCTCAGAAGTTCAGGGAAATCCCGCCATTGCACAGCTTGGGGTTGAACAAGCCACGGGCACCATGGAAGGTAAGGAAGTGCGCTTAGGGCCTACCGCATCTGCTTATTGGAGCATTGTTACAACTATTATCTCAACCGGCTCGGTAAACTCCATGCACGATAGCAGCACGCCAATGGCTGGTATGATGCAGTTATTGGGGATGATGACGAACTGCTTTTATGGTGGTAAAGGTGTAGGCCTGCTGAACTATTTTATCTTTCTCATCATTGCTGTATTTATCTCTGGCCTGATGGTGGGTAGAACTCCCGAATTCCTGGGAAAAAAGATTGAAGCAAGAGAAATGAAAATCGCTTCGCTCATCGCTTTGTTACATCCATTTCTTGTACTCGCAGGCACCGCTCTGTCTTCTTATTTTGTAGCGCATCACCCCGATATTGATTGGGCTGTAAAGCCGGCTAACTGGCTCAACAATCCGGGCAATCATGGCTTCTCCGAAATGTTGTATGAATACACTTCAGCATCAGCAAACAATGGCTCAGGTTTCGAAGGTCTGGGTGATAATAATATTTTCTGGAATGTGACCACGGGTATCGTTATGATACTGGGCAGGTTCTTGCCGATCATTGGCCCGGTGGCCATAGCAGGCTTGCTGGCCGGTAAAAAGTTTATTCCGGAATCTGCAGGTACATTAAAAACCGATACTGCGACTTTTGGAATCATGACTTATGCTGTGATTATGATTATTGCGGCACTGGCATTCTTCCCGGCGCTGACATTAGGACCGATAGCAGAATATTTCAATCTATACTAATCCTTAAGCACAAAGAATAAAATACGAGTTATGTCAAAACATTCCAGAACCAGTAATAAATTGTTTGAGGCCACACTGGTGAAACAGGCCTTAACACAATCATTTGTCAAACTTAATCCGAGTGTGATGTTTCGCAACCCGGTAATGTTTACCGTGGAGATAGGAACCGTGGTTATGCTGGCAGTTACTTTGTATTCTGCTATTACCGGTGATATATCCCAGGGTTCATTTGGGTATAATTTGGCAGTGTTCATCGTTCTTTTGGTCACCTTGCTGTTTGCCAATTTTGCTGAAGCCATCGCTGAAGCGAGAGGAAAAGCACAGGCTGAAAGTTTGAGAAAAACAAGGCAGGATACACCCGCAAAAAAGGTTTTTCCGGTAGGTGAAATTCATACCAATGAAATTAAAGTAGTTCCTTCTTCCCAATTGCAAAAAGGTGATATGTTTATTTGCGAAGCGGGAGATATTATTCCCATGGATGGCGAGATCATTGAAGGTCTTGCAACCATAGATGAATCGGCGATCACCGGTGAATCTGCACCGGTTATCCGCGAAGCAGGCGGTGATAAATCATCTGTAACAGGCGGCACTAAAGTATTAAGTGATAAAATAAAAGTGAAGGTTACCACAGAAGCCGGCGAAAGTTTTCTTGATAAAATGATTGCACTGGTAGAAGGCGCCAGCCGCCAAAAAACGCCGAACGAAATTGCACTAACCATTTTGCTCGCCGGTTTTACGCTGGTATTTATAATAGTATGTGTAACATTAAAACCCTTTGGTGATTATGCAAACACACCCATTACGATTGCTGCATTTGTTTCACTCTTTGTATGTCTTATTCCAACAACCATTGGCGGCTTACTGAGTGCCATTGGCATTGCGGGTATGGACAGGGCATTGCGGGCAAATGTTATAACCAAGAGTGGTAAGGCTGTAGAAACGGCCGGTGATATTGATACGTTGTTGCTTGATAAAACAGGGACCATTACAATCGGCAACCGTAAAGCAACGAATTTCTATCCCGCCAACGGTATCGATAGAATTGAATTTATAAAAGCCGCTGCACTCAGTTCATTTGCTGATGATACCCCTGAAGGAAAATCCATTATTGAACTAGCGGGCAATGATATTGTAAAAGGATTATCTGTAGATGGAGGCAAAATGATAAAGTTTACCGCCGAAACAAGAAGCAGCGGTATAGAATTCAACAATGGAAGAAGTATTCGTAAAGGAGCTGCGGATTCCATAAAAAAAATCAGTGAAGCCAAAGGCAATGTGTTTCCCGCAGAAACACAAACCACCGTTAACGAAATCTCTTCAAAAGGCGGAACACCACTGGTAGTAAGCGATAATCACAAAATAGTGGGCGTAATTGAATTGCAGGACATCATTAAGCCAGGCATGCAGGAACGGTTCGAGCGCCTGCGTAGGATGGGCGTAAAAACAGTGATGGTAACAGGCGATAATCCACTGACAGCAAAATACATTGCAGAAAAAGCAGGCGTTGATGATTTTATTGCAGAAGCGAAACCCGAAGATAAAATGCAATATATCCGTAAAGAACAGGAAGGCGGAAAACTGGTAGCAATGATGGGTGATGGAACAAATGATGCTCCCGCTTTAGCACAAGCAGATGTAGGCGTGGCCATGAACAGTGGTACCCAGGCAGCAAAAGAAGCAGGCAATATGGTTGACCTTGACAATGATCCAACCAAATTGATTGAGATCGTAGAAATAGGAAAACAATTGCTGATGACGAGAGGTACATTGACTACTTTTTCTATTGCCAACGACGTTGCAAAATATTTCGCTATCGTTCCGGCATTGTTTATAACCTCCATTCCTGCTTTACAGGGATTGAATGTGATGAATCTTGCGAGCCCCGAAAGCGCTATACTATCTGCTGTTATCTTCAATGCACTGATCATCCCCGCCCTAATCCCCCTTGCTTTAAGAGGAATATCCTACAAACCAATTGGCGCCAGTGCCCTGCTGAGGAGAAACTTGTTGATCTATGGATTGGGTGGAGTGATCATTCCGTTCATCGGAATTAAATTGATTGATATGTTGCTTGGCTTATTTATGTAAAAATTAAAAAAGGTATATGAAAAAATATTTATTGCCCGGTTTAAAGCTCACGATCGTCATGATCATTCTTTGTGCAGTTTTATATCCGTTATTAATCGCAGGTGTTTCCAAACTCGCGCCCGGACAAGGAAAAGGCGAAACCATATCTGTAAATGGGAAAGTGGTTGGCTATGCCAACATCGGTCAGAAATTTACTGACGACAAATATTTCTGGGGACGACCATCAGCGGTAGATTACAATGCAGCTGGTTCTGCAGGTTCAAACAAAGGACCTTCAAATGCTGATTACCTCCAAGTGGTAAAAGACAGAATTGATTCTTTCCTTGTACACAATCCGGGAGTAAAAAAAGAACAAATCCCTGCTGAAATGGTAACGGCTTCAGGTAGTGGACTGGATCCCGATATATCACCTGCCTCTGCAAAAATCCAGACAAAAAGAATTGCATCCATACGGAATATAGATGAGCTAAAGTTATTGAATCTGATTGATCAGCATACTGAATCTCCTTTAGCAGGGATGCTTGGTCCTTCAAAGATCAACGTCCTTAAATTAAATATTGCTCTGGACGATCTGAAATAATAGAACCACAAAAAAGATAATAAGATGAAAAAAATGACCGTACTGGTAATTACGCTGGCCGTATACCAGCTTGCTTTCACACAGGAATCCGATTCCACGCAAAAAAAATCCCAGACATTTACAATTAGCGGAGGCGTTGATGGATACTACAGGTATGATTTCAACAATCCAAAAGTTGCGCCCTACAATAGTTTCACAAGCTTTACCCGTAGCAGTAATTCGTTCGAACTTGGCATGGCTTCACTACGTGCCGATCATAGTTTTGGTAAGGTAAGCGCAACCATAGATTTGGGATTTGGAACACGTGCTGAAGAATTTGCTTATAACGATGCCAATACAAGGTTTGCCCTTAAGCAATTATATGTGAGTTATGCGCCCGCGTCTGCCATAAAATTTACACTGGGAACCTGGGCTACCCATATCGGGTATGAATTGCTGGATCCCTGGCTAAACAGGAACTACAGCATGAGCTATATGTTTACCAACGGGCCTTTTACACATACAGGTTTGAAGGCAGACATCAGTCTTGGGGGGAAAAGCGCATTCATGGTGGGGGTTTCCAATCCTACGGACTACAGATCAGCACCGGCAATGCCTAAATCATTCATTGCACAATTTTCTACCGGTTCAAAAAATGACAAAGTAAAAGCGTATTTCAATTTCCTTGCCGGTAAACAAACGGATTATAGAAAAGTAGTACAGGGAGATATCGTAGCAATTTTTACGGTATCTGATAAATTTAGCCTGGGCGTTAACGGCACACTGCAGTCTGCAAAGCTAGACCTGGATAGCAATGGAAAATTTACCTCTAACCATTGGGAGGGAGGAGCCCTGTACCTGAATTTTGATCCGGTGAGTTGGTTTGGTCTGACCGTCAGAGGTGAGTATATCCGTGATAATGACGAACTCTTAGGACTTAAAAATGTATTTGCTCCAACACTTTCAATGAATTTTAAAGTGAATAACCTTACAATCATTCCCGAGTTCAGATATGACAATGCAGGAAATTCTGTTTTTTATAAAAATGCCAATGAAACCACAAAATCAACCGGAAGTTTTATTCTGGCTGCAGTCTATCATTTCAACAGGGATTGGTAGAAAATCTTGTAGCTGCCTTTAACGATTCATGTCAACAATCTATCACCATTCTTTATAGGGATGACATCCTTTAAAAATGCAGGAAATTTGGAGCATCAAAAGCAAGGATGTCATCCCTAAACAATGAAGCTCGTCGCAACAGTTTCCGGCAACTCATTTTGAAAAGAATTTATCATAATGAAAGGGTTCGGGCGCCAGCGGAAGAACACGAATCGGTGATCATTAGCTGGAATACAGTGTGGGAGAAGGTCTTACCGCAAGAGCAAAAATGTTGTAATGGTGGAACAGTTTTGGCTTCTATATAGAAGTCAAATAAATTTTAAATACTTACTAATATGATCTCCAAATATGATGCTCCCAGGTTAATCAAAAATGAAATACCCCAGATAGCCGATGGCTTGTATCGCAATACCGTTACCAACGATATTTATAAGTCTGTACAATGCTTAAGCGAGTGTACTAAAAATGCAGTATTGGCACATGATTACAATTTATCGAAAAAGTGTTTTAAACTGGCAGAACGCCTCTACAATAACGGCGATGTAATTATTAAATCGGTCATAGAAAACTGTTTTATTTATTCATTTTCTTCTTTTATGCCAACAGATAAAATAGAAAGAATGATTGTCAAATCCATCATCCCCGGACCATTTTACAACATCTATCTAAAACAAGTAATGCAAAGCGGTTCCTGATTAATTCAGGCAATGCATATTTCTTAACTAAAAAACTTAATGTGGAAGATATAATCGTCCGGGTTGCTACAGAAGAAGACGGACAGTTTGCAAAAATAATAACCGCTGAAATGGAAGCTTCTGCCATCATCCGCGGATCTGGTATCTCAAAACGCTCGCCTGCATCCATCATCAAAAAAATGAAGGAAGGTAAGGCGGTGGTTGCTGTTACCAATAAGAATTCATGGGTTGGATTTTCATATATTGAAGTATGGGCGAATGGTGAGTTCGTGTCTAATTCAGGGTTAATTGTCGCTCCGGCATATCGTGGCTGTGGTGTTGCAAGATCTATTAAAGAAAAAATATTCGAATTGTCACGGGAACTGTACCCGCAATCAAAAATATTCAGTATAACAACCGGTCTTGCTATTATGAAAATGAATGCAGGCCTCGGTTTTGAACCGGTCACCTTTAATGAGATCGTTCACGAAAAAAAATTCTGGCATGGTTGTAAAAGCTGTGTAAACTATAATATTTTGAAAGGGAAACAATGTAAAAACTGTTTGTGCACGGCCATGTTGTATATTCCGCCGGCTAACGTCAAAAAAAAAGAAGCGGCATAGATGTTAGAGCCTGATAATTTTTTTAGAAAAAGTGAGATTTTTAATACATAAAATAGTACAAATGCCAATTTTTAGTTGACCCTCTTAAAAGGGAAATATCGGATGAATCAACTATGAGCACAAATGCAATGAATACCGCTTCGTTTCATCAAAGGGTGACCTTTGCAGGCATGCTCATTGCCGTTGGTATCGTGTTTGGTGATATTGGTACCTCTCCTTTGTATACACTGAACGCTGTTTTTCATGGAAAAACGATTACGGAAGATCTTGCACTGGGTGCTTTGTCCTGCATTTTCTGGACCCTGGTGTTTCAAACATCTATCAAATATGTTCTTATTACGTTGCAGGCTGATAACAAAGGAGAAGGCGGAATCTTTTCCCTGTATGCATTGATCCGAAGGTATTTTGGAAAATGGCTCATCTATCCGGCAATGGCGGGCGGGGCTTTTTTAATGGCTGACGGGATTATAACTCCGCCTATATCAGTTGCGTCTGCAATAGAAGGTGTGCAAAAAGTCTATCCTGCGATTAATACAATCCCGATCATCATTGGAATATTGGTAATTCTTTTTCTTTTCCAGCAATTCGGTACACAAAATATTGGAAGAGTATTTGGGCCTGTGATGATAGTCTGGTTTGGTTTTATTGGTATTCTGGGCATATGGGCTATGGGCGGTAATCTTACAGTTCTTAAGGCTTTGAATCCATCATATGCCTATCATTTATTGATCAATGTTCCTGAAGGATTCTGGTTATTGGGAGGCATCTTTTTGTGTACTACCGGCGCAGAAGCCTTATATAGCGACATGGGGCACTGCGGGCGAAACAATATTCGTATAAGCTGGATCTTTATTAAGATAATGCTTGTATTCAATTATGCCGGTCAAACGGCTTGGTTACTTCAACATACTGGTACACAAATTGGAAACATCAGCCCATTTTTTCATATTGTGCCCGATATCATCTACTGGCCGGCACTTATCATTGCAACCCTGGCTACGATCATTGCAAGCCAGGCGCTGATCAGCGGTTGCTTTACACTGATCAATGAAGCCATCAGGCTTGATATTTGGCCAAGGCATTTAGTTATTTTCCCAAGCAATATTAAAGGGCAGTTGTATATCCCTTTTATTAACTGGACTTTAATGGCAGGGTGTATCGCGATGGTGATTCACTTTGAAAAATCCACTAATATGGAAGCGGCATTTGGCTTATCAGTAACCCTTACCATGTTGATGAGCACTTTTCTAATCTTATTCTATATGATTTCGCGTCGAATACCACTGATAATTGTTGGTTTAGTGACAGCCATTTTCCTGACTATTGAAATTTCGTTTTTAATTGCCAATCTGCAAAAAGTAAAAGAAGGTGGCTGGATCACTTTGTTAATAGGGTCTATACTTTTTATGATTATGTTTATTTGGCAAAAAGGTAGAAAGATAAAAAGCGCCTTGACGAAAATGGTTGCCCTGGAAAAATATCTTCCGTTGATTAAACAGCTCAGCATTGATCCAAATATTCCCAAATTTGCTACAAATGCCGTTTACTTAACAACTTCTCCCAATTCTAAAAAAATTGAGAGAAAGATCATCGATTCTATTTTAACCAAATCACCTAAGCGTGCGGATATATATTGGTTTGTACATGTGAATGTGCTCGATGAGCCATATGCGATGACTTACAGAGTAGAAACGATCGCGAAAAATGACACTTACTTTATTGTGTTTGAATTGGGTTTCAGGGTAGAGCCTAGAATAGATTATTTCTTTCGGCAGGTAGTTCAGGAATTGTCTGAATCAGGGCAACTTGATCTTTCCGGGCGATTTGAAATGCAGTATCAGGAAAATATCATTGGCGATTTTAAATTTGTACTTAGCGATTCCTTCCTGTCTTTTGACAATGACATGCCACTCTGGAAAAATTTTATCATGAAAAGCTACTTCAACCTGAAATACCTTGCGGTAAAAGAGTCTGTCAATTTTGGATTGGATCAAAGCAATGTGATATATGAAAAATATCCCTTAATCGTTAATCCCATAAAAATCCCGAAAATAAAGCGATCCGAATAATGGAAGAAGAAAAAAAACATAGCGCTGAAGATTGGTTAAAGCAAATCAATGAGTCTGAAAAAGGCAAGTTGAAGATATATATTGGCATGAGTGCCGGCGTTGGAAAAACGTATCGAATGTTACAGGAAGCCCATAGCCTCCTGAACAATGGAATAAACATAAAAGTGGGGTATGTAGAAACACATAACAGGAAGGAAACACAGGCTTTAATAGAGGGATTACCGGTTATACCCCGCCGAAAGGTTTTTTACAAAGGCAAACAACTTGATGAACTGGATGTACAGGCCGTTTTATTATTGCATCCACAGGTTGTCATTGTGGATGAACTGGCCCACTCAAATATACCCGGCAGCAAAAATGAAAAACGCTGGCAGGATGTGTTGGATATTATGGAAGCAGGGGTAGACGTGATCACTGCGATTAATATTCAACACATTGAAAGCATCAATGAAGAAGTAAAAAAGATTACCGGCGTTGAAGTGAAGGAACGAGTGCCGGATAAGCTGCTACAACTGGCAGATGAAGTAGTCAATATTGATTTAACTGCCAATGAATTGATCACCAGGTTGAAAGAAGGAAAAATATATGATCAAAGTAAAGTACAGCAGGCGCTGGTAAACTTCTTTCAACCAGAGAAGATCCTACAACTAAGAGAATTAGCTTTAAAAGAAGTAGCAGGGCAGGTTGAACGAAAGGTAGACTATACCGTTACCAAAGACAAAGGATGGCAGCATGAAAAATTCCTGGCCTGCATCTCATCCTCACATGAAACCGCACAGCGGATCATCCGTAAAACGGCCCGTCTGGCATCTTACTATAATGCACATTGGTATGTACTCTACGTGCAGACTCCAAGGGAGGAGCTCGATAAAATTCCCCTCGCCGCACAACGTCACCTGATCAATAACCTGAAGCTGGCTACTGAATTGGGCGCGGAGGTACTACAGCAGAAAAGTAAAAATGTATCTAATGAAATTATCCGTGTGGCAATAGAAAAAAATATCACTACAGTTTGCACAGGAAAACCACATTTTAATTTATTCCAGATCATTTTACATACACATATCTTTAATCAATTGCTAAAAACCTTATCTGAAAGGGAAATTGACCTCATCATTTTGTCGTAATGGCACTTAAACTAAAATCTAAAATCGCATTCGGGGGAATATTCTTATTTCTATTACTTGCCCTTGTGGCAGGCATCAGTATATTTTACTTCAACAAACAAATAAGCGGATCAAGGGAGATTCTGAAAGATAATTATGAAAGCATTGAATATGGGAAAAATATGCTGCAGGCGCTGAATGACTGGGATCGCAATCCCACTCAATCCAGTCAATTATTTGAAAAAAACCTTAAAAGCCAGGAAGATAATATTACCGAGCCAGGCGAAGGGGAAATGACTTCAAGAGTACGCAAGAGCTTTGAAGCATTGATCCTGAAACCAGGATTATCTTCAACGGTGTCGGCCATCAGATCAGAAATCAATAAGATCATCGAGATAAACCTGCATGCCATCAGTAAAAAGAATGAATTGTACCAGCAGGCAGCAGAAAATGCCAAAGTAGTCATTACGCTGATCATTACTTTCTGTCTGCTATTAGGTTTTACATTCATTACTAATTTCCCGGGTTTAATTGCAGGACCAATTGTAAAACTTACAGAAGGTTTCCGCGCAATTGCTAATAAAAATTATTCCGAGCGCATACACCTGAACAGAAAAGATGAATTCGGTGAAATGGCAGAAGCTTTTAACAACATGGCTGAAAGACTGGATGAATACGAGCATAGTAATATTTCAAAGATCATGTTCGAAAAAAGACGGGCCGAGACCGTTATTAATTCTTTAAAGGATGCAAGCATCGGTATTGATAACAATGGGGTTATTCTGTTTGCAAATCAGCAGGCCTTACAACTTTTAAGTCTCAGGGAAGCCGATATAGTTGGCCAGAAACAGGAGGAAGTAATGAAAAGAAATGATCTCTTCCGCTTTCTGCTAAACAGCGATAACAGTATGCCTTTTAAAGTGGTGGTTAATGATAAAGAAAACTATTTTACCAAGGAGATCATTGATATCAGGCAGGAACAGGAAAAACTAGGAAATGTTATTATACTTGAGGATATTACCCCTTTCAAAGAAAAGGATGTTGCAAAAACCAATTTTATTGCAACCATATCCCATGAATTGAAAACACCTCTCGCATCATCAGATTTTAGTTTGAAATTATTGGAAGATGAGAGAATTGGAAAGTTATCGACCGAACACAGGGAATTGGTTCAAAATCTTAAGCTGGATAATCAAAGAATGCTCCGGATATTGAGCGAGCTTCTTGATCTTTCACAGGTTGAGTCAGGAAAGATCATGCTCAATGTGGAGCCTGTTCAGCCAAAAGAAATCATCGAAAAAGCAATCCAGACGGTCACCGCAGCAGCAAAAGAAAAATCCATTCATATTCACATTGAATTGAATGAAGAAGTTGTTCCCATTATGGCAGATGCAGACAAAATAACCTGGGTGCTCAATAATTTTTTGTCAAACGCCATCCGGTATTCGCCGGCTGGAACGGATATTGTTATTGCCGCAAGACCTGCCGGCGCCAAAATGATTGAAATATCTGTCACAGATAAAGGTCCTGGTATTGATCCATCCCTTCATCAAAAAGTATTTGATCGTTTCTTTAAAGTACCCGGCAACGAGGAAATAAAAAGCAGCGGGCTTGGGCTGGCGATCTCAAAAGAATTTATTGAAAATATGAGTGGTGAGATTGGAGTTGAATCATCCCTCAATCAGGGAAGCCGGTTTTATTTCCGGATACCTGTGGCCTGATCTTCTTATCTTCCTTCGTGTTCTTCGTGAACCCTTGTCTGCAATCAGAATACACGAAGAACTTTTAGATCAGAGTCCGTTCTTTGTATCTCAGTGACTTGGTGGCCTTTTTTTCCTTGAAAGCACTAACACAAAGAACGAAGGAATATTTATTATCAACAGGTTTTTTACAACATGTTATTCTTCTTTTCCTGTATTAACGTCGCCGGACCATGATCATAACTTATGATCCGGGCCATTTTCCATATCCCATCTTTCAAAAGCCAGACATGAGTAAATTTAGCCTGGCCATCTAATCTTTCTTCTTTTCCGGTTTCCCGAACATAAAACAGATGCTCACCCGAAATAACAGCTCCATAAATGGTATCCGAGTTTTGCAACGGAAATACCTTTATACTTCCTTCAACGGCTTCCCTTCGCAACCTGAAATTACTGGTACCACATAGGTTTTTTTGGGTAATGCCGGCTAATTTCTCCAATCCTATTGTAATTCCTCCTTTATCATGATAAAATTCAACATCCGTTGTAAAGAACTGTTGAAAGCTTTTCATATCACAATTATTATATCCAATCCAGAAAAGACTATCCTTGTATAAGATCGTAGCAGATAATTTCTGTTGTTCTGTTTGAGCAAATAGCAAATTGAAGAAAGGAAAAACAGAAAATAAAAGTGTAAATGCGGTATTGATGTAACCTCTTCTCATAATATAATTTTAACAGTGATATGTCTTTCCGAATTTCATTACTAACACAATGGCGTTGCTCTTAGGACAATGAAGCAATTCCTGCAAAAGATTATTTTTTCTCTTCGAATTTATCAGCTACTATTCTTATTTTTCTATCGGGTCGTTCTTCTACTTCGAACAACAACGTAATTTTTCCGTCTTTTCCTTCAATGGTGATGGTTGCGTTCATTGTATTTCCGTCTCTGCTGAGCGTTGCTTTGATAACTGTTTTGCCTTCTTTAAATGGCGTTTTCCAGTTGCAGGTATCCGATTTTATAATTCCCGTCATTTTATGGTCTTCATTGCCGGGCGTAATAATGATCTCTGATTTGTTGATTTCAACAACACTTTTTTCTTCTTCTGTTTTCTGTAACGCACCATTGCTATCGAGGTACTCTGTTTTTGAGGAAGTGAGGATCACTTGCCTGGCGCATTGTGCATAGCCCGTTATGCTGCCAATGGAGAGGAGCAGAACGGCGAAGAGGGTTTTTTTCATTTTTAAAGTTTTTGGTTTGACATACCAAATATCTATCAATACCCACTATTATGCATAATACGCTACCGTCAATGGCTGTATCGTGTTATTAGTGGTAGAATAGACTGATAAGGGGAATATTTATCAAATAGCAGCGCACGATCACCAAAATGAAATGACAATTTATTTAGCAATTAATACTAATTTTATTAGCTAAGTGGTTGGTATATGTATCTAAATTGTAAAACTAATTTCAGCTTTCGTTACGGAACGATGTCGGCTGAAGAGCTTGTAAAGGCCGGAGCCGAAAAAGGAGCGGGATCGATAGCTCTTACGAATATCAATTCAACCGGTGATATCTGGAACTTCGTACGATCGTGCCTCAACCACGGCATTAAACCCATCACAGGTGTCGAGATCCGCAATGATGGTAAACTGCTTTATATTTTACTCGCTGCTAATAACGATGGCCTCGCCTGGATCAACCGGTTCCTTTCGGTTCATCTGCAAAAACAGGTTCCCTTTCCTGAGCAGTCAGAGAGCCAGGGTTTTTTTGTGAAGGCATATGATGGGTTTGTGATCTATCCCGTGGGGAAAAAATCCCTAAAAGGTCTGCTCTCAAATGAATTCATAGGTATTACGCCCTGGGAAATCAACAAACTATATGGATTGGATCTTCGACAGTACGAGCAAAAATTTGTTGTACGCCATCCAGTGACTTTTCGGGATAATGACCGGAATAAATACAATGTTCACAAACTCCTGAGAGCGATTGACAAAAACATTTTGTTATCGAAGCTTTCGCCGGATGATCTCGCATTTACTCATGAATATTTTGTTCATCCTTCCGAAATCCTGCAGGCATTTAAGCAATACCCGTTTGTGGTTGCAAATACTTATCAATTGATGGATGCATGTCATATCAGTATTGAATGGGGGACAAATAAGAATAAAAAAATATTCAGCTCCTCAAAACCGGATGACAAGGAACTACTTAAAAAATTGGCCTACGATGGATGGAAAAGCAGGTATGGAAATAACGAGCTGGCAAAACAAAGAGTCGACAAAGAACTTGAGATCATCGATCAATCAGGCTTTACGCCTTATTTCCTCATAACATGGGATATTGTTCGCTATGCGAAATACCGGGAATTCTATTATGTTGGAAGAGGAAGTGGAGCGAATTCTGTGGTTTCCTATTGTCTTTACATTACAGATGTGGATCCGATCGAACTCGATCTATGTTTCGAAAGATTTTTAAATCCTCAGAGAACCTCGCCTCCGGACTTTGATATAGATTTCTCGTGGCTGGATCGCGATGAGGTAATTGACTACGTTTTTAAGCGATATGGTGCAGATCATGTGGCCCTGTTGGGCTCCTACCCTACTTTTCAATTTAATGCAACCATCCGGGAGTTGGGAAAAGTATTTGGTCTTCCAAAAGCAGAAATAGACGAGTTGGGTGATAAGGGACGTTATTACGGGCCAAGCCGTGTGCAAAACAACATACAGCACGGCAAGCAGGATAATATATACCATCTGATCTGGAAATATGGAAAATTAATAACTGGTTTTCCTCATCATTTAAGTGTTCACGCCGGGGGAATGCTTATAAGTGAACAACCTATTTATAATTACACGGCAACGTTTTTGCCGCCAAAAAACTTTATCACTTCCCAGATAGACATGTACCAGGCCGAAAGTATCGGGCTGATCAAACTTGATATTTTGAGCCAGCGCGGATTAGGCCATATCAAAGAAACGATCAGGCTAATCAAAGAAAATAAAAACGAAACTGTCAATATTGCCGAGGTGGAAAAATATAAACGGGATCCGATGGTAAAAGCGCAGATAAAAAATGGAAATACGATAGGATGCTTTTATGTAGAATCGCCTGGGATGCGGCAATTATTGAGAAAAATGGAATGTGATGATTATCTAACGCTGGTAGCCGCGAGTTCAATCATTCGACCGGGCGTTGCCGGCAGTGGTATGATGAAAGAATATGTTTTCAGGTATCGTAATCCGGATAAATTCAAATATCTCCATCCGCTGTTGGAAGATCTATTGAAGCAGAGTTTCGGAATAATGATATACCAGGAAGATATGCTCAGGGTTGCACAGAGGTTTGGAGGTTTAGAGATCGGTGAAGCAGATGCGTTACGAAAAGCAATGAGTGGTAAGTACCGGAAGGATAACGTCTTTGAATTGATACGTGAAAAATTTTTTTTGCATTGTAAGCGCTGCGGCTATTCCGATGATCTTTCCCATGAAGTGTGGCGGCAAATGGAATCCTTTGCAGGATATTCATTTTCGAAAGCGCATTCTGCCTCTTTCGCGGTGGAGAGCTTCCAGGATCTTTACCTGAAAGCATATTATCCATTGGAATTCATGGTTGGTGTGATCAACAATTTTGGTGGCTTCTATCCTACCAGCCTTTATTTTTATGAACTTATTAAATCAGGCGCCACCATTCATCTGCCTTGTGTAAACCGTAGTCTGTATTTGACAAATATCCAGGGTACCGATGTTCATACCGGCCTTGTTCATATCAAGTCACTCGAAAAAAAACTGGCAGAAAAAATTCTTACAGAAAGGGAGCAGAATGGCCCCTATTTACATTTACAGGATTTCATTGAGCGTACGGCGGTTCCGCTGGAGCCATTAAATACGCTGATCAGTATTGACGCATTTCGCTTTACGGAAAAAAATAAGAAACGACTGTTATGGGAGGCCAATTTTCTACAGAAAAAAAATAAAGCCCATCTGCCTGCCAGATATTCTTTATTCAACGAAAAACCCAGGGACTTCGTGCTGCCTGCTTTAGCGAACAACCCACTCCACGACATATATGATGAAATAGAAATACTTGGGTTTCCCCTGCGAAATCCTTTCGATATTGTGGATGACGACGCATCCCGATATTTATTTTCTGCAGACCTTCCTGAAAATGTAGGAAAGCCAATTACCCTTCTTGGTTATTTTATTACCGACAAGGTTGTTCCGACAAAAAATAACCAGACAATGTCTTTCGGAACTTTTATCGATGCTGCACTGAACTGGATCGATACTATTCATTTTTCAGATTCGCTGAGGCAATATCCATTACAGGGAACAGGTTTTTACCGGATTGCCGGCAAGGTGGTTGAAGATGGTGGATTTTATAGTGTCGAGGTGACACAGCTGAAAAAGATTGGGTATAAAGAACGACAATATGCAAACCTGTAACGATGTTTTTATCTAATGAACGTCATATAGCCCATCTCGACCTGGATGCTTTTTTTGTTTCTGTGGAATGTCTAAAAGATTCAAGGCTGAAAGGAAAACCCCTGATCGTTGGAGGCAACGGTGACCGTGGTGTCGTCACTTCCTGCAGCTACGAGGCGCGAAAGTTTGGCGTTCACAGTGCAATGCCTGCAAAACTGGCCAAACGTTTATGCCCTGAAGCGATTTTTTTAAAGGGCGATTTTGAATCGTATAGTAAGTATTCAAAGCTGGTTACAGATATTATCCAGGATACTGTTCCTGTTTTTGAGAAATCATCCATTGATGAATTCTATGTTGACCTGACAGGCTTCGATAAATATCATAACACCAGGTTGTTTACTGCACAGTTGCAAAAGAAAGTAGTGTCAGAAAGCGGTTTGCCTGTTTCTTACGGTCTTGCCAGCAATAAATTGATAAGCAAGGTAGCGACCAATGAAGTGAAACCGAATGGCCAGATAGAAATTCCTTTTGGTAATGAAAAGATTTTTTTAAGTCCATTGAATATTTCAAAAATCCCGGGTGTAGGAAAACAAACTGCGATGATATTGTACAAGATGGGTGTGGAAACCATCAGAATACTGAGCGACATCCCGGTTGAAATGATGCATAACCTGCTCGGAAGATCCGGTATCGATCTTTGGCGCAAAGCAAATGGAATAGATGAATCGCCCGTAATACCGTATCACGAACAACAATCGATCTCCACCGAAAATACTTTCCAGGCCGATACCATCGATATAAATTTTTTACATGCCGAACTGGTGCGGATGACGGAAAAAATTGCCTTCCAGTTAAGAGAGCAGAACAGGCTCACCGGTTGTGTAACCGTCAAGCTTCGTTACTCCAATTTTGAAACCTATACCAAACAAATCACTATTCCTTACACAAATGCGGATCATATCATTTTAAAAACAGCAAAAGAATTATTCGATAAATTATATGAACGCCGATTGTTGATACGGCTGATCGGAGTTCGATTCACCCACCTGATCCCCGGCAATTACCAGATCAATATATTTGACGATACCGAGCAAATGATTAACCTGTACCAGGCCATCGACAGTGTGAAAAAAAGATTCGGAGAAGGTCTGTTGATCAGAGCAGTGGGAATTAACAAAAATAACTTATCCCGTTTACCTTCAAAACAACGGGTCTAAACTGAGTGTTCCCCTATGTTATTTCTATGTTACTATGATTCTATGTGGTAAAAAAAATCCTGCACAGTTTTTAAATCTACCCAGTGTAGTCAGCTTACCACATAGAATCATAGTAACATAGATATAACATAGGGAAAATGGTTTGTTTTAATAATCTTTTAAGCATAAACAATAGCTGGTGTAAATATATGCAGTAAGAAGAACATTTCCGGGATCGTGGATTATGAAACAATTATAGTAGATTAACAAAAGAATGAAACAATCATACGCGAAGCTGTTCCTACGATTTCTCAGGTTTGGTTGCCTGGCCTTTGGTGGACCCGTTGCACAAATAGCAATGATCAAAAAAGAATTGGTTGACGAAGAAAAGTGGATCTCAAAAGAACAGTTTAACAGAGCGCTGGCTGTATACCAGGTGCTGCCCGGTCCTGAAGCGCATGAACTATGTGTTTATTTTGGCATGAAAGCAAAATGCAGATGGGGAGGGTTTCTTGCAGGTCTTGGCTTTATGCTTCCCGGTTTGTTGCTGATGCTGCTTTTGACCTGGTTCTATGTAGAGTACGGGATCCGATCGCCTATGATTAAAACATTATTTACAGGTATACAGGCAGCTGTCGTTTCATTGATCGTATTTGCAGTTTACCGAATAGGGAAACACTCAATGATCAATTATAAACTTTTTATTATTGCTGTTTGCAGCAGCATCAGTTTTTTTCTGGGAGTTAATTTTCTGATCATATTATTTCTGGCAGGCTTTTCTTATGTATTCTGGAATAAAGGGAATATTCTGGCGATAGCATTTGCTGTTTTACTTGTGGCAATCACCACATACACTATTTATCAAAAAGGGTTTACAATCAAAACAGGCACGCCTGTACAAACAGCCATTGCCCAACCAAATAATAAACCAACGGCCCAGATCTTTATTACCGGACTCAAAGGCGGGTTACTAAGTTTTGGAGGGGCCTATACGGCTATCCCGATCATTCAGCAGGATGCGGTTATCAAAAAGCAATGGATGACACGGGAACAATTCCTTGATGGGATTGCGCTTTCAGGAATTCTTCCCGCTCCGCTGATCATCTTTTCTACATTTGTCGGATATTTTGGCGGGGGCTGGTGGGGCGCAATAATCATAACGATCGGCATTTTCCTTCCGGCTTTTTCTTTTACACTTATTGGTCACTCGCTCCTGGAAAAACTGATAGCGAATACATCATTGCATAGTTTTTTAGATGGAGTTACAGCCGGAGTCATCGGGCTTATAGCAATAACGGCTATTAAATTATTTCTTACAACCATTACCGGTATACCTGCGTTCATTATTTTTTTCATGTCACTGCTGGTCTTAATAAAATTCAAATCAAAGTATATGGTGATCTTTATTATTTTAGGTGCAGGTTTATTTAGCTTGGTATGGAGTTTGTTATAATCAGCCGGATATTATTTTTCACAGATATCTTAAATGTAACCTGCGTTGAAAACAAAAAGAGGGAAAATCTTCAGGAAAACAAATCAGATCTCAACTTTTAATCTACTGACTTCTCTTTTCTTTTTTTCAGAACATTTAGTTTTTCATAGTTGCTTTCCCAAACCTGTACACTTTACCATCACATTTGGTTAAGATATATAATTCTCCTTGAGTATCTCTTCCAAAATGCAGGTCTACGCGCTGCCTTTGATGAAGGTCTTTGAAAGTATGGGGAGTGTCCTTTATTGAAATTTGCCATTCTTTGACAGTCGCCAGTTTTCCTTCTTTTAGATCAGCCAATTCTATATAAAACAATCTACCTGTAGGAATATCACCAAATAGATATTTGCCTTTTAACAGCGGTATCGCTTCACCCAGGTACTCAAACCCACCTGATATTGCTTTGCCCTCGTCGTGATCATAGGCAGCAACGGGATAGCTGATATTATAACTGCTATCATTTGCGGGAAGCGGATAAACTTTATTTAAATCACCATAAGTATCCACAACAAAATGTCCTTCCCTGACAGGCCAGCCATAATCATGACCCGGAAAGACCAGGTTTATCGATTCAATATTACCGTGTCCAATATTGCAGCTAAGCATTTTCCCCGAGTTTGTCCACGTAATGCGATGAGGATTTCTAAAGCCATAAGCATAAATTTCCCCGAGTGCATTTGGATCATTGGCAAAGGGATTACTGGCAGGAATTCCATACCGTCCATTGCGACTGTTACTGCCCATAGGATCTATCCGTATAATAGTACCCCAAATCTTTTTGGTGGAGTGAACCAGAAAAGGATATCCCTTTTCAACACTGGCGCCATCTCCTATGCCAATGTATAAGAGTCCGTAATCCTGATCACCCATTTTGGAACGAGGATTGAAAGTGATCTCCTGAACACCATGAGCACCGGTAACCATATTCACTCTGAACAATTCCCGGCTTTTTCCTGAAAACTCTTTTGCACCAGGATCTTCCGTTTTCCATTCTGAGACCACCCATTGCATTGCCACTTTAATAGAATCTTCATAATAAAAATCGGGTTTGCCTGAACCGGTGGCTTCTGTATGTGAAGTATACAAAATACCATTTTTAGCAAACCCGGGATGAAAAGCAAAACTTCCAAATCCGGTACCCAGCCCCGGCCGGTTAATAAATACAGGTTTCAATGCCGCCATATCCATGTAAACCGTGCTTTTATTCCCGTTCAGTTTATATAGTCGCCCCCGAAGATCAAGGATAAACAAATCATTGGAGCCTGGCTGCAACCCCAGCTTTGTGATCCGCGCGAGCGGCGTTTTTCCACTATCACTGGAAGCCGGAATTTGTGCTACTAACTCCAGATTTACTACCAGGCCTGAAAGTTTTATCGAATCGGGGATAGGATTCAATATTTGTTTTTGATTTCCCTTTGCTACCTGTGGACTGACCTTATGCGTATGCAAAAAAGCGATGATTGCATTTACATCTTTATCTGTTAAGGAGGTAAATGAGGGCATTACTACTTTGTACTTGCTGAGTAATTGCAAGGCACGCTCGTCACCGGATGAAATTAACTGTTGGGGATGTTTTATGAAACCATGGATCCATTCTGCGGAAACTGTACCCGTTAATCCACTTAGCTGAGGGCCAATTCCATCCTGCCGGAAGTTGTGGCAATCGCTGCATGACTGGTTAAATAGGATTTCACCGGCTGCAATGGTATCTGCGTCCGTGGATATAGAATCATCATTTAAAGAAACGCCGGAATTGCAGCCAGTAAATAAAAAGATCTGTAGCCATGCACCAGCTAAACCGATGAGTATTCTTTTTTTCATCATAATGGATATTCCTGTATCAAATTACTTCTTTTGCCGCCTATCAACTTCCATTTTTCAGTAAAACGCAATACATACATATTTCAGGGCGTATCAGGTTTTGCGAAACAGCATAATCTGTTTTACCATTTGGCTATAAGAAATCGCCAGATCGGCTAAACTATTAAAAAAAAAAGGTGAGATCGAATAAATAGTAGAGCCGAACGAATAAGTAAGTGCATGATTGCCCAATCTGTTATCTTTTTTTAAAGTGCAGTCAGTGTTTGGTATTTCAAATTTCTCTTTATAAAATCTTTATACATCCGTTGATTCATTTTACAATTTACTTACATCGATAAGTTTACTTTTAGGGCATAATTGGGAGCCCTATAAATGAACTGGTTCTTTTTTAATAACATCAGTAAGCCAAAACAATATATTTTCAGCATCCTGCTGATCTGTATTGTCGCGGGCATTTGCTATGCCTTCTCACCGTACATTGGCTACAAGGTGGTTGCATTTACGCTCCTGGTGGCAGTTTCATTGGTTGCCATGACCTTTGATATTCTTCCGGTTTTCGTTGCTGCGATTATCAGCGCCCTTATCTGGGATTTCTTTTTTATACCTCCCCGGTTTACACTACATGTTGGTTCTACGGAAGATACTATCCTGTTAGTCATGTACTTTTTAATCGCATTGGTTAATGCGGTGCTTACGTACAAGATCCGGGAAGTAGAAAAAACAGTGAAACAAAAAGAAGAAAAAGCAAACGCGGTTAAGCTGTACAATACATTACTCAATTCGCTGTCTCATGAATTACGCACCCCCATAGCCACAATCATTGGGGCAACAGATAATCTGCAGGCCGATAATAAAAATCTGAGTGAAAGAAATAAATACGATCTGCTTAGTGAAATATCAAAGGCCTCTTTCCGGTTGAATCAACAGGTAGAAAATCTGTTAAACATGTCAAGACTGGAATCTGGTTTCCTGCAACCCAAACTGGACTGGTGTGATATTAATGAAATTATTTATAATGCGGTGAAAAGGATCGAGGAAAATAAAATTTTCCAGAGAATTACAATCAACATCAATCCTGAAATCCCGCTTTTTAAATTAGACAAAGGAATGCTGGAACAGATCGTATATAATTTATTAAACAACGCAATATTATACACGGCACCCGATAGAAATATACAAGTCATCGCTACCTGCTATACGGATCTGCTTGAAATAATTGTTGAAGACAATGGCAAGGGCTTTCCTGAAGAAGAAATAAAAAATGTATTTGATAAATTTTACCGGCTTAAGAATTCCAAAACCGGTGGAACAGGACTCGGTCTCTCAATTGTAAAAGGTTTTACCGAAGCATTGGGCGGAGCCGTAGCGTTGCAAAATGTTTCAACAGGCGGAGCAAAGTTTACCATTCAAATTCCTGCCAAAACATCACATTTAAAAACTGAAAAATGGATAAGGCGGACATATTAATAATAGATGATGAGATACAAATGCAAAAGCTGCTTGAGATCACTCTACAGAGTAACCAATACAGAGTAAGCCATGCAGCCACCGCAAAGGAAGGAATGATGACCGCAGCAAGTCATCAGCCTGATATGATCCTTCTTGATCTGGGATTACCAGATGAAGATGGTCATAAAGTACTGCAAAGACTCCGCGAGTGGTATACCAATCCTGTTATTATCCTTTCCGTTCAAAGCAGTGAAGAAGATATTGTAAAAGCATTAGACAATGGAGCGAATGATTATCTGGTAAAGCCATTTCGTACACGTGAATTACTGGCCCGTATCCGCTCGGCTTTGCGCAGTTCTTTTTCGGAAGAAAACACTCCCGTGCTAACATGTGAAGATTTACAAATCGATCTCTCCGCAAGAACTGTAAAAAGGAAAAATGAATTTATTAAGCTTACGGCCACCGAATACAATTTGCTTTCGCTCTTCGTTCGCCATGAGGGAAAAGTGCTGACACACCAATACCTTCTTCGCGAAGTATGGGGACCAGGTTACATTAACCAATCGCAATATTTACGTGTATTCATTGCACAATTGAGAAAAAAAATTGAAACCGATCCAAACCGGCCCGAAATGATCATTACTGAATCGGGAGTTGGGTATCGCTTCGTTTGTAAAGAATCTTAATGAAAAGCATCCATCAATAATTTCACTTTAACTATTACGCACAATGCACATCTCGCATAACAAGGCCAGTTTTGCCGGTTTACTGATTGCACTTGGAATTATTTTTGGTGACATTGGAACTTCTCCTCTATATGTACTGAATGCTATTACCAGCGGGAAAATAATTTCGGAAGATCTGATCATAGGAGCATTATCGTGCATTATCTGGACACTCACCTTACAAACAACAATCAAATATGTTGTGCTAACCCTGCAGGCGGACAACAAAGGAGAAGGCGGGATCTTTTCATTGTACGCACTCGTACGCAGGAGAAAAAAATGGCTGGTTGTGCCTGCCATGATCGGCGGAGCCGCTTTATTGGCAGATGGCATGATCACGCCGCCTATATCAGTTACATCAGCCATAGAAGGTTTAAAGCAGGTACCTGCGATATCGGATATAAGCCAATCAACCATTATTTATATTGTGATCGGCATTTTAACCGTCTTGTTTTTTATTCAGCAGTTCGGAACCGCATTTATTGGCCAATTTTTTGGCCCTATCATGACACTGTGGTTTTTAATGTTGGCTGCTTTAGGAATTTTACATATCTCAGATGATCTGCAGGTTTTCAAAGCATTCAATCCATATTATGCCATCAAACTTTTAACCATTTACCCAAATGGATTTTATATACTTGGTGCAGTGTTCCTTTGTACTACCGGCGCCGAGGCACTGTACTCTGATTTGGGGCATTGTGGAAAATGGAATATAAGATACTCGTGGATATTCGTTAAAACCTGTCTTATTCTAAATTATTTGGGACAGGGCGCATGGCTTCTGAGTCATTACAACGGAAAAACCATCACCTCACAACTCATTGAAACAGGATTCAATCCCTTTTATTCCTTAATGCCACATTGGTTCCTGTATATAGGCATTGCTTTGGCAACCGCAGCGGCCGTCATTGCCAGTCAGGCATTGATCTCAGGTTCATTTACATTGATCAGTGAAGCCATTCGCCTGAACCTTTGGCCTAAATTAAAAATTGTATATCCTACGGAAACAAGAGGACAATTATATATTCCTGCCATTAACCTATTATTGTTCGCAGGCTGTATTGGCATTGTACTGTATTTCAAAAAAGCCGCAAATATGGAAGCTGCTTATGGATTGGCAATTACTTTATGTATGATCGCTACCTCCATTCTTTTTGCTAATTATCTTGTTTTGAAAAGAACAAAGCCGATATTAGTCACCTCCTACCTGGTAATATATCTTACAATAGAATTCAGTTTTTTATGGGCGAACATGGAAAAATTTCCTCACGGCGGTTATGTGGCTGTTATTGTTGGAGGCGCCTTATTCTTTATTATGTACGATTGGTTTAAGGCAAGAAAAATTAAAAATCGCTATATAGAATTTATACGGCTGGAAAATTATATATCCAAGCTTCAGGAATTGAGCAACGATCGAACCGTTCCAAAGTATGCTACCCACCTTGTATATCTTACCAGTGCAGATAATCCCCGGGAAATTGAGCACAAGATCATCTATTCAATTCTTAACAGGAAACCAAAACGTGCAGATATCTATTGGTTTGTCCATGTAAATACGCTTGATGAACCATATACATCGCAGTATTCTGTAACACATATTATTCCGAATGATATTATCCGCGTAGACTTTCAATTGGGTTTTCGTGTGGAACCACGGATCAATCTGCTATTCAGAAAAGTGGTTGAAGACCTGGTTGCCAATAAGGAAGTAAATATTACCAGCCGCTATGAAAGTCTTGAGAAAAGTAATGTGGTGGGAGATTTTTCCTTTGTAGTCCTGGAAAAATATCTTAGCCAGGACAATGATCTGCCTATCCTGGAAAAATTCATTATGAAAATTCATTTCTGGTTGAAAGAAATCAGCTTGTCCGAAGAAAGAGGTTTTGGACTTGATACCAGTAACGTAATCGTTGAAAAATTTCCGCTGATCGTTTCTCCGGTAACCAATCTAAAACTGAAACGCATCATTGACAAGGAATAATGTGGGGTCAGTTAGCCACGCAACATTATGAAAGATGCCTGTCAATAATATGCTTCTCGTTTTTTAGATTAACAAAATCGAAGATCTCCTGCGGATTTTCTAAAATGCTATTTTGTTTTTCTTTCACAAAATACATGTCAATTTCACCTACATTCTTGGCAAATATTTTTCCGCGGTGAGTACAATCATAATTTTCTTTAACTAATTCATACGCAGAAGCTGAAATATTTATCTGTCCGGGTTGTCCATTACTTTCCATTCTGCTTGCGATGTTTACAGTACTGCCCCAAATATCATAAGCGTATTTGTTTTTACCCACCACTCCTGCTACTACAGGACCACTATGAATTCCAATCCTTAATTCCCAGGGAGACGCCCCTGCTGCTTTTCTCGCTTCGTTTGTGATGGCCATATATTCCCGGATATCTAATGCAGCCCGAACGATCTTAACCGCATGTAATTCATCGTTCCTTGGAATACCGCCTGCACACATATAAGAATCTCCAATGGTTTTAATTTTCTCGAGATCATATTTCTCGATGATCTGGTCAAAAGCAATAAAAACATCGTTTAACTCTGCTACTACTTCCTGTGCAGACAGCGTATCAGCGATTTTTGTAAAGCCGACAATATCGGTAAACATCACAGAAACACTTTCATAATATTTGGGGGTTGCATGCCCGTTTTTTTGCAATTCATCCGCAACTTCAGCCGGAAGAACGTTTAAAATCAAATGTTGGATTTCGGCATTTTGCTGATCGAGGATTTTATTCACTTTTACCTTACTGCGGTAGTTCCTCAACAATATAAAAGCAATAATCAGTATCAGGCCAAAACCAGCCAGCAATGCATTTTTTGTCAGCTTCTCTCTTTTAATATTAAGCTCCTGCAGATCCTTGTCCTTTTGCAGTAGGGTAATTTGTCCCTCTTTTTTCTGAATTTCAAAATCAAACTGAAGTCCCAGCATTTTTTTATCACTCTCTACATTGTAAAGAGTGTCCTTTATACCTGTCAGCAAGGTCTGATAATTATACGCATGACTATAGTCGGAAAGTTTTGAATATGTAAGTGCCAATCCCTCGTAAGTATTTTTTAATTCATGTCCCGCATTTATTTCTTTAGCAATGGGTTCAGCTTGCTTATAGGATGAAAGGGCAGCGGTATAATTTTCCTGCTTCATATACATTCCGGCAAGGCCCAATAACGATATAACCATATCCTGCCGTGCTGATAGTTTTGTCGCAATGCCAAGAGCCCGTTCATGAAATTCTTTGGCCAGCTTATAATTTCCCTGGCTCGTATATAATTTTCCGATACTATTCAGTGAGTAAGTAATATTTACTGAATTTTTATAAGCCTCCAGCGATTTTTGAAAATAGAATAATGCTTTTTCGTGATCGCCACTGTCAAAATAAAGTTCTCCCAAATTAACAGTTGATGTACCGATGGCAGGTTTATCACCGGAGAGTTCGCTGAGTGGCACAGCCTTCAGAAAATATTGCATGGCTTTTCCATGCGTGGCACTCTTGTTCATGTACACCACACCAATATTATTCATGGCGGTAACGATCCGTAAAGTGTCCATGATCTTTTCTGCAACACGAAGAGACTTTAAATGGTATTCCAACGCTTTGGAATCGTCTCCGTTATTAAAATAAACAGCGCCGATATTGCTTAACAGACGTGCAATATTGGCACTATCATTCATCTTATCGAAGGTCTGTAATGATTTCTGCCAATACTCAAGCGTCTCCAGGTATTTTCCCTGCACATAATATCCCAGGCCGATGTCCTTCAAAGCAAGTGCGATTCCTTTTTCAAAATTGATCTTTGTTGCCAGGTCCATAGCTTCTTTGGCATATTCAATAGTGTGGTTTGGATCATCATTCAGGAAATTTTTGCTCAGCCTCAACAGCAGGTTTACCTTATTGTCATTTTCCGGCAAACTGCTTATCACTGATTTCAGGCTATCAGTATCATCTTCCTGCGCCCAACAACATTGGGAGAAGACCAATAGTGGCAGTAGCCATATGCAATATTTCATTTTCATAAGACCAACACTTTTCTGATTAGAGTTATGCGTTTCCTTTCATAAAAACCATAAAGTTCATCTTCTTTTACCCGGTTTAACTAGGAGGTTTTATTTTTTTATAATCTTTGTTGTCGTATATCCTTTACTACTTTTTATCCGAACAATATATGTTCCCCTGTTCAATGCCTTTACATCAAGTACAACGCTATTGGCCGTAATTCCGATTTTCTTTACAGGCTGTATTCTACCCAGCAGATCATATACAATTACGTCAGTACCTGTAAAGCGGGTATTACCGAAGCTGACCGTTAACCTGTTTTCGACGGGATTCGGATACACGCCAATCTTTACCGACACTGATTCCTGTTCAGCAATTGCTTTTGCTTTTCTCATAAGGGCAGTATTATTTTCCTGAACGCTGCCTGTAGATTCAACAGAATTCTCGCGTTCGTTATGTACGAATAATACACCGCTTTGATACTTAATCGAATAGTTATTTGGTTTGAGCAATTGAAGGCCGGATGGTACGATCGAGTACTGACCTGCGGCCCCTGTAAATGCAGGATCAAGCTTATAAACAGGACCTGAGAGAATAGTGCTTTGATCATTATTTTTAAATCCTGTATAGGTGGCGGTAAATTCAGGCAATGGATCGCCTTCAAAAACCACTTTATTATCTGCTTTAACGATCAAAGAAGCACGGGTAACCGTTAGCTCACCATAAATATATTGTACAGTATAATTTGCAGGTACAAACAATTGTATGGAAGGAACGATACGATAAGCTCCTGAAGACAGGACACCGCTTGTAACAGGCTGGTTTGCATTGTTACGCAACGAATAGGTTGTTGCTCCGTTTACTACTTTGATGGAATCGTCGTCATACTTATAACCAGTGATTGTAGAAGTGAATCGCGGTAATTCATCTCCATATTCGCCCTTTTTGTTATCTGCTTTTATTGTGAGCACAGCCGGACCAATGTTCAGATTTCCCAGTGCATAGGTGGTCTCAAAATTTTCCGACATCAGCGCAGCAGGAACGATTAGATGCGACCCCGCCGTAAAGCCCGTTACAAGGTTAATGGATTTAAATAAACCCAGCACATCAGCAGGTGGTGCAGACACGTCTGCCGCATCCACTATGACAACAATTTTTTCGCCATTATTACCAACGGTATTACTGTTTACAATAACACTTCCGCTTACAAGAGCTCTTCCACTTACCAATGCTCTTCCGCTAACTAACGCTCTCCCGCTTACCAATGCCCGTCCATTTACAAGTGTAGCGGATTCATCATTTACCTGGTAATTAAAAATAGTTTCCAAAGGAACATCTACAATAGTCGTAGTAGTGGCGCCGCTTACCAG
>JACMLY010000164.1 GCA_014379345.1 Chitinophagaceae bacterium
GCGTATTGAGTGTTCATACTTATAATTGTTTAACTATTTTTAAATGAGATAATTTACCGGATTGGTGCTGATTTCCGATAATTGGACTGCAAATTTAGGGAATTTTTTTGTAAGTAATTCATAAAAAACTTCTTTAGTGAATTGTTCACTTTCATAATGCCCGATATCTGCTATGAGAATTTTGTTTTCAGCATCAAAGAACTGGTGATATTTAAAGTCGGCTGAAATGTAAATGTCAGCTTGCAGTGCCATTGCCTTGTTCAGAAAACTGCTTCCGGAGCCTCCGCAGACAGCTACCCGCCGGATGGGTTTTCCTAATAAAGAGGTATGTTTAAGAGCCTGACAATGAAATGTTTCTTTTATATTTTGAAGAAAATTAAGTTCATCAATTGGCTCTGTTAATTCTCCGATCATCCCCGTACCTGCCATGTGGAATTCATTGTCAAGCGGGTAAATATCATAGGCAACCTCTTCATATGGGTGAGCCTGAAGCAGCACTTCAATCACTTTATGCTGGATATGCTTGGGGAAAATGGTTTCAATACGTGTTTCTTCTTCAAAGTGAAGTTTGTTTTTTTCTCCTACATACGGATTGGTTGATTCGTTTCCTTTGAAGCTTCCCATCCCGCTTTGATTAAAGCTGCATGAATCGTAGTTACCAATATGCCCTGCACCGGCTTCAAACAGAGCAGTCCTTACTTTATCAGCATCGGCAACAGGGACAAAGGTAACCAGCTTTTTTAGAAAGCCCTGCATGGGAATCAGCATCCGGCAATTCTGAAGTTTCAGCTTTTCGCATATTTTGCTGTTTACGCCCCCGAACACCCCATCTAGGTTGGTATGAGCCGAATAAAGGGCTACATCATTTTTGATGGCCTTGGTCACGCACCGTTCCACATAGTTCTTGCCGTTCAGTTTTTTCAATCCACCAAATACAATGGGGTGGTGCGAAATCACCATGTTAAGGTTTTTGCTGATCGCTTCATCCAGTATTTCCTCGGTAATATCAAGCGTTATCAGGATGCCTGATACCTCATCCTGGGCATTGCCAACGATTAACCCCGCGTTGTCGTAGCTCTCCTGGTAAGCGAGCGGTGCCATGGATTCAATAAACCGGGTGATGTCTTTAATTTGCATTTAACTAATATAACGATTTTAGTGCTGAGTAAGCATTTCCAATTCGACAATTTAAACGATTTACGATTTACTATTTATTGCTTTGAATTGCATTTTTACCATTTCAACCATTAATAATTCAACCATCTAACCATCCATCATTTTCTACCGTGCATCCCTCTTGGAACTTGGAACCTGAAACTTTAAGCTTTTTTATAGCTCTTCCTTGATATCGATCAGCATCTGCCTGATTTCCTGAAGCCGGTTTACCACCAGATAATTCTGAATAGTGCCTTCCTTGTTTTCCTTCAATTTCTTTTGTGCACCCTTAATAGTCATTCCTTTTTCTTTCAGTAGATGATAGATGATCTTCAGGTTTTCGATATCTTCCTTGGTGAACATCCTGTTGCCCTTGTTGTTTTTTGTAGGCTTCAGAATATCAAACTCATTTTCCCAAAAACGGATATTGGAAGTGTTTACCGCGAACAGATCAGCCACTTCGCCAATGCTATAAAAGACTTTCTCAATTTTAGGTTTTTTGTA
>JACMLY010000165.1 GCA_014379345.1 Chitinophagaceae bacterium
AAGAGAACGTTTATTGTTAAGCAGTAACGGGGTGTCATGTTTTGGTTTAATGATTCGTAGAAGCAATTAAAGAGTATAGCTTAAATGTCCAAAGTTTACACGTCAGGCCACTATGTGGCCTGACGGCTCGATAGCGCTGATGTGGGTGATAATCAATCGAAGGTTTCTTTCGAAGTTTAAAGTTTTCCTCTAAATCATCAGGCACTATTGTGGCCCGATGACATAATATCTTGGATGGGTTTATGAACATCACGATTGCGCTGGGAGGCTCCCTCTCATCAGATGTCAGCCCACTATAGACTATGGTGGCCTGACGGCTCAATAGCTTAGAAATGGTTTGATAAACAGATAAGATTGCCAGTCCCAACTCGCTGTGCCAGGCAATTTATAGTCGGCGATAGCTTCATAACTTTGCTACGGTGAGATAAATAATCGAAGATTATGACGAAACTAATGCTCCGATCCGACTTCGTCAGGCCACTATAGTGGCCTGAGATCTCCATTATGTGATTGAGGCTGACAAAGTTCAAGACAAGTCTAATTTACAGAACCCGCAGCCTACCAACCATAAACTATCATCCCAATTGCAGCGATCATACCCTTTACTTTGTCTTACCCTAAATCGAAAGCTTGAGTTTTTGATAAATTTCCCCTAATTTGTCGCAGTTTTGAAAAGGTTTGCCGCCATACTATTGCTTTGTCTCCTGCTATTCAACTGGTTTGGCTACCGCATTTTATCCGGCTATTACGAACAACAGGCCGACCTCGCCCTCGAGCAAAAACTGGATAATAGCGAATATGATGAAACCCAGCTGATCGAAATAAAAGTACCCTTGAAGCTCCCTTATCAGAACAGTCGCAAAGAATTTGAACGATTCGATGGTGAAGTCGAAGTTGATGGCATTCACTACAAATATGTTAAACGTGCCGTCTATAACGATTCACTGGTGTTGCTTTGTTTGCCTAATGAAGGCAAAATGAAATTGCAATCGGCCCGCGAAGATTTCTTTAAACTGGTCAATGATCTTCAGCACCCTTCTCAAAATAAAAAATCAGATGGTAATTCCGGCTCTGTAAAAAATCCCATTGCCGATTATTATACTGCCCACAATAACTGGCTCATACCAAAACTAACTGCTTTACACTATCAATTCCACGTTAATAATTCTTCTTTTTATTCCACAGACTTTACCGTCAGTCCCGAACAACCACCGGAAGCTTAATTGAATACTTTGTTGTCAAAGAGCTACATCTTCTTCTATAAGATGTTTGCTAACGTATTCCCATAATTAAATTGAAGGTGATGAAATCTACCTGGGCTGGATTAAGCTTATGTGTTTTACTAATTGCATGTAATCAGAAAGAGTATACGATTGCTACAGGGGATCCTTTACTGTATTCTAAAACGGTGAAGAGACTAAATGATATCGTACTGGAAAATAATTTTCCACCGATGATCGCTTCGCGCAACTATGTGTATGCAAATATTGCTGCCTATGAGTGCATCGTCTCCGGGGATAGCACTTACCATACATTGGCAGGCCTTGTGAAGCATATGCCAGCGATGCCCAAGGCCGTAGCTGGAAAGCCGGTCGATTTTTCCTTGGCTGCATTGTTAGCGTTCACAAAAGTTGGCAACGCCGTAACCTTTCCTGAAGGAAGTATGATGGAATATTATCAGGATCTTTTAAAGAAAGCCGAAGATGCCGGTATGCCGGAAGAAACAATTAACAATTCGAAGCTTTTTTCTGATGAGGTAGCAAATGCAGTTTTGACATGGTCAAAAAAAGACAACTACGCGCAAACACGTTCAGCTAGTAAATACACTGTCACCGACGAAGAAGGCAGATGGGTACCCACTCCCCCCATGTATGCTTCAGCCATAGAAGCTCACTGGATGGAAATAAGACCGCTTGTGCTCGATTCGGCAAATACATGCATGGCTGTTCGTCCGCCTAAATACAATATGAAAGATAGCACCAGTGATTTTTACAAAAGTGCTATGGAAGTAAAAAAGATCGGTGATAGTTTAACGGAAGAAGAAAAACATATCGCCGATTTCTGGGACGACAACCCATTTAATATGAATGTACACGGACATGTGATGTTTGCTACCAAGAAATTTTCTCCCCCCGGGCATTGGATGAATATAGTAGGCATCGCTTCACAGAAAGCAAAAAGCGATTTTAATGCTACTGTGCATGCCTACACAAAAACCGCCATTGCATTATTTGATGGTTTCATCAATTGCTGGGATGAAAAATTCAGGAGTAATGTTGTAAGGCCCGAAACGGTTATCAACAAATACATTAATCCTGACTGGCGGCCACATATACAAACTCCGCCATTCCCTTCTTATGTAAGCGGCCATTCGGTTGTTTCTGCGGCGGCAGCTGAAGTGCTCACCGATATTTATGGGGATAATTTTTCTTATACGGACACCTCCGAACTTGAGTTTGGAATACCAAACCGCTCTTTTACATCTTTCAGGCAGGCAGCTTGGGAAGCCTCTGTTTCCCGTTTGTTTGGAGGAATTCATTACCGTTTCGACCTTGATGAGGGAAACAAAGTAGGCAAGCAGTTAGGAGAGATGGTGGTAAACAGGTTGCGCATGAAAATCAAATCAACAGAAACACAACTTTCTAAAAAAACAAATTGATCCCGGAATTTAAAAACGACTGTTATGAAAAAATTGTTCTTTATATTAATTGTTCTGTTTTCTATTTGCCAACAATCAAATGCACAGGGATGTGTTGCAATAAAAAGCACAGGCGCCGTTTGTACAAAAAATGATGCAGCCACTAATGCGGCAACTAAAGGATGGCAGCTGAATACCAATTACAGATATTATAAATCATTCCGCCATTACAGAGAAAGGCACGAAGAAAAAGAAAGGGTTGAAAAGGGTAGCGATGTCCGGAATTTTTCTCATTCACTGGATCTGGGCCTTGTGCGGACGATCGATAGCCGCTGGTCTTTGGGTGTGAACCTGCCCATTATAGCCACACGTCGTTCTTCGTTGTATGAGCACGACGGTAAAACAAGACATAGTACCTTCTCTTTCGGAGTGGGTGATATGCGGATCTCAGCGTATCGCTGGATGTTGAATCCTGCAAAAATGCCCAAAGGAAACATTCAAATGGGTTTGGGAATTAAACTTCCAACAGGTGATTATAAATACCAGGATTTCTTTTACAAAAACGATAGCACCAAAATATTGGCGCCGGTAGATCAATCCATTCAATTAGGTGATGGAGGAACAGGGCTTACAGCAGAAATAAATGCATACTATAATATTTCACGTAAAGTGAGTGTATATGGAACCTTTTATTATTTGCTGAATCCCCGTGAACAAAATGGAGTATCGACAGCGAGAGGCGCTACACCCAGCGCTGCCAATATCGCAAACGGAAGTTATGTAATGAGCGTTCCTGATCAATATATGATACGAGCAGGAGCCAACTTTACATTTAATAATTTAACGTTGTCTGCAGGGTTCCGCGATGAATGCCTGCCTGCCAGTGACCTGGCAGGTGGTAGCAACGGATTCAGAAGACCCGGTTATATCATCTCTGCCGAGCCTGGAGTCACTTATAACTTTAAAAAAATCACTGCTTATGCATTTGTTCCTGTTGCACTCGTTCGCAACAGAACACAAAGTGAACCGGATAAGATTAGGACCAGGCTTAC
Source organism: Chitinophagaceae bacterium (assembly GCA_014379345.1). Taxonomy (GTDB): domain Bacteria; phylum Bacteroidota; class Bacteroidia; order Chitinophagales; family Chitinophagaceae; genus Flavitalea. Next base: position 3,691 of record JACMLY010000165.1, read on the forward strand.
AGGTACACGCACGGTAGGTGATGCAGCTTTTGCTGATTACGCTGTAAACATTGGTTTTTCTTTCAAGCTATAATAAACCTTATTCTTCTATTGGTACGGGTTGTTATAAAAACCCGTACCTCCCTTAAACATTCTGGTATGAAACGATTACATACAAAAAACTGCAATTGGCTGTTATCCCTTTGCTTTTGTTTAGCTATGCTGAGTGCAAAGGCCCAGACAGACATTGATGGCATCATGATGACTAAAACTAATTTCTGCACCGGCGTAGTGTATAGCCACAGTAGCTGGAAAAATTATTGGGAAGGAACGTTCAAACGCGACAATGCTAATCTTGGAACGGTTTCAACACAAATGATCGGTGTGATGGGAAATTATGGGATCACCGATAAATTGAATATTTTATTTGGAGTTCCTTATGTGCAAACCAAAGCTTCAGAGGGATCGCTAAAGGGCATGAAAGGTGTGCAGGATCTGTCATTGTGGGTAAAGTGGATGCCCGTGGATCTAAGGATCGGAAAAGGAGAATTTTCAGCGTATGGCGTAGCGGGTTATTCTTTTCCTGTTTCAAATTATGTAGTTGATTTCCTGCCGATGTCAATCGGCTTGCGCAGCAAGAATCTTTCACTTCGGGCGATAGCCGATTACCAGATCGGAAAGTTTTTTGTTACCGGATCTGCAACCTATGTGCTGAGAAGCAATATCAAAATTGATAGGAATTCTTATTACACTACAGAAATGCATTACACGAATGAAGTTAAAATGCCGGATGCTGCCTCATTTAATTTCAGAACGGGATACCGAAGCAATTCCTTTACAGGAGAATTGGTGTTTAGTAATTGGACCACTTTGGGTGGATTTGATATTACGAAGAACAATATGCCCTTCCCCAGCAATGAAATGAATGCCACCAGAGCAGGTGTGGCTTTTAAATATACCATGAAGCAATTACCTGGATTGTCAGTAATTGGAGGAAGCAATATCACTCTTACCGGCAGGAATGTGGGTCAATCGACCGATTTCAGTGCAGGTGTTTTTTATGTATTCGATTTCAAAAAGAAAAACAAAAAAAATTCACCTGATCCCAAAAAAATATAACATGAAAAAACAATTTTTTTATACAGCCACGCTGATAGTATTGATTGGGTGGGGAACCGGTTGTTCAAAAACGATCGATGAGAAAAATCTCAGCTATCCCGAACTTAATCCATCAAAAACGGATTTGAATGCAGGAGCCTGGAAAACAATCTTGCTTACCAATCCAGATGAATTCGCTGTTGCGGCTCCGGCTGCTACCAATACGCCAGGCTATATCGCGGAGCTTAATGAAATAAAAAGCTGGCAAAATAAATTGACCGGAGAGCAAAAAGAGATCATCAGGTACTGGAGCGCGGGTGCCATATTACGTTGGAATGAAATTTTGCGTGAGCTGGTAGCAAAACATAATTTACCTCCTTATCAGAATGCCGATAATACTTATCCGGCACCCAATGCAAATAACCCATTTGCCTATCCACAATTTCCCTTCGCAAACCCGCCTTATGCATCACGTGCTTACGCGTATGTAAGCGCTGCGCAATATGACGCATTGGTTGCGGCACATCATTTTAAGAAGCTGTATAACCGCAATGCTCCGTATAAGCTGGATTCTGTCATCAAAGCAATGGTGCCTGCATCGGACCTTCCATCATACCCCTCTGAAGATGGTGTGGTAATTGGCGTGACGGTTGAATTACTAAAACTTTTATTTCCAACCGACCTTGCATTCATACAGGAAAAAGCAAATGAGCATAAATTATATCGCATCATGGCAGGAGCTAATGTAAGAAGCGAAATCGAAGCAGGAGAGTCATTAGGCAAGCTGGTAGCAGGGAAATTTACCGCCCGTGCAAGAGCTGACAGAGCAGGTACAGCAGGGGGAAATGCCGCGCTGTGGGCACAACTGGAACAGCAAACTATTGCTACTGGTGAAACTCCCTGGATCAGTTATGAATCTCCGAAGCGTCCTCCCATGCTTCCTTTGTTCGGGAAAGTGAGAACATTTTTATTTGATTCAGCTACTTTGGTCTCCATCAGGCCACCTGCACCACCATCAACAAAGTCACCGGAGTTCAAAAAAGAATTGGAGGAAGTATTGTATTACAGCAAAAATCCTACACGTGAAAGAATGCGCATTGTACATTTTTGGGCAGATGGCGTGAATACAGCTACTCCCTCCGGGCATTGGAATGCAATAGCGGCCGATGACTTTGTGAAGCAGGGATACAGTGAAGTCAGATGGGCGCGCAATATGGCCTTATTGAATATGGCTCTAATGGATGCGGCCATTGCTTGCTGGGACACTAAATTTTTATATTTCAATCCGCGTCCATCGCAGGTTGATCCAAATATTAAAACACTTACAGGCCTCCCTAATTTCCCTTCTTATACATCCGGACATTCTACTTTCAGTGGAGCTGCTGCAACCGTGTTGGGTCAGATAATTCCTGCAAAGGCCAGTGAATACAAAGCAATGGCTAGTGAGGCTTCTTTATCGCGTATATACGGAGCTATTCATTATCGCAGTGACTGTGTTGAGGGTTTAAAATGCGGTGAACGTGTGGGCGGCTTTGCTGTAAACCGGGCTAAAGCTGATGGGGCCGATCAATAAACCTTCCATTCATATTAAGGAGACTGATTTTCGAATAAAATATTGCAAATCGTTGTTTTAAATGCAAATATTGATTTCATCATTCCTGGTACTCAATAAACAGGAAATGAATCTATGCCATTGTTGAGATAAATCATATTAATCAGAATGATCAGAAGTTTTTGGCTCGGCATCATCGGTTTATTGCTATTTGAAATAGCAAATGTCTATTTCATCATGCCCATGCCCGGCAGCCAGAAAATGGACAGTATCGGCCTCGCTTATTTTCTTCACGGTTGGCGCTGGGTGTTCAGGGCTGTATTTGGGGTGATGATCGGGGTTGGACTTTTAAAATCAACAAGAAAAAGAAAATGGTTGTTGTTGATACCCGTGGGCATGGTGACCGTAGTAATTTACATGGCTAATTTTATGATGGCAGCAGACCATATGTTTTATCAGCCGAAAAAGAAATTGATGGTAAATGCTACATCTAATAAAGTTGATTCAACAAGACTGGTCATAGGAATTATACAAAACGGAGAAGCAAAGGCATACCCCATCAATTACCTGGGATACCATCACCAGGTGAAAGATACTGTTGGCGGAAAACCGGTAATCGTTACATATTGCACCGTGTGCCGTACCGGTCGCGTGTTTGAACCATTGGTAAATGGCAAACACGAAAATTTCAGGTTGGTTGGTATGGATCACTTCAATGCTATGTTCGAAGATGAAACTACCAAAAGCTGGTGGCGGCAGGCATCGGGTGAGGCGATCGTGGGAAAGTTAAAAGGGCATCAATTACCTGAAGTATTTAGTACGCAAACTTCGCTGGCTTCGTGGCTACAATTGAATCCCAATTCACTGATTATGCAGGCAGACCCTGCGTTTATTAAATCATACGATAGTACTGCAAAATATGAAACCGGCAAAAGCAAAAGTAAGCTGACCGGCACCGATAGTCTCTCGTGGAAAGATAAATCCTGGGTAGCCGGCGTTAAGGCCGGTAAGGGAAGAAAAGCCTATGATTGGAATGCATTAACGACCAAACGCATTATTCATGATAGAATAAATGAAACGTTTGTTCTGCTTGTGTTGGCCGATGATGATAAAAGTTTCTTCGCTTTTGAAAGACCAGATGAAAATGCAGTTTTCACTTTGAAGAATGATACTTTGATCTATGATAATCATTCTTATAGAGTAGATGGTAAGGGAATAGATACAGCTTATTCATTGAAGGCCCTACCCATATACCAGGAATTTTGGCATAGCTGGCGGACATTCAACCCTGCAACAGAAAAATTCTGATAGCCGGCCGTGATCATTGTTGTGATCCGGCCTCACCAGTTGTGGTGATAGAAAGTATCGGCGACAATAATAATTTTGTAAAAGTAATTGTTGTTTATATGAAGAGATTATTTTTGGGTTTGCCGGTCATAATAATCTCATGTCATGCTTTTGCACATCGGCAAGAAAAAACACATGATAGCATTCCACTGAAGACACTTGACAGTGTTACGGTTACTGCAACCTGGAAACAACTAACCATAAAGCGGCTTCCAGATATCCAGGGTGGGTATATTTTTGGTGGTAAGAAAACAGAAGTGATCAATATGTCCCAGCTACCGGCCGACATCTCAAATAAAACTGGCCGTCAGGTTTTTGCAAAGGTCCCCGGCATATTTGTCTATGATATGGATGGCGCCGGCAACCAGATAAACATTGCAGCAAGAGGCCTGGATCCGCACAGGGGTTGGGAATTCAATATTCGCAAAGATGGGATCATCACGAACTCTGATATGTACGGTTATCCTGCGAGTCACTTCAGCATGCCGCTCGAAAGTATTGAACGTATTGAATTGGTAAGAGGCACCGGCTCATTGCAATATGGCGCGCAGTTTGGCGGCATGTTGAACTATGTCACTAAACAAGGTGATACCGCTAGACCGTTCAGTTTTGAAAGTATCAATACTGTAGGCTCGTTTAACCTGGTCAGTAGTTATAATGCTATTGGCGGCAAGGCCGGAAAACTCAGGTATTATGCGTACCTCTATAAAAAATCAAGGAACGGTTACCGCGATAATGAACACACCAACTCTCAGGGAGAAGCCATCGCCGTTACCTATGAGCCAAATAAAAATTTCTCCATTCGTGTAGAATGGGCGCGGTCGCAATACAGGTATCGTATTCCCGGTTCGCTTACCGATAGCATGTTTAATGCGGATCCGAAACAGGCAACAAGAGCCCGAAATTATTTTAATCCTGATATTCATGTACCCTCTGTTACCCTCCACTGGCAAATTGCTACCCAAACAAGGTTGCAGCTGACGTCATCAGCTGTTTTGGGAAAACGAAGCAGTGTACAATTCGACAAACCCGCCAATATCAGGGATACGATTAACGCATTCACCCTACAATTCAATAACCGGCAGGTGGATATCGATCGGTTTAACAGTTATACCACAGAATGGCGATTACTTCATCATTACTTATTGGGCAATCAAACAAGCTCTCTTGCAGCAGGAGTTCAATATATGAACAATGATCTGCACCGCACTCAATTAGGAAAGGGAACAACCGGCGGCGATTATGATCTTGCCCTTGTTGATCCGGTGTGGGGAAGAGACGTGCATCTAAAAACTCGTAATCTGGCTGTCTTTTTTGAAAATAAATTTCAATTGCTTCCAAACCTGTTTGTAAATGCAGGCGCGAGATTCGAAACAGGAAAAACGGATATGTCCGGAACGATTACATATTATCCTGATAATGCTATTCCCCTTTCCATCAAACATCGTTTCCCACTGTTAGGCATAAATGCTTCTTATAATCTCAAGGAAAATATGGAAGTATACGCGGGCTGGTCGCAGGCATTTCGTCCTATGCTTTTCAAAGATCTAATTCCCTCCTCATTATTTGAAAAAGTAGACCCGGATATTGAAGATGCCAGAGGATACAATGCAGAAGCCGGATTCAGAGGCACCTGGAAATTTTTAAGGTGGGATATAAGCGGCTTCTTATTACAGTACAACAATCGATTTGGCGTATTGGCCGAAACAGATAACTCCGGAAACTTTTATACATACAGAACCAACATTGGAAATTCTGTTACCAGGGGGGCAGAGATTTTTGTACAGGCAGATTGGTTCCTGAATAAAAAAGTGGCGCTTTCTGTTTTTACTTCTACAGCCTTTATCCATGCACGCTACGGCAATGCAACTCTAAAATCAGGAAATGCAAACATCAATATTCATGGAAACAAAGTGGAAAGTGCACCTGATATCATTACCCGCAATGGAGTTACTGTGCGGGTAAGCAATTTGAGTTTTTCAGTTTTATACAGCTATACAGGCAAAACCTTCGCAGATGCGCTGAATACTGTTGTGCCCCCTGCAAATACAGGCGCAGTAGGTCTTGTACCTTCTTACGGTATACTCGATCTGAATGCCTCTTTCAGGATTTCTAAAAACCTGGAAGCAAAAATGAATGTCAGCAATGTAACAGACAAACAATACTTTACTAAGCGTCCTACTTTTTATCCGGGACCGGGCATATGGCCTTCAGATGGAAGGAATTACGGTCTGACATTAGGTATACATCTATAGTGGTGGCGGAGTCTTCGATCATTTTTAGGCTTACATTCGAATTCATAACCCATGTTATATGAAAAAATCACTGGTGCTTGTAAGCCTTCAGTTTTTTGTTTGCCTATTGCTGATCGCGCAACAACCTGCGCCACCCGATAAAATCTTCGGCGAGCTTTTCCATGAGGTTCAGGTAAAAAGGATATTTTCCGATGGCAAAACTTTTGTGGATTGTATCCCTAAAAGAGAACCGAAAAATATCATGAGTGATTATTTCTCTGAGAAAGACAAATCAACATTCGATCTCAGGAAATTCGTGACTGATAATTTTCTACTACCATCGAATCCGTCAACAAATTATCAAACAGATACCGCAGAAAATATCATTGGCCATATAAAAAAATTATGGAAGATTTTATATCGTCCCGCCGATATCTCTTCTCCGGCAGCTGGCGGAGTGCCCGCGGAGAGGACGGGCAGTTCATTGCTCGCGTTACCGTATCCTTATATTGTTCCCGGCGGTCGATTCCGTGAGATATATTATTGGGATTCATATTTTACCATGCTTGGACTGAAAGAAAGCGGCGAATTTGAAATGATAGAGAACATGGTAAAAAACTTTGCCTATCTCATTAACCACTACGGCCATATTCCCAATGGCAATCGAACTTATTATCTCGGCCGTTCACAACCTCCATTTTTTGCAGCCATGGTCAATCTTCTGGCAGAGATTAAGGGTGATTCCATTTATAAAACATATTTGCCTGCACTTGAGAAAGAATATAAATATTGGATGGAAGGCTCTTCTTCAATAAGGGCCGGCCAGGCATTCAGGAGAGTTGTCAAATTGAAGGACGGTACGGTGATGAACAGGTACTGGGATGATATTCCTGCTCCAAGACCAGAAAGTTACCGGGAAGATATTGAGACGGCTAACGGTGTAGTACAATCAATGCATGAAACGATTGCCTCAAAATCGGAAAGTGTATCAGCGCCCATTACTGCGGCCAAACTAAGAGAAAATGTTTACAGGCATTTGCGCGCAGGCGCTGAAAGCGGAATTGATTTCAGTAGCCGGTGGTTTTTAGATAATAAAAGTCTTATAACCATTCACACCACTGACTTTATCCCACCGGATTTAAACGCATTGCTTTACAACCTGGAGTTGACCATTAGTAAAGGAAAAATGCAACAAAAGGATGAGATCTTCAGCAATATGTATCGACGCAAAGCGATGCAGCGGCAAAAAGCCATTCAAAAATATTGTTACAACGATCTCAGTGGATTTTATTACGACTATGATTTTATCAGTCAGCAGAAAAGTAAGGCGGTTACGCCGGCCGGCATGTACCCGTTCTTCTTTTTTGAAAACAATCCGGGGAAAGTTGTTGTTGACAGAATGGTGGTCACTATCAAAGATAATTTATTAAAACCCGGAGGCATCGCTAGCAGTGTTTACAATACCGGCGAACAATGGGATGCGCCGAATGGTTGGCCTCCACTTCAATGGATGACCATTGGCGGATTAGAAAAACTGGGTCGGAAAGAATTCGCTAAAGACATTGCACAACGCTGGATCAAACTAAATATCAAGGTATATAAGGAAACCGGAAAACTGATGGAAAAATATGATGTGGCTGATATCACCAGATTGGCTGGCGGCGGCGAGTACCCATCACAGGATGGGTTTGGCTGGACGAATGGTGTTTTATTAAAGCTTATTGCTATGTATGGAATGCCACAGGAAACGACGGCAGAGAACAAAAAAAATAAAAGCAGTTTCGTCATAAAATAGAACAAGTCCTTATTCACAAGAATAACGACGTGTTGGGTTTTATTTCTAACTTCTACCTTCGTACTTCTAACTTCGTACTTCACTTAATCGTAGGTATCATTCCGCGAATCCCCATATCCACTACCTGTTCTCCTTTCGAGCCATCCCATTTTCCGTTAGCGATGATCTCTTTCCATTCGAAACTTTTATTCGTAGATAAAGACACTTCAATAACGATATCAGCACTTTCATCACCTTTGATAGTGAGCTTTCCCGGAGCAAAAGCGGCCGTTACCACGCAAGATCCTGCCGGAATGGGCGATGAAGTGAATAAAGGATTTACCACGGTTGTAGCGCCATCCGGAGCCTGGCCTGAGGAAGTCATGGTCTGGCTCATGCCGAATGCACTCAGAGTGGTTTCAAATGCCCAGTATCCCTGCTTACGGTTATCATTAACAGTGAGCGCCTGGGTTTTTACAGTATGCGACTTAATATAAGTATTGAACCCAATGAAAGATGCAACAGTTCCGGTAAAATCCTGGTTAATTGGGAACCCACTAATAGTGGTGTCGATGCGGAATGTTATATCATAGTTCTGATAGGCCAATGATATCCGCAGCCATTCGTAGTCACCAGCTTTTATATCCTTGATAGGCATTGTGTAGAACACTTCATTATTTGCTGCAAATTTTGCCTTTTCAAATTCTATTGCTGTTTGCCCCGCAACATCGGTCTGCTGGGCTTTATACAACACCGCACCTGCTCCAAGTGCTGTAAATGCGGAAGGAGCCAACTCCACGTAGTGAGCACTCATTGTATTAAATGTGGGGCTTTGTGCAGCATTGCCCGCAGGTATCACCGAAGGTTGACCGATATTGTTCAATCGCACCTGCGTGGAATCAAATTTAAATTTGAATACCAGGTTTGCATTACTGGTTTTGGGCGTATTGTCGATACCTTTTTTGCATCCAACGGAAGACAAAATAATCACCGGCATTAAAATACTAAGGATGGTTTTCATATATACTGTGTTGAGCAATACTAACGTTGCAGCCGCACAAAAATTGCTGTTTCTGACTGTTAAAAAATACCAGGTTATCCTTACGACAATGACTGAATGCGTCGACAGCAGCCTGTAAACTAATATGTTGAATAAATAAACCGGAAGTGCAACTAATGCGGTAAAAATTGCTCAACCCCGCGCATTCCTCCCGCATACCACTTTAGTATAGATTTTGAATAGGTGGTTACATGCAGGAACAAATAGCTGAACTTTTACAACAACTTCAGATTCCATCCTGGGCATGGAACCTCATCATCCTCGGATCATCTTTATTATTAGGGCTGCTCATTAGTGCGCTGTTGGCGCTGCTGGCAAGGAAAAAGGCAAGAGAGACTGAAAGCATATCGCAGTACTCATTTTTTCAATCAATGATAAAAAGGCTGGGCCAACCATTGAATGTTTTTCTTCCTTTATTCCTGCTGAACGCGCTGCTTTCTGCCATGCGGATGCCTCCGCTTATGATGTCTAAAATATCCAAGGCCATAGAGATTTTATTAATTATCAATTTTGCATGGATACTGATCCGGTGCATCAAAGTGGTGCAGGATTATGTTATTTACCGTTTCGATATAAAAAAAGCCGACAACCTGAGAGAGCGAAAAATACGCACGCAGTTACAATTCATAAGAAGAATAATAATGGGGCTAATAGTTATTCTGACCATTGCAGGAATTTTATTAAGCTTTAGCAGCCTCCGAAAAGTGGGGACAGGCCTGGTAACAGGCGTGGGTCTTAGCGGGGTCATCGTCGGCTTTGCGGCGCAACGGTCCATCGCTAATCTATTAGCGGGATTCCAGATCGCCTTTACCCAACCCATTCGCATCGATGACGCAATTGTAGCAGAAGGCGAATGGGGCACCGTAGAAGAAATAACATTGACCTATGTTGTAATGAAGCTCTGGGATGAACGCAGGCTTGTGTTGCCAATTAATTACTTTATTGAAAAGCCTTTTCAAAACTGGACACGGATCAGTTCAGAATTATTGGGTGTTGTTATTCTTTTTACGGATTATACCTTACCGATTGATCCACTGCGAGCAGAGCTGACACGGCTTCTGAACGAAAGCAAATACTGGGATGGCCGGGTGAATACACTGCAGGTTACAGACGCTACAGAAAATACGATACAGGTCAGGGCATTAATGAGTGCACGAAATTCAGGCGATATTTTTGAACTCCGTTGTTATGTACGCGAAAATCTTATTAAATTCATTAACGATAATTTTGCAGCAAGCTTACCAAAGAACAGAACAATTATTGAAGCGCAGACAGGCACGAACTCCGTTATTAACTGATTATCTTTTTCACTTTAAACTCTTCCGCATGCCTGCTTTAAAGGTTGAATGTTTGAACCCTAATACCGGCGCACGCATGAATATCGATGCAGAAATATATGCACTGTTTTTCAGTGCCATCCGGCAAACACTTAAGGGAGGAAAAGCAGTAACATTTTCCGCTATGGTTGAAGGGATCCACGGCTATTTGAAGAGGAAAAAAAGCAATTTCAGCGGTTCAGTACCATGGTATGCTGTCACCGTTAAAAACGATATGCAGGTGAAAGGCAAACTCGAGGTATTTACTGAAAAGGGGCAGAAACTAAATAGGCTGAAGTTGTAAGTCGGAAATAAACAGCAACCGCCGTACGATACAAAAAATAAAATACTATACATAAACATTCTGTATTCCGTATTCTAAATCCTCGATAAACCCATAATTTCAGCAACCAATGACCGATGAATACTATATGCTCCAGGCACTGAAGGAGGCAAAAAAGGCTTTTGATGATGGAGAAATACCTGTCGGCGCCATCATCCTTCAAAATGAAAAGATCCTTGCCAGGGGTTACAACCAGGTAGAACGTTTAAATGATTCAACCGCGCACGCAGAGATCATTTCATTGACTTCAGCCTTCAATTATCTTGGCAGTAAATATCTTCCGGAGGCTACCATATATATCACTGTAGAGCCCTGTCTCATGTGTGCCGGCGCATTATACTGGAGTAAGATCAGCCGTATCGTTTACGGAGCAGATGATAAAAAAAATGGGTATAAAAAATATTGTGTTTGTCCACCTGTTGTTGATGGGCTTGAACTGGCTCCCTGGCCTTTTCATCCAAAATCCGCAGTGATCACTGGTATCTTAAAAGATGAGTGCGCTCATTTGATAAAAGAGTTTTTTAAAGCGAGGCGATAATTAATAAACAGCTACCTGCAAAAACCCGCAAAATGAAGAGCACGCTGGTGGATTTGGCTATTTTCCGCAGAGAAAACATCAAATTATTATTATTCCACTTTTCGAAATAGGTTGAATTGGCAGATCAGGGCACCGCCTGTAAATTTGCGCATTGTTTCATTTTTAAACTATTAGCTATGGCATTTACATTACCAGCACTTCCTTATCCACACGATGCACTTGAACCCCATATTGATACCGCTACCATGCAGATCCATCATGGTAAACATCACCAGGCCTATGTTGACAATCTAAATAAAGCGATTGCGGGAACACCAAACGAAAACAAATCTTTGGAAGAACTTGTAGCCGCCGCAGGTACTATTAGCCCGGCCGTCCGTAATAATGGTGGTGGTCACTGGAATCATAGTTTTTTCTGGGAAATCCTTTCGGCCAAAGCCGGCGGTTCGCCTTCAGGAAAATTAGCCGATGCGATATCCGCTGCATTTGGCAGTTTTGATGCGCTCAAAGAAAAATTAAACAATGCCGGTATAACAAGATTTGGAAGCGGGTGGGCATGGCTGATTGTGAAAGATGGAAAACTGGAAGTTAGTTCTACCCCTAACCAGGACAATCCCTTAATGGATGTCGCGGAAGTAAAAGGAAAACCAATTTTAGGAGTGGATGTATGGGAGCACGCTTATTATTTAAAATACCAGAATAAAAGACCAGACTACCTGAATGCTTTCTGGAATGTCGTAAACTGGAGTAAGGTAGCCGAACGCTTTGAAGCAGCTTCCAAATAAGTATTAAAAATTTTATGTTACTTGCAATCCTGGTTCTACAACCAGGATTCTTTTTTTAAATATTCATCATGAAAAAAATACAAGCAATTCTATTCGCAATTACTTGCCTTTATTTTTTATCGGCTTGCACCGAAGACCAGGAGAAAAAAGTATTGGTAATGGCAAGCGGGAAAGTGCAGATAAAAGACAATATTATAACACTTGACCCCGGTACTACTCATACGGAAAACGAAATTAAAGTGACCGATGGGAAGCTAACAGTAACCTCTCCTGCAGGATCAACCGATTTTTCGGTAACTGAGCCGGGAATTTATATTTTAAATATAAAGAATGATACAATAGTAGGAAGCTATCAGCGGATCGGCACGGACAATTCGCAGGAAGTGATCAGTCAGGAAAATTTGAAGACCCGTATTGATAGCCTGAAACAATTGATGGCAGGTTCCAATGCAAATGCAACAAATAGAAATTTTTCTATCCCTCCGAACCAGATAACAAAGATTTCTGCAAATACAAACGCGCAGATCATCGGTCCATACAAAAAAGTACCGGGTTCATTTGAAGGAGGAAAAGAACACGAGATATATAAATTCTATACCAATAAAGAAATGCAGGAGATCGTTGATAAATTGGGGAAGATGGTGGAGTAGGTTTAAAGTTTAAAGTTATAATTAGACATATAGATAAATATATCTGCCGAAAATTTTGCAGCGTTCCATTTGCTATTTTTAAATACTGCTGACAACCTTAAAAGCTATTCCCATTCATTAACCTTAAACCTTACACTTCAAGGAACCGGATCGTAACCATGTCCGCCAAACGGATGACAACGTGAAATTCGTTTAACTGTCAGCCAGGTTCCTTTAAAAATGCCATACTTTCTCAGTGCTTCCAGGGCATAGTTTGAGCAAGACGGGGTAAAGCGGCATTTCGGACCAAGGATAGGCGAAATGATCCATTGATATAATTTAATAATGGCTATAAATGGTAAACTAGCTACCCGGAGAATCCATTTCATGAATAATGGTTATCAATTTTTGCAAAGTGATCTGAACCCTTTCTTTTACAATTTTAAAGCGTGGCAGTTGTTTGTCTGTATAGATAAAGAAAACGGCCAACTTCTGATTTTTGCTCATTAGCTGAGACTTCAATTCATTTTTTTGAATTCTGTACGCTTCTTTGGTTATTCGTTTGATCCTGTTTCTATGGACGGCCTTCTTGAAGTTACGGGTGCTTGCGCTAAATCCGGCCTGTAAAGGAGCGCTTAATTCATCGGTGAACAAATAAAAAATCCGGAACGGGAAAACGGAAAAACTTCTCCCTTCTTTGAACAATTGCTCAATGAATTTGCGGTGCTTAAGCCGTTCATTTTTTCCAAGCGTGAATTCCTTTGCCAATGCGAAAAGTTGTCAAACGAAAATAGCCCCGAAAATCGGAGCTATCAATATTTGAATCATCAACCTACCGGAAGATGACGATAAAATTATTTCAGTTTAGTTTCGTCAGAAATACTCAATTTCTTACGGCCCTTTCTGCGACGTGATGCCAACACTTTTCGGCCATTGGCTGTTTCCATGCGTTTACGAAACCCATGAACGGTTTTCCGGCGCTTTGTATGAGGTTGAAATGTACGTTTCATTGTTATTTTTTTTATCCCGTTTTTTGAATATGCCTGTGGAGAAACAAGCTGTTTTTCAAACTACATGATAGGCACCATCCCAGCATGTCGTGAAAGGGACGGCAAAGGTAATGGAAATCACCATTGAGGCCAATAGATATTTAAAAGTTTCTACCATGTGAAGGGGGTCAACGGTCGGCGGTCGATCGTCGACCCCCTTTTAAGGGGCTATTATCACATGCGCTGATCTAACCGACTCGCCGAAAAAAATGCGGGCGTGATTATCAAAATCAATTGCGGAATCTGTTGTGCAAAAAGCATATTCAGCGTTTTTCGTGCATTTTTTTTCCATTTCAGGATGCCTTTGCAGATAATCGGCCAGGCTATCGGCGACGATCTCACCCTGCGAAAGAAGTTGGATATCAGACGGCAGGAATTTTCTGATAGTATTGGTTAACAAAGGATAATGGGTACAGGCCAGTAAGACCGTATCTATGTCCCCCGACTTAGACAGTAACGAATCAATATGCTTTTTTACGAAATAATCAGCACCCGGTCCGGTATGTTCGTTATTCTCGATCAAAGGCACCCACATTGGGCAGGCTTCCTGGTGAACAACAATATCCGGGTATTTTTTTTCAATTTCAATGACATACGAATCAGATTGAACAGTTCCATTTGTGGCTAAGACCCCTACCTGCTTTGTTTGGGTAAACGACCCTATCATTTCAGACGTTGGCCTGATAACCCCTAATACTCTTTTTTCCGGTGCGAGCATTTCCAGGTCTTTTTGCTGAATGGTTCTCAGGGCCTTTGCTGAAGCGGTATTGCAGGCTAATATGACCAGGTGACAATGATTTTTGAAAAACCATTTTACACATTCTAGCGTGTACTGGTACACTGTATCGAATGACCGGTTGCCGTAAGGCGCCCTGGCATTATCTCCTAAGTACAGGTAATCATATTGAGGAAGTTTTTTTAGGATCTCCTTCATAACCGTAAGCCCCCCATAGCCTGAATCAAATATCCCGATCGGTTGTTTTACAGACATCACGCAAAAATAATGGTATAATACACTGAAAGACTCTAAAATTAAAAAGCCGTTCTCCATGGAGAACGGCTTTTTAATATAAATAAGTTGTATTGACTATTGCTTAACAGGCAGCTTAGGAGCCGTAGTTGGAGGTGTAGTCGTAGTTTGATTTGGAAGCTTGATCAGCAGTTTTTTTGCAACCAATTGAATGATATCCTCTCCCGGAGGGGCAACGAGTAAGGCGTTTTTCTCAAACACATAACCATACCCATTTTCTTTGGCCACAGCCTGGATCGCATCAAAGGCTTTCTTATTGATTGGCCCGATCAGCTCCTGTTGTTTTTGTTGTAATTGTTGCTGTATCCTTTGTTCTTCGCCTTGTAGTTCCTGTAACATTTTTTGCAATTCCGTTCTTTGAACATCTTTTCTTGCCTGGGTCATCGTTGCTGAATCCTTATTGAATTTTTCAATCGCCGATTCAAGGGTATTTTGTTTCTCCTGGGCATTTTGGATCAGCGCATTTCTGAACTGTTGCAGGTTCGAATCTGCTTTAACTGTTTCAGGCATAACACTGATCAGTTCTTCGGTACTGATATAACCGATTTTACTTTGAGCAGTTACTGGTTTTGCGGCAATTAATAAACCCGTGGCTAGAACCGCAATGACAAAAAACTTTTTCATGTTTATTTCTTTTTTAGGGTCACCGGGGATTGAACGTGTCCCGATAATAGTTTTAATTAAGTTGAAAATGAAGTCCCCAAAGTTGTTCCCCAAGTCGCGCTTTGACTTTTATTTAACACCCAATTCTCTCAATACATCTTCACTCCGGTCCAGTTTTGGGTCGGCAAAGATAATGGTAATTCCTTCACTTTTATCTAAAATAAAATCATATTGACGGTTCACGGCTATTTTTTGAATGGCGTTGTATACCTTATCCTGTATAGGTTTCACCAGATCCTGGCGTCTTTTAAACAAGTCGCCTTCAAATCCGAATCGCTGCCGCTGCAAATCACGTAATTCCTTTTCCCTCACAAAAAGTTCATCTTCCCGCTTTTTTTTCAATTCATCGCTGAGCAGCACCTGTTCGGCCTCAAAATTCTTGTACATTCTGTCCAATTCAACCTGCTTGGTATCTATTTCCTTTTGCCATTGTTCGCTGAACTGATCCAGTTTTTTTTGTGCTTCTTTGTAGTCAGGCATCTTATCAAGAATATATTTGGTATCTACAATAGCATAGCGTTGCGCAAATGCACCAATACCAAAGATGAAGATGCTGTATAGCACAAGCAAAATCTTTTTCATATATAACGTTTTAATATTTGAGATAGGATTTATTCAGGTTCGAACCCAAGCATGAATGTGAAGCGGGATGCGTCCTTTATTTTCGCTCCTGGCTTCAGGCGATCAAATCCAACACCGTAGTCAAACCCGAGCAGTCCAAACATCGGCAGGAAGAAACGTGCGCCCACACCCGCACTTCTGCGTAAACGGAAAGGATTATAGGTCTTGTAATCGTACCAGCCATTGGCAGCTTCAAACCAGGCGGAACCATAAATAGTGCTACTTGGATTTGTTGAAAAAGGAAACCTCAGTTCCATGGTGTACTTATTGAAAATAGTGAAATACTGTTGGGCATTCTGCTGATCGGGATTGATCTTCGGATCAGAGTTTTCATACACCGGATAACCACGATGAGCGATAATATCGTACCCAAGAATATAACTTCCATTGGCAAGTCCTGCATCGCCCACCTGGAAACGTTCGAAAGGTGAGAATGGGATGTTCTTATTATACCTGCCCATAAAACCATACTTGGCAGCTACTTTCAACACAAACTGTTTGCTTTTATCTGCACCCATGGCCTTGCCAATAGGAATATACCATTCTGCATTGAGACGCCATTTATGAAACTCGGGTCTTTTATAGCTTTTAAGCGGATCATCATCGTTTCTAATTAAAGAATAAGGGGGGGTGAACTGCCCGCTCAACAGAAAATTAGAACCGCTGGTCGGGAATATCGGGTTTGGACCCGCCGAATTACGGAGCAATGAAATTTTCACATTGAAATTGTTAGAAGTTCCGCTATCAAATTCGTTTGTGAACAACCGGTAGTTCTGTAATTTATACTGTGTGAAGTTCAGCGAGTAAACAAGGTTAAAAAAGTCATCCGGCCACTTCAATTGCTTACCGAGAGAAATGGACGCACCAAAATTTTTGAGCTTGTTCGTATCACTGAAAAAATAGCGGTTATTGTTGTCAATTCCACCGGTACGGAATATACTTTTATATAAACTTACCGTGAATGAATTTCTTTTCTTACCACCCAGCCAGGGTTCGGTGAAAGAGAAGTTGTACGATTGATATGCCCGGCCGTTCGATTGAACCCGCAGGCTGAGTTTCTGCCCATCACCCGTTGGCAAAGGGTCCCATGCTTTCTTGGTAAGAATATTTTTAATGGAAAAGTTATTGAACGAAACTCCCAATGTACCGGTTAAACCGATGCCACCACCCCAACCCGCAGATAGCTCAAGCTGGTCGGAAGATTTTTCTTCTACCGTGTAGTTAATATCCACGGTACCATCATCAGGGTTAGGAACCGGATTGATACCAATTTTTTCCTGGTTAAAATATCCCAACTGTGCAATTTCTCTGTTAGAACGGATAAGATCGCTACGGCTGAATTTCTCACCGGGCAATGTTCTCAACTCCCGCCTGATCACATGTTCTTTCGTTTTCTCATTACCTGAAATGGTAACATTTTTGATGGTAGCCTGTGGCCCTTCTACCAGCCGGATCTCGAAATCAATCGTATCATTATATACGGCCGTTTCAACAGGATCTACACGGAAAAAAAGATATCCATCATCCTGGTACAAGCCGCTGATATCTCCCCCTTCGGCGGTTAATTGTTTTCCTAATTTTCTATTGAGTACCTCAAGGTTATAAATATCACCCTTCCTGATGCCCAATATCAGGTTAAGTATCGAATCGGAATATTTTGTATTTCCCCTCCAGGTTATATTTCCGAAGTAATATCGCCTGCCTTCATCCACTTTCAGGTCCACATTCAGATTGCCTTTTTGATTGTAATACTGTGTATCAGCCATGATCACTGCATCACGAAAACCGAGAGAGTTATAAAATTCAAGGACCTTTTCTTTATCCTCCTCGTATTTTTTCTGGTTGAATTTAGCGGAACTGAATAATTTAAAACGAAAATATGGATCAAGAAAATCACGTGTTTTTGAAACCGATAAAAATCCCATGTCGCCGAGATATTCATTCAACTTCGTAGGCTGATTGGCTCCGTAAGGACTTTGTTCATCTGATGGAAACAAAGTGATCTTTGTCATCTCTTTTGTTCCCTTCATTTGTTTTTTCAGCTTTAGCTCATTCACATTCTGGTTTCCATAAAAGCTGACCTGGTTGATACGCACTTTCTTTCCTTTCGATACAAAGAAAGTTACGTTCACAGAGTTTGGAAGCGTAGGATCTTTTTGCTCCTGGATGTTTACAGTAGCACTTTGAAAACCCTTATCGGTATAGTATTTCTGAATAGCTTCCACGGCGCTCCGTTTCACATTTTCCGTAACCACGCGACCCGGGATAAGCCCCGTTTTGGTTTGCAATTCATCCTGTTCAGATTTTTTGATCCCCTTGAAAAAAAACTTTGAGAGGCGCGGACGTTCTGTAACCTCTATCTCTATAAATAAATTGGACCCTTCGAGCTTTGTGAAGAAAATATGAACGTTGGCGAACAGGTTTTGTTTCCACAAATTGGTGATGGCTTTGCTGAAATTATCTCCCCCGGGGATCACCACTTTATCACCAACGGTAATACCTGAAATGGATATCAGCAGCTGTTCATCGAGGTGTTTTGTGCCGATTACTTTTATACCTGCAATAGTATATTCTTTAGGAACTTTTGAAGTTGTAATCTCTATAAGGGCCGGATCAATGGAAGTGGGTAAGGTATCCGTTACCTGAGCCTGAGCAAAAACAGTAAGAAAAAGAGATAAGGCCAGCAAGTAAGTACTTGGGGTAAACTTCCACTGCATTCCGGGTTTTTTAATGTAGGGCAAATTAAAGGGATTTATTAAAAATTATTTGTTAAACTCCCGGCTGCTGTTGTGCGAAACTGCAGCACCGGAGCGATTTTTAATTGGCGGGAAGTGTTAAATCATTTTGTAGCTGATCGCTTGTTTTTCCAAAACGCCGTTCTCTTTTTTGAAAGTCAAGAATAGCTTCATATAAATTCTCTTTCCGGAAATCGGGCCACCTGGTATTGGTGAAATATAATTCTGCATACGCCAGCTGGTAAAGAAGAAAATTGCTGATCCTGTATTCACCACTCGTACGCACCATCAGTTCAGGATCAGGGAATTGGCTGGTACACAAATATTGCTCCAGCGTATCCTGGGTGATCAGTTCTGGTTTGATCTTTCCATTTTCCACATCTTGTGCTATCTGCTTGACAGCCCGTACCAATTCCCAACGACTGCTGTAACTAAGGGCCATAATAAGGTTTAAACCGGTGTTAGCTGCCGTCATTTCCAGGGATTCATTCAACTCTTTTATTGCGTATTCGGGTAACATTTGCATATCACCGATAACATGAAGTTTAATATTATTTTTATTAAGGGTTTCGGTTTCCTTCCGGATCGTTTCTACCAATAATTCCATAAGACCTGTAACCTCATACGCAGGTCTATCCCAGTTTTCAGTAGAAAAAGCATACAAGGTCAGATATTCAACACCAAGCTCAGCACAACCTTCAACGATATCGCGCACACTTTCAACGCCATGAAAATGACCATATAAACGATCCTGCCCTTTTTCCCGTGCCCACCGGCCATTGCCATCCATAATAATGGCAATATGACGTGGTAAACGCTGCAGGTCAATATGCGTTTTCAAACTCTCCATTGCTTTTCCTGTTAAGAAGGGGGCAAATGTACAAAAACCCTTCTACAGTGAGCGGAAGATCCCGAATAATGATTTCATCTTTCAGGGTAGATCGTGAGACGTGAAACGACAAACGTCGGAGAAAGCTGACTATTCTGCCGATAACATGAAGTAAACTTTCTGACAATGGTCATCAAGCTTACAAAGCTACTTGGCTGTAGGACAGCGATATGAAGTCAGGTTCATGGAAAAAGTAATTTCAGCAATGATATACTGATCCCTTTGCTTGGGATATCCTCTTTGCCTTCCCTCAATACCGATCACGCTGCCGGTTTCATAAGAACGATCCTGCAAAAGACCGGCTGTAGAAGGAGCAATGGTTCCATCGGGCTGGCGTATCCCGGGGAACTTGTCTATTCCAACATAAGTTTTGCTAACATCATCAATATAATCGCTGCTGGTGAAGCGATGTGTAACCTCAAACCCGATATTCATGCGGTCATTAATAGCATATTTAAAACCCACACCAAAGGGAAAACAAAATCCCATCGTATTGTAGGGTTTGCGGTCAGGATATGCCGAATCACCCTGACCTTCAGTACCTAAAGGACGAAGAAGAACTTTTTTTCCGCTCAAAAACGCATAAGGATCATAACTGAAAATTCCCACACCAAGCGTAACATACGGGGTCCACCGATGATAGGGATCTCCGGGAACGAATTTGAAGAAATTGAAATCTCCCTGTACAGCGAGTTCAAAAAGGTTGGTATTAAAACTCAGGTTTCTTCTTTTTTGAAAATCATTGTCTGTATTATAAATATCTGAATAGCCGAGTTGTGTAAAATGAGCACTAACCCGTACCGCTGTATAATTACCGAACTGTTTGCGGAAAAAGGCTCCTACCGCCAATTTTGGACGGTTCAATTTTGCCCTGGTATTCAAATCGCCGAAATAATGAGAAGCACCGGCAGAAATGCCAATTTCTCCTTCATGTATGATGCTTTCCCACTGTGCGTTGGCCGAATTCATTCCGATAGCGGAAACGAAAAGAACGGCAAGGGCAATATATTTCTTCATGATTTGCAATATAATAAAATTAAATCTTCGGATGGAACGCCTGGAACCTGATTTTTCTTTTATAGAAAACGTTAATTTCTGGTATCCAGCCCCCAGGACAGCTTTGAACGAAGGGTCTGCAAAAAATTATTTTCATTTAATCTTACGAGGCTGATCGTAAAAGCCTCCCTTCGAACGGCTAACTGTATTTTTTTATCAACAATCTCCTTTCTTGAATCAAGTGCACAGATAAAATTCTCTGTTCTTCCTTCTACTTCAAAGGAGATAATGTTGTTATCGGGAACAACGATGCTACGCACGTTCAGATTGTGAGGCGCAACGGGGGTGATCACAAAACTGCCTGAATCAGGAAATATGATAGGACCCCCGCAACTCAATGAATATCCTGTTGACCCTGTAGGCGTGGCCACAATTACGCCATCTGCCCAATAAGTGTTCAGAAATTCTCCATTCAGATACGTATGGATCTTTATCATGGGAGACGTATCTGTTTTATGGATCGCAAATTCATTCAATCCATAAGGCATATCATTAAAAAGAACTTTGTTGGCATCCAAATGGATGAGGGACCTTTTATCGATTACATACGTTCTGTTGATCAGGGCCTGGATGGCAGTTTGAAATTCCTCATGGCCCATACTCGCCAGAAAACCCAACCGGCCGAAATTGATGCCCAATACCGGTATATTTTTATCCTTTACCAGCGTGACAGTATCTAATAAAGTTCCGTCACCTCCCAGACTGATTAAAAAGTCTGTGGAATTATCAAGATTTGCGGAATCATGAAAAACGGCGGGTTCTTTTGAGAATCGGAGTGAGTGGCGGATCGTTTCAAAGAAAGAATGAGAAACCACCATCTCGATATTCTTCTTCGATAATTCATCAAACAATTGTTGTACAGCGGGATGTTGGTCAGAATCAATGATCCTGCTATAGATTGCTACCTTCATGTATCATTATTATATTCATATTAATGGGCGCACGGTAATAAGGAAGCCATTAACCTTTTAGAATTCGTTCTTCAGGTGTAAAAATAGCCCGTTTTGGCCTAATTGATTGAAGCTATAATCAAAGCGCAGAATAAAATCGTAAAAACTCACGATATCAATACCAAGTCCCGCAGAATACAATGGCCGGTTCACGAGGGAATTATTAGTAAAGTATTTATTGTATACATATCCGTAATCAAAAAAAACTTTCGGGTAAATGCGAAATGGCACTTCATCATGAGATCTTGACTTGATAAATGTGGGCACATAAAAATTGAATAATTCGTAACGAAGCGTTTGTCTTACCAGGGTTGCAGCAACTCCATCGATCACATATTTCTCAAGGCCGCGGAGATAAAGATCAGCATACCCCAACATTCGCTGGTTAATAAATGGTTGATCAAAAGGAACTCTTAGCATGCCGAAAGCCTGCAATCCAAAAAAAGTTTTGGGCGCAACACGCCAGCCCCGATGGACTTTGGTTCCGAGCTGCCACATGCTTACATCACTGTTGAACCCCCTCTTCAAAAGAGATATTTCACCAGATAAACCGGTTAGGGGAAATGGGATATAATCCACATTCGCGTAGTTAAGGCTATAAGAAATTTCAGGATAGGATATTTTATTTTGAATCGTATTGAAGTATTTGGGATTTAACGTGAGAATCTGTGAATCTACCTGCTGTTGAATAAACCCGACCCTCAATGAATGTATGGTTCGCAACTTTGGACGATAAGTGTATTCAAGACTGGCATTCCATCTTTTAATACCCGATAAGGTATCTATAAAATGTTGCTGGTTGCTGATGGTCTGGTAATTGACCTCTTTATTGAAAGAATATAAGAGGCCTACTTTATACCCATGTTTTAAATTTTTATCGGAGTAGGGTTGTTCATATTGAAACTGGATCTGTTTAGTATAGCCGGTGATAAGCCACAGTTTTAATTTATCGTTCCTTCCCGTAAAGTTATAGTAGGTAAATTTAAAGCCATAGTTAAGCCGGTCAAATCCCAATCCCTGGGTTGCCCATTCCGTAAGGTTTCTGTCAACAGGCTTTAGATAAGGAATGGGAAAAATATACCATCGTTCTTTTACTGATATGATAATGTCAACATAGTATCCACGAAACGCCTTTAGTGCTACCACTGCCTCATTGAACAAGGTAGTGTTCATTAATTGACGGCGGGAAGTTTCGAATCCCTGAACAAGCACCGGAAGCATCAATGAGTCGCCGCGTTTAAACGGTAATTCGCGTTCAATGATATAAGGCTTGGTACGTTTGTTTCCTTCAATGTAAATATTACCGATAATAAAAACAGAGGCATTATTCGTTGACGGTTTACTCAGTAGTGCGGAAGTAACAGAACTTTCAGGAAGTGAAGATTGGGCCTGGGTGATCAAATGGCAACACAAGATATTTATGAGGAACCAATAATATTTGTTTTTCATCCACATGTTTCAGACAAGTACGAAATACAAAGTACGAAATACGAAGTACGAAGTACGAAGTGCCAAAAGGTAATTTCTATTTCTTATTTCGTACTTCGTACTTCGTACTTAATTTAGATATTAAGATAATTCATTAAATGGTCGTAATTATCTTTTAGTTCATTCTCGTATAGTTCTTCGCCGAAATAATATTTTACCTGGTATTCGTAACGTTGGAAGGTTGCAACGATGTCGGAAATTTCGAATTTATTAATTTTCAAAGTGACAAAAAAGGCTTCGAGATTGTTATCCCAAAAAGTGTTCAATTGAGTGATCTGGGCATCATTTGTTTCAACCAGCTTACTGATTTCTGCAAAAGAAAAGTTACGTTGATCCATTTCAATAATGATCAGACCACCTGGTTCGCTGGCGCCTGTGATCTTACCCAATTGTTTTAAAAGATCTGTTGCAAGTATAACTCCTACAAATTCATTCTCACTTTCGATTACGGGAACGACCGTGAGATTATAGTCATTGGCAGTTTGTACAGATTCAATAAAATGAGTATTGGCCCTTACCGATACTTTCGAAAAATGGGTATGGATCGATTCGAGCAGGGCCGTATTATCCACATTCATCAGATCTTCTTCAAAAACCAGCCCGAGATATTTGTCATCCGCTACAACAGCCAATTGTGTGATATGGTATTCAGACATAAGCTCCAGTGCCTGAAAGATGGAATCATTCAGGGTCAATGTAGGAATAGAAGCAGATATCAATTCTTTATTTAACACAATAAAAAATGTTGAAGGTTATAGACTTTGGAATAATCTGATACCGTAACCTGTAAGTAACCTACATCAAACACACCAACTCATTTCGTACTTCGTACTTCACATTTCTAACTTACAGGAAAGGCTCTCACCAAACAGTAGACTGCATGTATCAGGCGACCGCTGCAGGCTCGTTCAATTTTGTCAAAAATTTATGTAAAATGCGGTTGAACTCTTCCGGGATCTCCATCATCGGGGCATGACCACACTTATCAACAAAATGCAATTCACTGCGGGGGATCAGCCTTTGAAATTCCCTGCCGACAAACGGTGGCGTAATCGTATCATTATTACCCCATATTAATAACGTAGGCTGCTTGATTTGATTGAGTTCTTCACCCAAATTATTTCTGATAGCGCTTTTAGCGAGTGAAATGACCTTTATGGCTTTTATGCGATTATTGACAATTCCATACACCTCATCTACCAGTTCTTTTGTAACGGTAGCGGGGTCGTAAAAGGTAAGTTCCGTCTTCTTTTTAATGTATTCATAGTCTCCCCGCTTGGGATAACTATCGCCCATTCCGTTTTCAAAAAGTCCGGAGCTGCCTGTTAAGATCACCGACTTTATCCTGGCGGGATGTTTTAAAACATGCAGCAGGGCTACATGCCCACCCAGGGAATTGCCTAACAAATTAACATTCTTATAGTCGCGGTGTTCAATAAATTTATATACAAATTTTTCAAGCCCGCCTACAGTAGTGTGCAACAGATCAAGATCAAATAATGGAAGAAGGGGCACAATAACCCTGTTATGATGCCTGAAATATTCGATTAAATCACGGAAGTTGCTGAGAGCGCCAAATAAACCATGCAACAAGATCAATGGCTCCCCATTTCCCTCTTCAACGAATTTAAACTTCTCCACTTGTTTGACCTCGTAATCCATTGATGTATAAGTTGAATCTTTAATTATGCGCTAAAATACTTTTTTTAGTGCAAAAAACATATCTCAACAAGGCAAAGGGGTTTGAGTATCCGTAATTATTCATTCTGCCCATTAAAAAAGCTGACACTCAATGCAAATTTACAGGTGTATCGCCGAAATGGCATCGCATTTTAAAATAAACTATTTCGCAGGTAGTCCGGTAGAGATATTTTCAAAAAAAGCCTTTAATTCCTGAAACATATCCTTGAAAAACGGAAGGATCTTTCCAATCCCGTCAATTACATACGGACCTATGGGTTCAACCCAAGCGTAGACCCGGGAATCTCTGATGGTTTCTTCCTGTATTAAATGCAATTGGTTGGCAAAAAACAGTAAAACGCTGAATACGATGGTGTATAAAAGCACGTACAGTATTGACCCAACCAGCTTGTTCAACCATCCTAAAAAAGCTATCTCAACCGTTTTCTGAAGAAGGTTCGCGCCCAGCCGAACCAATACCACAACCAGCAAAAAAACGAGTATGAAAGAGATGACAGGCAACCATCTGGCCGATATATTTACCGAATCGTTTAAATAATCCGCTGCCACCGTTGATAATTTTACAGCAGCCGCCAGCCCGATAACGATAGCAACAATCGAAAATATCGCAACAATAAATCCCCGCTGTATTCCTTTGATTGCGGCAATAACTATGACTACGAGAAAAATGAGATCAAACATATGTACGATGTGAGATGTAAGATGTAATGTTAGGATATGTAAGATGTGCGATGTAAGAAGTAAGATGTAAAATGAAGCTAAAACATCTTACATCGTACATCGTACATCTTACATCTTACATCGCACATATCATGAAAGCAATTCTTTCACCACCGCACTAATGGCTTTACCGTCGGCCAGACCGGCAAGTTGTTTAGAAGCAGTCCCCATTACTTTTCCGAAATCTGCCTGGGAGGTTGCGCCTGTTTCTTCAATGATCTTTTTTATTTTCTCTTTGAGTTGGCCGGCATCCAGCTGCTTCGGTAAAAATCTTTCAATCACTTCCAGCTCTTCACGTTCTTTTTGTGCAAGGTCCTCGCGGTTCTGCTGGGAAAAAATTTCCAACGAATCTTTTCGCTGCTTTACCATTTTTTGCAATAGCTTGTTTTCCCCTTCTTCATTTACCTGGCCACCGGCGCCTTCAGCGGTTTTGGCTAAAATAATGGCGGCCTTAATAGCCCGCAGGGTTCTCACGTTCTTTTCATCTTTTGCAAGCATAGCCGATTTTAATTCGGTCATGATTTTTTGTTCGAGTGACATGAATATTATTTTAAGACTATTGTAAAGAATATGTGGCCATTATAATCTTCAGCGTATAACATTAATTCTTTGTGCCTTCCCTTTGTGTCTTCACTTTGTGTCTTTGTGCCTTCGTGGCTAAAAAAAATTTGCCACAAAGACACCAAGCCAAAAAGAAAAGTGCTCAATTATAATCTAAAGGTTCTTTGTGAACCCTTGACTGTACAATCAATAGCATCATGAAGAACACGAAGAAAACACAAAATTTGGGTCTTTACGGTAATGGCCGGTTAATAATCAGATACTCTACAATTTATTTTCCTTTAATTGCGACTCACGGAATTTAGCGTAAAAAGTTTTGGCGAAGGTTTTCATGTCATCTACCAATTCATGTTGATGAGTGGCCCTATCGTAAGTATCCGCCATGGTCATAATGGTCTGATAGAAAAAATCGGCCATTTCATCAACCATCATTTCTTTGGTCCATAGATCAACCCGCAATGCTGTTTTATCGGCCCCATCCCAAAAAGAAAGCATCATTCCTTTAGCTTTTTGTGTGGAACCGGCGGTGTTATCGGTTGCATTCCAATAGATTGCCTCGGGAACGCGGTTTTCATCCAGTGTAACGTCAATACTTATTTTCGATTGCATGGTTTAAATTCAATTGTCGGCAAAAGTAAAGGATTCAAAATTTCCATGTAGCTAATTGAAGGATCAATAGGCAGGCGATTAAAATTAGATACATGCTTCCATGTAAAATTGCGGAAACTACGGTCGGTCAAATCAAGTATTAACACTTTGGTAAGATTTTTGCTCTTGAGTAACTTTGAATTAGTTCCGATAATCCGATTCCGTTAATCCAAAATCTGTATCTATGAAAAATTATTTACACACCCTTCCATACTTTTTACTTTTCTTTCTGCTGGCGTCTATTACGTCTAAAAGTTATGGCCAATGTACATGTTCAGGCGGTGCTCCTGCAACACCACTTACTTATTATTCTGTTCTTGACACAACAGACGCTCCTTCCTCAACGATAAGTTTCCCGAAATTCAATCCTACAATGGGTATCCTATCCTGTATTAGGTTCAGGGATACGCTGTCATTAATATCCACCTCGGACGTGACCAACACTGCCTCTGTAGATGTTATTTACCGGTTCCTGCTTAGTGTAACAAATGATATAAGTGGTCCGGGTATTTCCGTCAACGAGTCAGCGACCCGGAACTATGGTCCTACGTTATTAACACAAGCCGGCGATCCCGCAGATCGTACCGTATACGGTCCAGACACGCTGTTTCAAAATAGTACTCATTCCAATAGTTCGAGTAGTATTGCCAGTTACCTGGGCTCAACAGGCAATGTGGATTTTATTTACACAGTGAATGGAGGTTTGATTGCAACCCAGGGCGGCCTCAATTATACTTATCAGATCGTCAGTAAGTATTGGGGTGCATTCAGCTTAACTTACTACTGGTGTCCGAACATTGTGCTGGCAACAAATATTAAAAACTTTTCCGCCTACAAAAAAGAGAATGCTGTTTTATTGAAGTGGGTTACCGAAAATAAAACGCCTGGCACAACGTACGAAGTTGAGTACAGCATCGATGGAACCAATTTCACAGGTGCCGGCCAGACAAATACTGCCGGATCGATTGGCAATAGCACCCAGCATGAGTTCCAATACATCCCGGGTGCTTCCGGTTCAAAAAAATTATACTTCCGCATCAAGGAAACAGATGCACAGGGCAAAGTAACCTATTCTGCCATACGCTCTGTTGATATGAATGAGAATGCAGCTGCCGGGTTTATTATTTATCCAAATCCGATTCAACGGAAAGTATCAATGCAGTTTGACAGGAGTTTAAATGGCAATTATGTTGTGGAGGTCACCAATCTTTCAGGACAGATCATATACAATAGAAATATGAAACTGAACAATACGAACAATGTACAATTTGACCTGCCGAATCCTCCTTCTTCAGGCATGTATTATTTAAAACTAACAGACTCAAAAAGCAAACTTAGTTATAGCAATAAATTAATTATTCGACGCTGATATACGGACCACCAGAAAAGGGCCTTTGTCAAAAGGCCCTTTTTTTGTGCACGGTTTGAAGAATCACAATAATTTTCTTTCTAAACTTACTTTCCTACATTTGTCCTATGCCGAATCTTGATGACATGGAGTACAATACAGCCAGGAATCATTTGATCATGCGTGAATATGGAAGACATATTCAGAAAATGATTGAATACCTGCTGACTATTGAAGATAAAGAAACCAGGCAACGCAATGCCTATGCTGTTATAGAATTAATGGGGTTTTTGAATCCGCATTTAAAAAATGTAGAAGATTTCCGCCACAAGCTTTGGGATCATCTTTTTTTGATTTCGGATTTTAAGCTCGATGTGGAGTCGCCCTATCCTATTCCCACCCGGGAAACGCTGAAGGCAAAGCCAAAACCATTGCCTTATCCAAAGCGGTATCCTAAGTTTGCGCATCTGGGCAAAAACCTGGAACTGGTGATCAACAAAGCCTTAAAGGAAGAAAATCCCGAAAAGCGCCAGGGCTTTGCCAATTCGATAGCCTATTACATGAAACTCTCCTATACCAACTGGCATAAGGAAACAGTTCATGATGATGCCATCCAAAGCGAACTGTCCACGATCACCGAAGGACAACTGGAATTTACCAATACACCGTATGTTCGCAGTCACCGACCCAATGAAAACCGCGGTGAACGCAATGAAAGGGGATTTGGAGATTACAGGAACAAACGCAACCAGAAATTTCAGGCGAGGGGAAGAAACGATCGAAATGATAGAAATGATAGAAACGACAGAAATGACCGGGGTGGCAGCAAATTCAATAAAAAAAGATTTAAGTAGTGAGATGTGAGTGAAAGCACAGAAATAAATTAATTACTAACCATTCACCACTCACAACTCACCATTAAACCCTAACAGAATAATTCCTGTTGGGGTTTTATTTTAATACAGATTCCATTTTCAATCCATCAACATGCATTCGTTTGAAGTAAAGGGCGGGCATAAATTACAGGGAGAAATTGTTCCGCAGGGTGCAAAGAATGAGGCCTTGCAGATCATCAGTGCAGTATTGCTTACCCCTGAAAAAATAACTATTACCAATATTCCTGATATTATTGATGTGAATTTGCTCATTGAACTGTTGGCCGATATGGGGGTGAAGGTTGAGAGACTGAAAAGAGACACATGTAGCTTCCAGGCTGATGATGTTGATATGGATTTTTTAAATAGCGAAGATTTTAGAAAAAAAAGCGGGCGGCTACGCGGAAGTGTTATGACTGCAGGCCCTATGCTTGCCAGATATAAAAAAGCTTTTATCCCTAAGCCGGGTGGTGATAAAATAGGCCGGAGAAGACTTGATACGCATATAGTCGGCTTCGAAAAATTAGGAGCTGCCTTTACCTATCATTCCGAGGATGGCTTTTTTCACCTGGAAGCTTCACAATTGAAAGGGACCGATTTACTGTTGGATGAGCCTTCCGTAACAGGAACGGCAAATATTGTTATGGCCGCCACCATGGCCAAAGGCAGAACCACGATCTATAATGCAGCCTGCGAACCTTACCTGCAGCAACTCTGTAAAATGCTGAACAGGATGGGCGCCCGGATCAGTGGTATCAGCAGCAATCTCCTAACGATCGAAGGAGTAAACTACCTCGGTGGAACGGATCATCGCCTGCTACCCGATATGATTGAAGTGGGATCTTTTATTGGACTGGCAGCGATGACGCGGAGTGATATTATTATTAAGGACGTGAGTATTCAAAACCTCGGTATTATTCCCGATAAATTCAGGCAGTTGGGCATTGAAATGAATTTTGTAGGGGATGATATACATATTCCCGAACAAGATGTGTATGAGGTACAAAATTTTTTAGATGGCTCGGTTCTCACCATTTATGATAATCCCTGGCCCGGCTTTACGCCCGACCTGTTAAGTATCATACTGGTAGTAGCTACGCAGGCACGCGGCAGTGTACTGGTACATCAGAAAATGTTTGAAAGCCGCTTATTTTTTGTAGATAAACTGATCGATATGGGCGCGCAGATCATTCTATGTGATCCCCACCGGGCAGCTGTGATCGGATTGGCAAGGCAACAAAACCTGCGGGGCATTACCATGAGCAGCCCCGATATCCGTGCGGGTGTAGCTTTGCTGATAGCAGCATTGAGCGCTGAGGGAAAAAGTACCATTCAAAATATTGAACAAATAGACCGGGGATACCAGAATATTGATGAGCGATTAAGAAAACTGGGCGCAGATATTAAAAGGATTTGAATATGTGAGATGTACGAAGTACGAAGTAGGAGGTAGATTTAAGATGGGGGCGGCACAGAAAATATCGTTTTATTTTGTATCAGTTACTTATGGATTTTCGTCTCACGAATAATCAGATCAATTCAATTGCATGACCGAAGCCAATCAGAAGATCGTTATAATCACAGCTCCTTCAGGATCGGGTAAAACATCTATTACAAGACATTTATTAAAAACATTTCACCAGCTGGTTTTCTCTGTTTCAGCGGCTACCCGTTCGGCCCGCAACAATGAGCAAAATGGAATTGATTATTATTTTATATCAGAAGAAGACTTTCAGCAAAAGATCCAGAACGACGAATTTGTTGAATGGGAAATGGTTTATGAGGGGAAATATTACGGAACACTTAAATCGGAACTCAGGAAGATATGGGAACAGGAACAAATTCCTGTTCTTGATATCGATGTCAAAGGAGCTATCCATGTACAGGAACAATTCCCAAAAACAACCCTGTCAATTTTTATCGAACCCCCTTCTATACCTGAATTGAAACGACGCCTGGATTCGAGGGGAACGGAAACCACCGAATCCTTACAGGCAAGGATCAATAAGGCCGCCTACGAATTGTCGTTCAAATATTCTTTCAGCAATACCATTGTTAACGACAATCTTCATGAAGCCCAACAGCAGGCCGAAAGAATTATCAGGGATTTTATCGCGTCGCCGGCAAAGACAATCGGGGCATAGCGATATAATCACTGTTTATTTTTCTACATTCGTTGTTCTATGAGTTTGATCATTTCCATTTTTATTGGCGTTGCCGTTTTGTTCATTGCTTTTTTTGCCGGCATTGAAGTTGCTTTTGCAACCGCCAATCGTTTAAGCATAGAGTTGAAAAAAAAACAGGGGTTTGCCAGCGGCATACTTTTGTCGCGGTTATTGGATGAGCCTTCCCGTTTTATAGGGACCGTTATTGTAGGATTTAATTTCTTCCTTGTTGTTTTTGTATTGCTGGTAAGTACGTTCTGGAATATCTTACTCAACCGCTGGGAGGTGACCAGCTCGCTGATCGTTCCGCTTCGCCTGGTACTTGAGATTTTATTATCCATGCTGGTGGTGATCGTATTCTGCGATTTTATACCCAAAGCAATATTCCGGGCAAAGAGCGATGCACTGTTGTCTTTTTCGGCACGCAGTGGCCTGCTGGGCATGTTTCATGATCTGTTTTATCCTGTTGCCTCTGCCTTTGTAAAAATTTCAGGCTGGATATTGAAGATTATTTTCGATATGCGGGTTGATAAGAAAAAGGAACCTTTTTCCCGGGCAGATCTTGAACATTTTTTTCAGCAAACACGGGAATATCATGATGAAAACCAGGATGTAAATACCGAGTTATTCGAAGCTGCTCTATCGCTTCATAAAGTAAAGGTTCGCGAATGCCTGGTACCCAGGAAGGAAATTGAAGCCGTTGACCTGAATACAACCATTGAAGAAGTAAGAAGAAAATTGGTAGACACCAGACTTAGCAAACTGGTGGTTTATGATGGAAATATAGATCATATCGTAGGCTATATACACCAGTTGGATCTTTTTAAAAAACCCGCCCTTGTAAAGAATATCCTGTTGCCAATCCCTGCGATCCCTGAAAGTATGAGTGCTACAGACCTGATCAGCAAGTTTACCCGCGAACAAAAAAGCATTGCCTGGGTAGTGGACGAATTTGGTGGTACGTCGGGAATTGTTACAATGGAGGATATATTAGAAGAGATCTTTGGCGAGATCAAAGACGAATATGATGTGGAAGAATTTGAGGAGAAAAAGATCTCTGATGATGAATACATCTTATCCGGAAGGCTGGAACTGGACTATTTGCGGGAAAAATATGGATTTGAGTTTGAAGAAAATACTTCAGAAACTTTATCTGGTTTTATTATCCATCAATATGAAAAAATCCCCAAATTAAAAGAACGCATTATTATTGGGGATTATGAATTTGACATCCTCCATGTAAGTGATACCCGCATAGAAATGGTGCGGATTAAAATATTGAAATAGTGAGTGGTGAATGGTGAGTGGTCAGTAGTGAATGCATAATGGTAAATGGTTATAACACGCGGGGAGAAGGGTCAAATCATGGCAATCGGACATTAAATCATTGACCACTTACCACTGACCACTCACCACTCACCCAAATACCCTTAAATTTGCCCCTCCAAAGAAAACAACGCACCAGTAATGGCATTATCCTTTTTTAACAGACGCGGACAGGACAAAGAGATGACTTTTATAGACCATTTGGAGGAGTTGCGATGGCATATTCTCAGGTCTTTGCTTGCAATTATTGCTGCAGCCATTTTGATATTTGTATATATCGACTGGATATATGATCATGTAATTACCGGTCCCTTGCAAAAAGATTTTATCAGTTATATCGCCTTGTGCCAGTTCAGCCATTGGGCCCATATGGGCGACACATTGTGTTTGCCTCCCGCGAAAGTGGAATTACAGGCAATCACATTCGGCGCCCAGTTCATGTCGAGTATTAGTATTGCTTTTATGGGTGGCTTTATCGTGGCTTTCCCATATATTTTCTGGGAATTCTGGAAATTCGTAAAACCCGCTTTAACGCCCAAAGAATTAAAAAGTACCCGGGGAGCTATTTTCTGGGTTTCATTTTTCTTTTTTACGGGTGCTGCATTTGGTTATTTTTTGCTTGCACCATTCACTTTTAGCTTTCTGGCCAATTTTCAACTCGGAAAATCGGGTATACTGGTCACCAAACCCACGCTGACCGACTATATTGAAAATCTGGTAAATCTAACGCTCGGCGCAGCCGTTTCTTTTCAATTGCCTGTGGTAGCCTATGTATTAACCCGTATTGGCATTATTACGCCTTCATTTCTGAAAACATACAGGAAATACGCCTATGTGGCCATTTTGGTTATAGCCGCTATCATTACTCCTTCACCAGACTGGATGAGCCAGATGATCGTGTGTGTACCACTAGTACTGCTATACGAATTAAGTATTGTCATCTCTAAACGTGTAATGAAGGACCGGGAAAGAAGGGATAAAGAATGGTCATAATCTTCGAATGGCGGGAATGAAGGCCAATTAGAGACAGGGTTATCTTTCTTTGTGTATTAGTGCCTTCGTGGCAATTTTTTAGCCACCAAGGCACCAGGACACAAAGGAAACCACTAATAAGCTAAAAGGTTATTTAAATCGCAGAAGTAAATTGCCGTAAGAAACGCACATCATTCTCGCTGAACAAGCGGATATCCGTTATGCCGTATTTCAGCATGGCGGGTCTTTCAATACCCATTCCAAATGCATAACCGGTATATTTAGCCGGATCTATATTGCAATTCTCCAGCACTTTAGGATGCACCATGCCACAGCCCAGAATTTCAAGCCATCCGGTATGTTTGCATACCGCACAGCCCTTGCCCTTGCAAAGCTGGCAACTGATATCCATTTCTGCACTCGGTTCGGTGAACGGAAAATAGCTGGGGCGAAAGCGGACCTTTACATCCCTTCCATACATTTCCTGAACAAAGTAATAAAGGGTCTGTTTAAGATCGGCAAAGGAAACATTTTCATCAATATATAATCCTTCCACCTGGTGAAAGAAACAATGCGACCGTGCACTGATTGTTTCGTTGCGGTATACCCGGCCAGGACAAATAATACGGATCGGTAAAACACCTTTCTCCATTTCACGGATCTGTACATTGCTGGTATGTGTACGCAATAGCCAGTCGGGGTTTTGGTGAATATAAAAAGTGTCCTGCATATCACGGGCAGGATGATTTTCCAGGATATTCAAAGCCGTAAAGTTGTGCCAGTCGTCTTCGATCTCTGATCCCTCTGCAACCGCAAACCCGAGGCGGTTGAACACCTGAATGATCCGGTTTCGCATCAGGCTAATAGGATGACGGCTGCCCAACGGCAACGGATCGCCTGGCAATGTCAGGTCTCTCGTGTCAATCGTAACGGATACATTTTTGTCAAGCTGCTGCTTCCAGTTTTCGTACATGGTTTCTGCCAACTGTTTGAAATCGTTCAACACCTGGCCGAATTCCTTTTTCTTATCGGCCGGAACATTTTTCATTTCGGTGAATAAATTCTTCACTATTCCTTTCGTACCCAGGAATCTGATGCGGAATGCTTCCAGGGATTCAGCACCATTTGGGGTAAGATTCTCCATTTCCCGCTTATAATTTTGTATCTGCTCTAACAGTGGTTCCATGCCGCAAATATAAGAAGAAGAGGGCATGGGATGGATCGTTGAGTAATTTGAAAATGATGAAGTGCGGCGAACCGTGCGGCTCTGTGCCTGCCTCCTGTTCTCCGCTGTGGCTAAAAAACCTCTTGCATTGGCTGAGGCCTTATGTTCAAGACCAAAGTTAACCACAGAGGCGAAGGAGGCATGCACGGAGGGGCCCAGAGAATATGTATATGGATTTCTACTCCAACTCTACTCCTGTATTCTGAATTCTGTATTCTGTATTCTTTCTTCTAAATTGCAACCATGTCAGATACCTTAAATATTGCCGACTTTTTACATCCGATAAATCTTTTCGAACTATCCGGCGACCAGGAATTTAAAGACGGCCAGATAGGTAAAATGGTGTTGGCTTATGAGCATTCATTTCCCGACCTGAGCAGGGCAGATATTGTAATTGTAGGATGTGGGGAAGAACGCGGAAATAGTTTAGTGGCTGAGACCACCTCTGCACCTGACAATATCAGGGAGCAATTGTATTTCCTGTACTACTGGCATCCGGATATACAACTGGCAGATGTCGGAAATATAAAAGCAGGCGCATCACTCTCAGATACATACGCAGCGTTGAAAACAGTCATCAGGGCATTGACCGACCTGGGTAAAACAGTACTGATAATCGGGGGCGGCCATGATCTCACGCTGGCACAATATTATGCCTGCGTTGATGCTAAAAAAATTATTGAAGGAACCTGCATTGATGCACTGATCAATATCGATATCAATTCAATATTGCGTTCACAAAGTTTTTTGATGGAAGTTTTGACCGGCGAGCCCAATTTTATGAGTCATTACAATCATATCGGCTTTCAAAGCTATTTTGTACATCCGCGAATGCTCGAAACGATGGATAAGCTGCGTTTCGACTGTTACCGTGTTGGAAAGGCAAAAGAAAATATTGAGGAAATGGAACCTGTTATACGTAACTCATCGATCGTGAGTTTTGATATTGCAGCCATCGCGAATTCATACGCCCCTTCCAACGAGCTCTCGCCAAACGGTTTCAGTGGAGAAGAGGCATGCGCATTAATGCGGTTTGCCGGATTAAGCAGTATCACAAATTCGATTGGGATTTACGGGTATGATCCGGCGAAAGACAAGGGCTCAATTACAGCGAAACAGATCAGCCAGATGATCTGGTATCTGCTGGATGGGAAAAGCCGCGGAAAGAAAGAAGCCCGTATTGAAGACAGGGATGCTTTTAATGAGTTTCATGTATCTTTTGCAGAAGTGAGCACTACATTTTTACAAAGTAAAAAAACAGGACGTTGGTGGATGCAATTGCCCGATAAAAAATTCATCGCCTGTTCACATAAAGATTATTTACTCGCGGGCAGCAATGAAATCCCGGAACGTTGGTTAAGAACACAGGAAAGGAATTAAGCGATCATTAAATCTAGTAAGGTAATGGATACAAAAAAAATACCGGCGTTAATATGCCTTTTCGTATGTATTATATTTTTTATTTCCTGTTCCGTTCAACAACAGATTGGTAAAAAAGCGACAGCCGATTTCATTAATAATGCCAATCTTATTAATGCCCATATAGGAATCAGTATTTACGAGCCCGCTTCCAACCAATTTCTGTACAACTATCAGAGCGAAAAATATTTTGTACCTGCCTCCAATACAAAAATCTTCAGCTGTTATGCCGGATTAAAAAACCTCGGAGATAGCCTGCCTGGCATCCGTTATACGGAAGATGATACAGCTATTTATCTTTTTCCAACAGGCGATCCCAGTTTACTACATAAGGATTTTCGCCATCACCCCGTCATTGATTTTCTGCAACGCACTAAAAAATCCATCTACATCACCGATCAGTTTTGGAAATCGCAGGCATTGGGGAGCGGATGGGCATGGAACGACTACAATGAATCATATATGGTGGAGCGCAGTCCCTTGCCGATGTACGGTAACCTGATCCGGTGGATACAGGAAAGGACTGCCGATGAAAATAAAGATTCAATGGCATTTGATCAGTCGCTATCAATCTATTCCTTGCCGGAAGTAAACTGGAAAGTAAGGTTCAATACAGATCTTTCGCGGAAAAGTTTTTTCGTTCAGCGGGGTAAAAACGAAAATACGTATGAGATCACTGAGGGTTCAGAAAAGAAAAAGGAGGTGGAAATTCCTTTTGTCACCAACGGCTTACAAGCCGCCGTGGAACTATTTAAAGACACCATTTACAAAGACGTAATGATAACCTCACTGCCTGCCTTAAACAACCATAGCATTAATAAGAATTCTGCGCGTACTATTTCATCCCAACCAACTGATACGATATTAAAACTCATGATGCACCGGAGCGATAATTTTTTTGCCGAACAGGTCCTGTTAATGGCTTCGAATGAAAAACTGGGTATTATGGACGATGACTCCATGATCAACTACCTGCTAAAGAACGATTTAAATGATCTTCCCCAAAAACCAAGATGGGTCGATGGAAGTGGATTAAGCAGGTATAATTTATTTACCCCACGAAATTTTGTTGCCATACTCAATAAAATGAAGCAGGAGTTTCCCCTTGAAAGAATAAAAACCATCTTCCCCACTGTCGGGGAAGGAACCCTGACCAGTTATCCCAGGACCGATAGCGGATATATTTTTGCAAAAACGGGCACTTTATCCGGAGTAGTGGCTCTGAGCGGTTTCCTATACACCCGGAAAAACAGGCTCCTCATTTTTTCCATTCTTGTCAATAACCACAGAACCACGGCTACACAGATTCGAAAAAATATCCAGGCATTTTTATATTTTGTTCGAAATAAATATTAATCAATTCTGTGAAACTATGTTCCTTCTATGTTTCTATGTGCCTATGTGGTAAGAAAATTTACCCCATAGGCACATAAAAACATAGGAAAACTCTAATCAGGGGACCATGCATCTTGTTAAAATTAGCCCAACTCTTTTTAAGGCTTTTGCGTATACAATTTCAACATCGGAAGAATTCGGCACGTTTCTGATTATCAATACGAAACAGTTAAGTTTGGGAAGGAGGCGGCAGCAGGTTCGAAAGCAATATAACATTGCGCTACCCGTTGAAAAAGGTATAAAAGACAGGCGGATGTCTACTCATTTAAAAAGGGGCGGCATTTTATAATATAAATTACAGCGTAATTGGCAAATGCCCCTGCTGATATAAAGCTGATAGACGGTTGTATGAAAAACGACCGTTCGGCTCAGGAACAGTTATATAAACAGTTCTATGGGCCGATGACCTCTATTTGCCTACGCTACACTAAAAATGAGGAAGATGCTATTGAAGTACTACACAATGGCTTTCTAAAGGTGTATAAGAAAATTCATACTTACGACGGGTCAAAAGCTTCGCTATATACCTGGATCCGGACAATCATCGTTCATTCGGCCATTGATTTTATTCGCCAGCGCGGAAAATTTTATTCCCAGGTTGAACTGGAAAAAGCTGAAGAAGCTTCCATTGATGCAGATGCGATTCAACGGATTTCAACGAGGGAACTACTAAAGCTGGTGCAGCAATTACCCAACGGAGCGCAGACTGTGTTTAATCTGTATATCCTGGAAGGATACAATCATAAAGAAATAGCTACTCTTTTAGGCATTAGCGAGGGAACCAGTAAGTGGCATCTCAGTGAAGCCCGGAAGAAGTTGCAGCATTTATTACAAAAACTCGCAAGCGTATAGCAATGAACGAGCAACAACCATACGAAAAACACCTGGCGGAAAAGTTCCAGCAACTTCCGCTACCGGATGTTGAACCGAACTGGCAGCGTATGAGATCGCTGCTTGACAAAGAAATGCCACGGGCAGGCGGTTACTGGAGATGGGTGACCGGTATCGGCCTTCTGCTCATTATGCTGGGTGGAACCTGGTACTTTACCAGTGTTAGTAAGACAATGACTACTCAAAAGTTGGGTGAAGTCAGAGGCCTGGATTCAACAAAACACACTACCGCTCCCGATAAATCAGCCGACATCTCCTCCGGTAAAGCTGTTCTGGAAAAAAATGATCAAGCTGTATTTCAAAAAACTTCTCCCGATCAAACAAGGGATAAACAATCAGATCAAACAGAAAATACAAAGAATATTGAAGAAAATTTACTTGACAAGTTAAGTTCAGAAACTCCAGAAGCCTCTACCAAAATAAACAAACAAGCTGGTCAGATTGATAAGA
Source organism: Chitinophagaceae bacterium (assembly GCA_014379345.1). GTDB lineage: Bacteria > Bacteroidota > Bacteroidia > Chitinophagales > Chitinophagaceae > Flavitalea. The sequence continues at coordinate 42,523 of JACMLY010000165.1, forward strand.
AGGATATGTACCAGAAAAAAGCTGATAATTCCATTGAAAATAAAAATTCAATCAATGAGCCACAAAGAAGCGGAGCTATAATATCTGATAAAAAAATAAATCCTGGAAAAAAAGATGTAAATCAAGCTGCTCAACCCCAGAACGATATTTCATCAAGTGATCAAAATTATTTAGGAGAAGAAACTCCTTCAAAAAAAGCACCTATAAACTACAAAGCACAAAATAGTATTCAGGATTTTGCTGTGGATAATCTGATTGGTGATTCAATCAAAAAAAATTATTACTCTAACATGTTTCCTGAAACCGGATTGGAAAATCAGCAGAAATCAGG
>JACMLY010000166.1 GCA_014379345.1 Chitinophagaceae bacterium
AGAAAAGAAGGATTGAATTTTATTACGGATCTACCTATTTGTCTCAATCATCGAGGATGTTTTTAGTAGAGAATGAAGCGGCTAAAATAACTGTTACAAATTTTAAGGGGAATAGAAGAGAGTTGTTGTGACGAAGTTGACCGTCGACCGTCCACGGTAATTCAACTTCATCATACCAAGTATAATAGTCGGAAAAAGAAAAGATATATGCACCAAAAAAGTATTTCATCTTTTTACTGTCGTCGGTCGACGGTCGTCGCTGTACGATGGGCCCTATTACTCATGGTTTTCTCATTCTCCAACCCGGAAACAAAAAACTGGAAGGAGAGAACAGAGAATGCAGATTTCATACATCGAAGTATTAAACAGCTGACCGATGTACTCGTGTATGATATTTATTCTCCTCCGGTAGCCGGCCGTACGTATGCATATATGAGCATTGCCGGTTATGAAGCTGCTATTGCAGGCAGTACGAATTATGAGTCCTTTGCCGGTCAATTGCATGGGTTGAAAATGTTACCAAAACCCAAAGCGGGCAAACAGTACAGTTATACGATCGCTGCTGTACAGGCTATCCTGGCTGTGGGTAAAGCATTGGTTGTTTCCGAAGACAGGGTACAGGCATTCTACGTGAATATCCTCAAAGAGTTTAAGGAAGCGGGCATTCCTGTAGAAGTGTATAATAATTCAATTTCTTTTGGGCAGGAGATTGCCAGACATATTTTAAACTGGGCAGTGCAGGACAATTATAAACAAACAAGAACCTTCACTAAATATGCATTGACCAGCGATGCCTCTTCCTGGAAACCTACGCCCCCTGCTTATTTGAAAGCCGTGGAACCACATTGGAACAAGATCCGGACCTTTCTCATCGACTCTGCACAACAGTTCAGGCCTTTGCCGCCAACCCCTTTTTCGGCTGATAAAAGCAGCCAGTTTTATAAAGAAGCCCTGGCTGTTTATGAAATAGGATCGAAGCTGACAACAGAACAAAAAGAGATCGCTAATTTCTGGGATTGCAATCCTTTTAAGATGAACGTCAACGGACATGTGATGTACGCTTCAAAAAAAATTTCTCCCGGAGGTCACTGGATGAATATTACAAGGCTTTCCTGTCGGAAGAAATCATCAAACACCATTCAATCGCTGGAGGCATATGCTTGTTTGGCGATCACGATTGCCGATGCATTTATCAGCTGTTGGGATGAAAAATACCGCAGCCAGGTAGTACGCCCGGAAACATATATAAACAAATATATTGACGGAGCCTGGATGCCATTATTGCAAACACCCCCTTTTCCGGAATACACCAGTGGTCATAGTGTATTGTCCACCGCTGCTGCAGTGATGCTCACTAAAATATTTGGCGACAATTTTTCTTTTGCGGATTCAACAGAAGTAGAATTTGGTATCCCCGTTCGTCATTTTAACTCGTTTAACCAGGCTGCGGAAGAGGCAGCAATCAGTCGTTTTTATGGGGGGATACATTACATGCCTGCCATAGTCAATGGTTCACAAGAAGGCAGAAAACTTGGAAACTTTGTGATCAGTAAATTAAGGACGAAAATAAAATAATTGGTTTATCCCTTCCGATAGCTGGTTTAAGATGAATGATTTTTTGCCTGGCTGCTTGAACAAGGGCATTATTGTTTACACTGAGATCACATCACGCAATATCATTGGTAAATTTTTTTCTGTAATACAATGGGCTTTGTTTTTTTTTATTTCTGAATGTTTTATAGAAATGTGATACATCGCCAAAACCACTTTCAAAGCATATATCGGATACGGGCTTGTCAGTATGCACCAATTGCTGCGCGGCATAATTGACGCGATAATCTATAACAGTTTCCATAAATGTTTTTCGGGTTATTCGCTTGAAATATTTGCAGAATGCTGTTGATGTCATTTTTGCTTTTGTTGCTGCTTCTTCAAGAATGATCTCCTTTCTGAAATTTTCAACGATGTAAGCCATTACATCGTGAATTCTTTTCTGTTCCGATGGTGAGTAGGTGAAGGAATGTTGTTGTTTGTCAAGCAATGAAAATTCTTTTGACAATGAGAGGTTTTGAAGGATAGTTAAAAACATGATCAGCTTCGCAAATGGACTTGCTTCCTCATCAAGAGTAAGAAGATCTTCTTTTATTCGTAAGGCAATATCGCCCTGGAAATGAATACCAGATTTACTCGTTTCAAAAATTTTCCGGATCATTGACATTTCCTGCGTTAAGAAAAAATCGCTTCCTAAAAAATCAGTAGTGAACTGGATCACCAGTGAGGATGCGTTGATCTTTCCCTTTTTTACATTTTCAGATTTCCAGCAATGAGGCAAATTCGATCCGACTAAAACCAGGTCTCCAGCCGAGTACGCCGACATATTGCTTCCCACATATCGCTTTCCCTCACCTTTTAAAATTAAGGTCAATTCTAACTCTGGGTGATAGTGATAGGGTGCAGAAAAAGCTTTTTCATCAAATCTTCTTAATAAAAATGAGTTGCCATTAATTGGATGGAGGGATTCAAAAGAGGCTTTGATCATGGTTTATTTTATTATCCTTTTAGTATTTATTTTAAATAAAGGATAAAATAAACCATAAAATAGGCAGGCCAGGCATTTTTTACAAAAATCTTTAGCGGTTATTTTGTTCTCAGCAAATCCTTTAAACATTAGCAGCTATGAGCACACTTCAATTACCAGCATTGGATACCCTGATTAAAATAGGCCAGTCGCAAATCAATGAGTTTCGCAAAAATGGCCATATACTTACACGGAATGTTTTGAATGGTGATGAAGTTGAGTGTTACCGGAGTGTTATTAATACCGCTGCATATAAGTACAATACCGAGAAGCGTGCCCTGGAAGAAAGGGATACTTACGGGAAAGCATTTTTACAGGTCATGAACTTATGGGAAGTGGATGAATACATGAAAAAATTTACTATGGCAAGGCGGTTTGCTAAAATAGCTGCTGACCTGTTGGGTGTTGAACATGTGCGCATTTATCATGACCAGGCTCTGTACAAAGAACCGGGTGGTGGTCTTACGCCGTGGCACCAGGATCAATATTACTGGCCTTTAGATACCATTAAAACTATTACCATGTGGATGCCTATGATTGATATCGATGAACAAATGGGCATGTTGACGTTTGCCTCTGGGTCGCACACTTCGGGTTTTGTTGAAAATATTGCTATTTCGGACGAATCAGAAAAAAAACTTGAGCATCATATAAAAAAGAAAGGCTTTTCTATTACCCGTCCTCAGCTTATGAATGCCGGAGATGCTACCTGGCATTACGGCTGGACACTGCATTCAGCTCCCGGTAACTCTTCGATAGATACAACGCGTGAAGTAATGACTATTATTTATTTTGCTGATGGTGCTCATGTAACTAAACCAGAGAATGAACACCAGGAAGCAGACCGTCAGCGTTGGCTTTGTGGACTAGAACCCGGTAGTTTGGCGGTTTCTCCATTAAATCCCCTGGTTTTATAATTATACTATGAGTTATAGCAGTCTGATCTTACAGGTTCTCTTCTTTTTATTTTCTTTTTCAGATTTATGGGCTCAGCGATTGGATACCTCCATTCGCAAAGCGCCTGCTCCTTTGTATCGCGATCCGATCTATGACGGAGCTGCCGATCCTGTGTTGATCTGGAATAGGGAAGAGAAAAATTGGTGGATGTTCTATTCCGCAAGAAGAGCGAATATCCCTACCTACGACGTTTCTGCCTATTATGGAACAAGAGTCGGAACAGCTTCTTCGTCTGATCATGGGAAGACCTGGATATTCAGAGGTTATCTCGACCTTGAATTTGAAAAAGGAATGAATACTTTCTGGGCGCCGGATATTATTTTTCATGAAGGTATTTATCACATGTTCGTTGTTTATATAAGAGGTGTTCGAAATCATTGGGGTGGGGACGCGCATATCGTTCACTTTACAAGCAAAGATCTTTGGAGCTGGAAGTATGACCAACCTCTTAAACTGTCTTCTGACAAGGTCATTGATGCTACTATTTTTAAGATGCCGGATGGAAAGTTTAGAATATGGTACAAGGATGAATCGAGAGGCGCCATAACGATGATGTCTGAATCTGCGGATTTAAAAAACTGGGAAACCGCCCGCGAGCCGGCCATCGGCGGAAAAGCGCATGAGGGTCCCAAAGTGTTTCGGTTTAAAGATTATTATTGGATGTTGACCGATGAATGGCAGGGAATGCGACTGTACCGTTCAACCGATTTGGAACATTGGGAGAAACAGGGATTGATCCTGGATAAACCCGGCAAAAGAGAAGACGACAAACCAAGCGGCGCACATGGTGATGTAATTGTTTTTGGAGATAAGGCTTATGTATTTTACTTCACCCATCCCGGCAGGAACAGGCATTCTGAAATCAGACCCGATCCCAATGGCCAATGGTTTTACACGAATCACCGTACTACCATACAGGTTGCTCCTTTGGAATTTATTAATGGCACACTTGAAGCTGAAAGAGATAAGCCGTTTGATTTTTACTTGCCCGATCCGAAATAATATTCTGTAAAGGAGCAGATGCAAATTTTAGAACGCGTGTTTACGTCGTGTGCTTCGTGGCTTCCGCTGTGTTCTCTGTGAAACCTTTGACTGTACAATCAGGAGGATCACCAAGAACACAAAGGAGGACACGAAGAACACAAAGGAATTTCAGAAACAATCTATGAATATGAAAAGATTTATTCTTGCCTGTTTTATTTTGTTTGGCGTTTCTGTGTCGGACGTGCAGGCACAAAACACCGGCGTACGGTGGTCGGAACAAAAAATATGGGACTGGCACAAGCAGCGACCGTGGTATTGTGGATTTAACTATATACCGGCTTATGCCATCAATTACACCGCAATGTGGGATAAGACAAGTTTCGACGCACTTGCAATCGACAAGGAACTGGCACTGGCAGAAGAACTCGGAATGAATTGTGTTCGTGCCGTTCTGCAGTATGCAGTATTTGAAGATGATCCTGATTATTTTTTAAATACGCTGGAAAAGTTTTTATCAATATGCAAGAAGCATAAAATAAAATTTATGCCAACTCTGTTTGATGATTGTGTTTTTGGCCTGGACCATGATCCAAAAACGGGAAAGCAACCAGAGCCACTGATCGGTTGGTATGCCTGGGCCTGGTCTCCAAGTCCTGGCCATAGCCTCGTAGTCGATTCTCTCGCGCACCCGGAAATTGAAAAATATGTAAAAGCGGTAATAAACCGTTTTAAGAATGATGACCGGATCTTTATCTGGGATTTGTATAATGAACCAACGAATGGTGGTCTTGGTACCGCTTCATTTCCCCTGCTGAAAAAAGTGATCGCCTGGGCACGCGAAGTAAATCCTTCCCAACCCATAACGGTAGGCGTATGGAATGGCAACGAGCGCTTAAATGATATTGCCATCAACGGATCAGATATCATCTCCTTTCACAACTATGGTAACAAACAGGATCTGGAGAAGCATATCGCGAAACTGAAGCAATACAATCGCCCGATAATAAACACAGAATGGATGAATCGCCCTGCGGGGTCGGTTATTGAAACCAATCTTCCCGTTTTCTTTGCTGAAAAAATCGGATGCATGTTATGGGGATTGGTGAATGGAAAAACACAGACCCATCTTCCATGGGGTCACCGGCCCGGAGATCCGGTTCAGGCTGTCTGGCAACATGATCTGTATAAAAATGATTTTGCACCATATGATCCCAAGGAACTGGAATATCTGAAAAATCATATCCTGCAATCAAACAAAACAGCGTACCGGGAACAGCACAAATAGGCCGAACATCGGATTATGTAAACGTTTACATAACCCGTCAAACCTTTTTGTTTTCATTCTGCTTTGCGTGCATATAGTCGGTGGGTGTCATATCAAACTGTTTATGGAAGTTCCTCGCGAAATTGCTTTGCGAGCTGAATCCAACCATATCAGCAACTTCATAAATTTTATATTCTCCTTCTGCCAATAGTTCCGCCGCTTTTTTTAACCGGGTAATATTGATTAGTTCGATGGGAGTAAGGTTTGATATTGCCTTGATCTTCCTGTATAAAGTGATCCGGCTCATGTTTAAAATGCGCGCCAGCTTTTCCACGTCCAGTTCCAGATCTTCAATATTCTGATAAATGGTATCATTCAGTAGTTCCAGAAAACGCTCATCCGCTTTTGAATGAGCCATGCTCTTAATATGTACAAGCGGCGAACTGGCAAAATATTCCCTGATCATGCTTCTGTTCGTAATTAAACTCGCTATCTGTGCCTGCAAATGTTCTTTCGAAAAAGGTTTTTCGATATAAGAATCTGCGCCCAGCTCCAAACCTTCTACCTTCGATTGAATGGTGTTTTTGGCGGTGAGTAGTATAACAGGAATATGGGAATATTCAAAATTCGACTTGATCGTTTTACACAATTCGAATCCATTCATTTCCGGCATCATTACGTCACTGACAACGAGCTGAACAGCTTCATTGGCCAGAATATGTAAAGCTTCTTTTCCATTTTCTGCTTTGAAGATGGAGTATTTGTTCCTTAAAACACGTTCAAGAAAATCAAGTATTTCTTCCTCGTCATCAACTAACAGGATTATTGGCAGCATAACGTTTGATTTATTTCGTTTTCGCAAGAGGGCTTAATTCCTCCGTTCTGTTTTTTTTCTTTTGCCGGTCTGAATAGTAAGGTAAGATCACTACAAAAACATTCATTCCATCTTCCTGGTCCTTTAGATAAATATCTCCATTGTGCAATTCTACTAAAGATCGGGCCAGTGCAAGACCGATCCCGGTTCCCTTTTGTTTGATCGTCTCTTTTAGCCTGAAAAAAGGTTCAAATATTTTTTCTTTCATTCCTTTCGGAATAAGATAACCATCGTTGCTGATCTCTATGACCAGTCTTTCTTCGTCTTTTACCGGTGCTATCAATTCTATATTCACCTTTTTCTCAGCATACTTTGTTGCGTTGCTGAATAGATTATTAAAGATCTTATTCAATGCTTCTGCATCAGCCATTGTCTGAATATCCGCTGCAGGAAGGTTCAGCGTATAGAGTAGCTTTCTTTTTTTGGCAAGCGGCTCAAAAGTTAAGTATGCCTCCTGCAGGATCTCGTTTATATTCACGGCACTGAAATCAAGACTGAATCCTTTTGTTTCCGTTTGACGGAAATCCAGTATCTGGTTTATCAGGTTCACCAGCCGATTGGTGTTTCTTTCCATGGTCACAACGTCCTCCCTGATAGCAGGTACCTGGTTCACCATTTCACTTAAGTTTTCAACCGGGCCTTTAATTAATGTAAGCGGTGTCTTTATTTCGTGGGCAATATTGGTGAAGAATTCAATATTGGCCTGGTAAATTGCCTTTTCTTTTTTGTCTTCCTGCAATCTGTGATAGGTGCGAACAAGGTAGTATAATAACGAGCTACTTACGATAATATAAACAAGATAAGCCCATTGGGTAGCCCAAAAAGGCGGGTTTACCTGTACGATCAGTTGTTTGACCTGTTTATTCCAGCTCCCATTGCTGCCTGCTTTTACTTTGAAAATATATGTGCCGGGTTTCAGATTAGTGAAGTAAACTTTGCGGTTTGATTTCAGATACGTCCAGTCTTTATCCAGGCCTTCCATGGTATAACTATATTCGGTCATTTCCGGAGAGGTAAAACTTACTGCCGCAAAATCCACACTGAAAGTTGATTGGTCGTATGGAAGGGTAATTTTATTTGTAAGAAGAATGGATCTTTTTAGAATGCTTGTATCCCGTATGATCTGTAATTCTTTGTTCGGTAACTGAAACTCGGTTATATATACGGGAGGTACAAATTTACTTTGATAAAAAGCATCTGGTTTAAAAGTGATCATGCCCTGAACACTTCCAAAATAAAGTTTTCCCGCTGCATCCTTATAGCCGGAGTTATAGTTGAATTGATCATTTAGCAGGCCGTTGGCCTTGGTATAAACTTTATGCGTGCCTCGTGTAACGTTCATGTTCACCAGCCCTTTGGAAGTGGTGATCCAAAGCGTTTTATTGTTGTCTTCCAAAATCTTAAAGATAAAATTGCTGGGCAGCCCGGTCTTGGTGGTATGCCTTTTGAACTGTTTTTTATCATTGATCAATTGACAAAGACCTCCGCCTTCTGTGGCAATCCACAAATTTTTGTCACTGTCCTCATAAAGTGCATTAACGATATTGGAGGTTAAGCTGTTTTTATTATCGGGTTCGTTTTCATAGTGACCTTTTTCTCCCGTTACCGGATTAAAATAGAAAATGCCCCTGCCATGCGATCCTACCCAGACCGTTCCTGCCTGATCTTCCATAAGACAGGATATGAAACCGCCGGTGGGAATGTTTTCGGAACTGGCAAAATGGTCATTAAGCCTGACGTACCTGAACAGACCATTACTTGTTCCTACATAAATTTCACCACTTTTTGTCTGCAGTAAACTTACAATGAAATTACTTTTCAGGTCATTGGCCCCGGGCCCGGATATATAGTGCTTTTTAACCTTTCCTGTATTTATATCAATGATGTCTAATCCGTGCTCAAATGTGCCTACCCAAAGATCATCCTGTACAACCAGCAATCCATGTATATTCGAATTGGCGATACTTGTTTGTTCGCCGGTGGGCTCAAAATGATTTATCTGCTTTGTTCTCGGATTCAATTTGTTTAACCCTGCATCCTCAGTTCCTATCCAGATATTGCCTGCACCATCTTCACAAATTTCCCTGACAGCATTGCCACTGATAGAATTCTCGGTATAATCAGGAAAAAACTTTTGGAACGCAAAGTATTGTTTGGGAAAATAATTAATTCCTCCAAAATAGGTTCCGGCCCATATGCCACCCTCACTGTCTTTATGAAGAGCATAAATAGCATTGTCCGATAAAGAGTATGGATCGAGGTATTTCTTCTTAAGGTTCAGAAACTTCCCGGTATTCTTATCTAAAATAAAAATGCCTGATTCGGTTGCAAACCACAGTTCATCATCGCTGACTTGCAAAATGTCCCTGACGTATACAGCCGTTTTATCCGAGTTGCTGGTTAATACGTCTTGATACTCCATCGAAACAGGATTAAATTTTTTGATGCCCTGGCTCGGCGTGCCTATGAATATTGACCCGTCCGTATCGGCGAGTATTTTCTCAATATGGTTTGAAGAAGCAGGAGGCGATTGTGCAAACACGTTAAATTTTCGAAATGTTTCTGTGCTATCGTCGAACTGTTGCAGGTAACCGTCGTTTGTTGAAAACCATATGCTGCCATCCTTTGCTTCGCATATCGAAGTAGCATTAAAATATCGGCCGGGGGAAAAAATCCTCAGGCGTTTTTTTTCAAAATTGTACCGGCATACTGTAAGGCCAGATGTGAACCACAGTTGGTTCTGCTTGTCGATATATATGTCATTTATGTCTTTCAGAGTATCTATAAATGCTACCAGCCTCTCCTGTCTGGCATCGAAACGGTATAGTCCTTTCTGCGAGCCCACCCAAAGAATGCCTTCTTTATCAATTGCGAGTGATGAAATAAGATCTCTTGTTAAACTGCTTTCATCATTGTTACTTATATGAAAAGTTTTGAAGCGATAACCATCAAATCGGTTCAGGCCGTCTTTCGTTCCGAACCACATGAATCCGTTTTTGTCCTGCATATTGCAGAAAACAGTATTATTCGACAAGCCATTCTCCACCTGGTAATGCCTGAAATAATGCTGTTGCGCATTTACTGTAACAGCAAATAATAAATGTGCAAATATGGATCTGAGAAAATGTTTCACTGTTAATAATTAAAAAAGCCATATCGCTTTACACTCTTTCCCTACAAAATTTCCCAGCTAAGGATAAAGGTTAATCAAAATGTAACAATTTGAAAACATTATGATACGTATTGAATCAATTAATTCTTACAGATAAGTTTTCTTCACACTATGATTTAAATGTACTGTTTTCTGCCCGGTTTAAATCATGCAAACGATTACAATCTTCATTAACCAACAATTAATTGCCACATGAAATCTACTAAGAATTTCCTGTATGACTTTGCGTATGGCGCAATCAGCTTATGGCAAAAAAGAAAGCTTCTTTTACTTGCCCTGTTCCTTTTCCCGTTTTTATATCCTGCATTTTCCCAAAGCTCCGGTGCCATTACTGTTAGTGGTGTCGTAAAAGACAGTACGGGATCAGGCATGGCCAATGTAACCGTTGCAGAAAGGGGCACAAAGAATGCAACATCTACTGCTGCCAATGGAGCTTTCAGTATTAATGTGGCCGGTACAAAGTCTGTTTTGATTTTCTCATCCATCGGCTATTCGCAACGGGAGGTACAGATAGGTAATCAAACGAATATTACAGTTTTATTGGATGCTGTGAATAATGACTTATCAGAGGTCGTGGTGATTGGTTACGGCTCCCGCAAAAAAGAATCTTTAACGGGCGCCATTTCAACAGTTACTTCAAAGGATCTCGATCGGGTTCATGGAGGTTCAACCGTAAGCACAGGCCTCGCAGGAAAATTGCCGGGTGTCACTTTCCGTATGCCTGATGGTCGTCCCGGTGCCTCTGCGAATATTCAGATACGCAATATGGGAAGACCTTTATATGTAATAGATGGTATTCAACAGGATGAAGGACAATTTAACAACCTGGCGCCGAACGATATTGAAAGCATTACCGTTTTAAAGGATGCTTCTGCTGCTATTTATGGCGTACGGGCGGCTAATGGCGTAGTAGTAGTTACTACAAAAAGAGGAACTACAGGCCGCAATAACGTAAACGTTGATGCTTATGCAGGATGGCAAAGTTGGTTTCGATTTGCGAAGGTCCTGAACAACTCATATGATTATATGTATTACAGGGCCGACGCGGAGATTAACAGATTTGGAAGTACAGGTATTACCCAGTCTGAGCTGGATAAATACAAGGAGGGTGAAAGTGCCGGTCTTGCTTACAGAAGTTTTAACTGGAGAGATTATATTCTTGATAAACCCGCTCCACAAAATTCTGTAAACGTGAACATAAGCGGCGGATCAGACAAAGTGAACTACTATGTATCTGCAACCAATCTTTTCCAGGCTTCTAACCTTGGTAAAGAGTACAAATTTAATCGTTCCAATATCCAATCGAATGTAACAGCAAAACTTGCTAACGGGCTTAGAGTCGGTATGGATATTAACGGTCGGGTTGAGACGAGAAGAAACCCTGGTGTACCAGGTGGAGATGATTATTTTTTATCGAGGCTTGCTATCTTACGCAATACTCCAAGAGAAAGACCCTACGCCAACGACAATCCTGATTATTTGAATGATATCGGTGAGCATCTGGAATCAAACTATGCATTTTTAAATGAGAAAATATCCGGTAAGCTCAAATCAGAATGGCGGGTACTGCAAACCAACTTCAATGTTGAATGGCAGATACCGCAGATCAAGGGACTGACTTTAAAAGGTGTATTTTCTTACTATATCGCCGATCTGCAGTCTAATAACCAGGAATATACCTATAAAGCATATACTTACAGACCAGCCACGCCAACCTCGGCGGAAAGATATGACGCTACCGGAGGTAGCACCAATCCCTGGCGCGACCGGGAACAGATAAAACAAATTAACACTAACACCCAGGGGCAATTGACTTATAACAACACATTTGGCGAGCATACTGTTGGAGCAACAGTTGTTGCTGAGCGGCTTGAGAATCACCGGCGCAGGAACTGGATCCACGCGTCACCTATTTCCAATAATCTTCCTCTCATTTATTTTCCTACAATGGATCAGTACCAGGATGAGGATGCCAAAGAAAGGCGTATCGGCTACATCGGTCGTATTAACTATAGTTTCAGCAACCGTTATTTCTTTGAAGCGTCTGCAAGACGTGATGCATCTTACCTTTTTTCTCCCGAAAACCGCGTAGGATATTTTCCGGGTGTGTCAGCAGGTTGGAGAATAACAGAAGAGCCTTTTATGCGCAATCTTTTAGGAGACGGCAATATATTGACCGACTTAAAAATAAGAGCTTCCTACGGACAGTTGGGGGATGATAGAAATCCCAATGATCCCAATCAGCCTATTGTTGCCCCGTATGCATACCTGGAAGGCTATCAGTATAATCAGGGTACGGCTATCCTGGATGGAAATCCGGTAACAGTATCCAGGGATAAAGGAATACCAATCACTAACATCAGTTGGTTAACCAGTAAGATCACAGATATTGGCGTTGATTTCAGTATGTTGAGAGGAAAACTCACTGGTTCTATTGACTATTTCTATCGCAAACGGTCTGGCTTATTGGGTGAAAAAGCTGATATTCTTCTTCCGAGGGAAGCCGGTTATAATTTGCCGCTCGAAAACATTAACACCGACGCACAGTATGGCGAGGAAATGTCATTGGCCTACAATAGTAAAATTGGCCAGTTTAATTTTAATGTAGGAGGAAATGTATCCTATACCCGTTCCAAGTCTATAGATATTTATAATCCCCGTTTTTTCAATTCATGGGATCAGTACCGTACTTCTGCGGTAGACAGGTATTCACGTATTGAATGGGGATATACTGTAGATGGCCAATTTGCTTCCGTAGAGGAGATCAATAATCATCCCGTAAACATAGATGGACAAGGCAACCGGACCTTAATGCCGGGAGACTTTAAGTACAAAGACATCAATGAGGATGGGAAGATTGATGACTACGATCAGCGACCTATTGGATTTGGTTATGGACAACAGCCTAATATTAATTTTGGATTTAGTATTGGCCTCAGGTATAAGAATTTTGATTTCAACGCTGATTTTTCTGGTGCATCCGGCTATACATGGTTTCAAAACTGGGAGACAAGATGGGCCTTTCAAAACAATGGAAATTTAAATACCATATTTACAGATAGATGGCGTCGTGCTGATATTTATGATGCAAACAGCCAATGGATCCCTGGAAAATATCCGGCTAACAGGTATAACATCCAATTTGGCCATAGCAACTACAACCGCAATTCCACATTCTGGCTGCATAATGTAACACATGTAAGAGCAAGAACGATTCAATTAGGCTATTCAATTCCAAACAATCTTTTACAAAGAGTGAAAATTCAAAGAGCAAGAATTTATCTGAATGCTTACAACTTATTCTCATTCGACAATCTAAAAGAGTACGGGGTAGATCCGGAAGTTGTTGACGACAACGGACTTCAGTTTCCACAAAACAAAGTTCTTAATGTAGGCATTAATCTTTCTCTGTAAAATTAATTCCTCAAGCATAAAATTTTTTCAATGAAGAAGATATTATCCATTACAATATTTACTATCCTGCTTGGAATGGCAGGTTGTAAAAAAGACAGTGAATTCTTAGATGTGCCACCGATATCTGTGATCCCGAACGATGTAGCCTTTTCGGATCCTGCATTGGTGCTTTCAATTTTGGGAGACTTGTATAACCGGCAGGTAGATTTTTCAAGCCTCGACAATGGCTGGAGAAGTTTTGCCGATTTCAGTGAGAGCTTCCCTTCAGAAAATGGAAGTTATTTTTTAGTAACGAGAACGGGTTGGGGGTATGGTGAATGGGCAGAATGGAATTATGGATATATCCGTGAACTCAACCTTTTTATTCAAAGAGACAGCGCTTCTACTGCCCTTACCGATGCGGATAAAACAGCGTTTATGGCGGAAGCACGATTTCTTCGAGCCAACTACTATTTTGAATTGGTTAAAAGAATGGGCGGAGTTCCTCTTATTACCTCTCCCCTGGAATATGACCCGGCCAAAGGAGATGTTTCTTCAATACAAATACCCAGAGCGAAAGAATCTGATGTGTATGATTTTATAATAAGTGAGGCAGAAGCGATAAAAAATCAATTGCCTGCAAGAGCTGATCAAAAGTCGAGGGCTACAAAGGGAGCTGCATTGGCCATGGAAGCAAGGGCAGCCTTATACGCCGGCTCTATTGCAAAGTATGGCGTTGCCACACCCCAGGTTTCGTTGCCGGGTGGTGAAGTAGGAATTCCTGCTGCAAAGTCGGCTGCGTATTTCACAATTGCATTGCGGGCAGCTCAGGAAATTATAACTGGCAGTGCAGGCGCTTATAAATTATATCAGTCGCTGCCAAATTTATCCGAAAATTTTGCAACCTTATTTATAGACAAAAGTGGAGTCAATCTGGAGTCGATATTTGTAGAAGACTTCAGGGCAGGTGGGGCCGGAAGAACTCATGGGTTTACCATAAATGATCAGCCCTATTCTTTTTCAGATGAAGGTGGCGATGCCGGCCGTTTAAATCCGTCCTTAAATCTGGTGCAGTCTTTTGAAAAACTGGATAATACTTTTGCTCCCATTCCTTCTAAAGATGGTGCGGGCAATCCTATTTATTACGATAACCAGGAAGCCATTTTTGCCGGAAGGGATGCGCGTTTGGCTGGTACGGTTCTTTTGCCAAATGGTCTTTTTAAAGGTTCAAGAGTGGATATCTGGGCTGGCTACCTATTGGCTGACGGCAGCGTATTCACCAGCGATGAAGCAGGACAACTTAAGAAATTACCTGGTACATCAGTTGATGTTCAGGTAGTAGGTAAAGATGGTCCTGTGAATATAGAATTCAGGGCTCAAAGCGGATTTTATATACGCAAATATCTTGATCCAACTGTTGGTTCGGGACGTAGAGGCCGTGGTAGCGATGTATCGTTTATCCGGTACCGGTTTGGCGAGGTGTTGCTCAATGCTGCTGAAGCTGCCTTTGAGTTAGGACAGACCGCTGTGGCTGCCGGCTACATCAATCAGGTCCGTGCCCGTGCGGGTTTAACGATTCCTTTGACGCCGGCACAGATTACTTTTGACCGGATTGTTAATGAACGTAGAGTAGAGTTGGCATTTGAAGGGCATACTTTGTATGACAAAAAACGCTGGAGAATTGCGCATATTGTATGGGATGGCTCTCCAACCGGCTTACCCGATTTACTCAGTAATCTCGGCAGCGCAACTAAAAAAAGCACACAGCCTTGGGGGTTATGGCCGTACAAAGTACACAACCCGGGCAATCCTAATAATGGGAAATGGGTATTCAGAGAAGTTCTGCCTCCTGTAGTGTCAGGGACAAACCGATTTCAATTGGGAAACTACTATTCTAATATTAACGATGATATCATATCCCGCAATACAAAAATCATAAGGCAGCCTAATCAATAATATCAGAGTGCAAATTCGCGTTCACGCGCGTCAAACATCAAACATGAAGCATATGAAAATCAAAAGCTATATCATATTATTGGCTCTTACATCTTTACTTTTTGCCTGTAAAAAAGATAATTATGACGAGCCTACCTCAAAACTGAGCGGGAAGCTGGTTTATAAAGGTGAAGCAATAGGGGTAGAGACTTTTCAGGTTCCTTATGAACTGTACCAGTTTGGATTCGGTAAAGTCGGGCCTATTGGCTCCTCTTTTGCGCAAGATGGCAGCTATTCAGCAGTTCTTTTTGATGGTGAGTATAGACTCATCATTCCTAACGGCCAGGGTCCTTTTATTTGGAAAAAGACGCCCGGAGGCTCTCCCGATTCAATGGCTATAAGTGTAAAAGGAAATCAGGTGCTTGATCTTGATGTTACTCCGTATTATATGATCAAAGCACCTCAGATCGCTGCATCCGGGGGAAAAGCAAATGCTGCTTTTAAAGTGGAGAAAATAATTACCGATGCGAATGCAAAGAATATTGAGAACATAACTCTTTATATCAATAACACACAGTTCGTATCAGGGGGAAATAATATCGGTACTGCAACGATCGCAGGATCTGCCATTACTGATCCGAATAACATAGTTCTGAGTGTGACCATCCCTTCCATTACTCCGGCACAGAATTACGTGTTTGCACGCATAGGCCTTAAAGTTGCCGGTGTAGAAGACAGGATCTTTTCGCCATTAGTCAAAATTCAATTTTAATGTCAGTGAAAAAAAACGAATAATGCTCCTGGTTAATATTTAAAGTTATTTTATGACAAATCAATTAAGCTTTGTATTTGAAGTACTTTAAACACTTAAACTTTAAACTTAGTTTTCACAGGCATGGCAATCAAATAGACCGTCCCGTTGGTTGGTATTTTACGGGCGGTCTATTCTTGTTACAAAATGAATTCTTATCATTGTATCGAATGAAATGAATATTATGAAACGATTCTATTACCTGTTTTTTTCTCTTGTTCTTTTCCAATCTCTGCTACAGGCGCAACAAAGCTGGCAAATAGTTCCCGGTAAGATAAGCTCTCCATGGGCTGAGAAAGTAAATCCGGACAATCCTTTGCCGGAATATCCAAGACCACAAATGGTGCGGAAGGACTGGACAAATCTAAATGGCCTTTGGCAATACTCGATTTTACCAAAACAACAGCAATCAATTCCTGATAACAGCCAGGGTTCTATTCTTGTTCCATTTGCAGTTGAATCATCGTTGTCTGGTGTTGGAAAAACGGTTGGTAAGGATAGCGTTCTTTGGTACAAAAGATCGATAGCTGCTCCGAATTCAAAAAATAAAAATGTTCTTCTACACTTTGGCGCAGTCGATTGGCTATGCACCGTTTTTGTGAACGGAAAAGAAGTGACTACTCACCAGGGCGGTTATGACCCTTTTTCTGTTGATATCACAGGCGCGTTAACCAAGGGATCTAAGCAGGAAATTGCCGTTCGTGTTTGGGATCCGTCCGATGACGGTCCACAACCTCGTGGCAAACAAATAAAAAATCCTCATGGTATCTGGTATACACCGGTAACAGGCATCTGGCAAACGGTTTGGCTTGAAACAGTTCCAAAAACGTATATCGCCGAAACAAAGCAAACGCCTGATACGGATCAGAAATTAGTACGAGTAAATACAAAGGTTGAAAATGCGCAGCCGGGTGACCAGGTGATGATCACTGCATGGGATGGCGCCATGAAAATTGCAGAGCAAACGGCTGCTGTTAATAGCGAGGTCTCTTTATCCATTTCCAATGCCAAACTCTGGTCTCCTGAAACACCTTTTTTATACGATCTCAAATACACGATTCTGCGCAAGGGAAAAGCAGTGGATGAGGTGAAAAGTTATTTTGCCATGCGCAAGGTTTCGATGAAGCCTGATGAAAAAGGAATTCAACGAATGTTATTGAACGATCAGTTTGTTTTCCAATACGGTCCTTTGGATCAGGGTTGGTGGCCTGATGGTTTATATACTGCGGCCACCGATGAAGCTCTCAAATTTGATATCGAAAAAACAAAAGAAATGGGTTTCAACATGATCCGTAAACATGTGAAAGTAGAACCCGCCCGTTGGTATTATTACTGCGATCAGCTGGGTATGCTCGTGTGGCAGGATATGCCAAGCGGGGATCTGGGAAACCGTTGGGAATCCCGGCCTGGCGTTTATGGGCGGGCAACCGACAAAGAAAGAACACCTGAATCGGAAAC
>JACMLY010000167.1 GCA_014379345.1 Chitinophagaceae bacterium
ATAATTTTTCAGCATCAGATCAAATTGCTTTTTCCATTCTCCCGAATATTCCCACTCATTGTTTTTATAATACCTGCCGCGGTAAATAAGATGAGTATCAAACTGATTATTGATCAATTCAAGTTTGTATTCATCACATAGCGCGAGTAATCGTTGATGAGAGGCGCCGATCCATTCAGCCCCAAGTTCAATATTCAGATCATCCATGGCATCGATCTGGTAGGAGAATACCCTTCCGCCGACCCTTTTTCTTGCCTCCAGGATAACGTAATCAATGTTTTTTTCTTTCAACTTTTTTGCAGCAGCCATACCAGCGAGGCCGGCACCGATAATGATCACTCTTTTTTCCCTGGTTAAAGAAAATACTGCTTTGCTATCAGAAGCAAGAAAAACAGCCGCTCCTGCAAGGCCTGCCTGTTTTAGAAAAGTGCGCCGGGTTGACATGCGTTGGTGTTAGTAGGTTAAGAGTTCAAGCGAAAATATGCTTCCCGTCCACGTCGGGAATTAATTAATTTTGTGATTGGTATGATTAAGTTAGTATGCAACCAAAAGATTATTACAAAATACTGAACGTGCCCCCTACCGCCGGGACCGATGAAATCCGGAAAGCATTCCGGAATCTTGCGTTGAAGTATCATCCGGACAGAAATGATGGGGACAAATACAAAGAAGCTATGTTTCGTGAAGTGCAGGAAGCCTACGAAAATTTATCGGACCCGAAAGCCCGCGAAGAGTATAATTATAAGAGATGGTATACCCGGAGCCTGGGCAAGCATTTCCGGGAACAGGCCTTAACACCGTTACAAATTCAGGCAGAAGCCGAACGTTTGGCCAATTACGTTTCATCCGTCAATAACCTGCAAATTGACTTTGACATCCTGAGCAACCGGATCCGAAGCGTGCTATCCTTAGAAAATATTGAAATTCTGCTTCAATTTAATGAAGAAGGCACAAATGAAACTATTATTGGTCTGTTACTCAGGAGCTGTGATCCATTACCGCCAGTGTACCTCGAACCAATTTGCTTATTGATGGCCAAAGTGGCAGGCGCCAACAATTTTCTGCTCTCAACCATCCGAAATTATCGGGATGAACGGGTGTCACAAGAATATTGGGGTAAACGAAAAGGGTGGCTTGTTCTTATGGGAACCATCCTGATATGTTGGTTAATGTACATTTATGCTTCTTAGGTTTATACTCCAAATGCGAGAATACCTGCAACCTGTACCAAATCAACAACATACACGAGGCCAACTCCTTGAAAGCTTTACAGTTTCGTATGCTCAATCTTATCAAATAGTGCGGTTAGCATGCTGGTGATGCTGAGCGCCGCCTGAGCCAAAATCGTTGACAACTGCCTGTGAAATAATAGATTGAATAAGATGGGATGAATTCAAAATTTAGACTTATCTTTGCAACTTATTTTAATACCAATTATTATTACAATGGACAAAAAACAAGGCACCGTTAAGTTTTTCAATACTGAAAAAGGCTTCGGTTTTATTAAGCATGACGATTCTAACCAGGAAACATTTGTACACGCAAGTGGTTTGATTGAT
>JACMLY010000168.1 GCA_014379345.1 Chitinophagaceae bacterium
GACACTTCAAGTGATTCAGAAGGAAGCGGTGCAAAATGTACAGATATGGTTAATGATTCAACACTTGTCATAGCAAAAAAAACCAGGTGGTATCGTAAATGGCATCGTCGCATTGGTTTGTTTGTAATGGTTTTTTTACTTATCATTTCTATCACCGGTATCTTACTGGTCTGGAAAAAAAATAGTGGCGGACGGCTACTTGCCGATACTCAGAAAGGAACTAGTACAACTTTAATTCAATGGAAATCTTTCGATGAACTTGCCACCGCAGCAAAAGCGGCCGTAAGAAAAAAACATGGGCAGGATGTGTCAGTTGAAATTAGTCGTATCGATGCAAGACCAGACAAGGGAATGGTAAAGGTTATATTCGAAGGACATTATCATGCAGTACAACTTGATGCGACAACCGCAAATGTCTTATTATATGAAGAAAGACGGGCGGATTTCATTGAACAGATCCACGATGGAAGTATTTTGGACAACTTGTTTAGCTCAAACGGTTATTCAAAACTGATATATGGAAGCTTTGCGGGTCTTGGCTTACTTTTATTAACTATCTCCGGCTTTTGGTTATGGTACAATCCTAAAAGGATAACGAAGAAAAAAAGAATGGGCAGAGTATCGGCTGTTCCTGACACGGCTTCCGCAAAAGATGATGCTTAGAAACAAGCCGTATAACGTAATTCCTTATGGGAGGGGTACCTGGGAGAATTGTCATTGCGGATCCAGTTTGCGAACTTTTCGCTAATCCTGGTCGCTGATCTTAGTTGCTGATTTTTATCATTGATCCCAATTGTGGATCTTGATCGCTAATCTTAATCAATGATCTCTATCGCGAAGCTTTATCGTAGATATTAATCTAGGTCCTAATTGTAGAACCTGATCGCAAAGCTTTATTGCTAATCTTATTACTGATTTAATCGCTGATCCTAATCATAATTCATAATCGCGGAAATTTTAACAAGAGCCTATGTCGGCCTGTCACTCGTGTTTTTGATAAGTCCGATTCCGGCAAAGAAGAAAATAGCGCCAAGAACCCCGGAAAATATTATGGCCTTGATGTTTTGATTTGAACTGCCACCATTCATAAAAGTTATTCCCGCGTAGATAAGACCTGCTACACCGAGAATTGACAGTACTATCCCTAAAACTCGCTTTTCCATGTTTTATAAAGGTTTAGTTAAAGATACAAATCTTAGTGATAAAGTAGTATTTCAACAAGAATAGCCGTGATGTTCACGGCTATTCTACAATTAAAAGTTTGCAATCCCTATTCGCTATTTCAGGAGATTTGAATTAACCTTCGCGGTTTTTGTTTTGCTTCTTCCTTTTTCGGGATTAGCAATTGAAGAACACCTTTGTCATACCTTGCCTCAATCTTGTCGCTATCAACAACATCTCTTTTTAAATTGAAAGATCTCTGAAATGATTGATAACTGAATTCCCTGCGATAAAATCGCTCATCTTCCCGGTCCTGGTAATTGTTCGTTTTTTCAGAACTGATGGTTAGCATCGTTCCATCTAGTTCAATCTTAAAATCCTCTTTGCTCATACCTGGAGCGGCTACCTCCACTTCATACCGGTCTGCAGTCTCTTTAATATTTACTGCTGGTACAGTGGTATTCGTGTCTGAAAAACTTGTGTCTCCTGAATTAAACAAATCCCGATTTAAGAAATCATCAAATAGCATAGGCAAATGATTAAACAGGCTTCCATTTCTGATTGCAGTTTTCATTTTACTTCTTTTTTAATTGTTAAAAAATGTAATTATCAATTATAAAATGATGCAAATGCTTGCAATAATATTCATTCAACTCCTATGCCTTTTGATATACGCCAGAAAAATTGGCGGAGTCAACTAAAATTCTGTCAGAAAAAAAGTCAAATTTTCAGCCTGTCCAAACCTTCTCAAGCTGCCGTAATAAGAAAAGGCCGCACTCAGCGGCCTTTTAAGCGTTTAATTATCAGTGACCCCCCTGGGACTCGAACCCAGGACCTACTGATTAAGAGTCAGTAGCTCTAACCAACTGAGCTAGGGAGTCATTACCGTTTTTTTACTTCGGACGGCAAATTTAGCCAAACTAGCCAATTGACGAAATATTCTTTGAAAGCCGCGCCCAGTGATTGTTTGGCGCAAAATATATAGTTCGTGAAATTTAAATCGTAATAGTATCATCTACCAGTTTGTATCTTCTCTCGAGCCAGGTATAAAAAATGGTATAACAAGAGTCCATATATTCCGCTTAATACCGCCAGGCCGGTATGCCCCATTGACATCATATAAATAAATAATGGCACCCAAACAAACAGAGATCCGGCCTGGGTAAGGACCATAAAGAACACTACTGCACTCAAGGCAAACGCAACTGGAATTTCTGAAATAACGAGCCCAATCGGCGCCTTAGATCACAAACCATACTTCGCACTAATTTCGAGCATTCGGTCGATCGGCTTCCTCGCAGCAAGGCGGATATCTTCATCCATATGTATTTCGGGCGTTTCATATTCCATGCACAGATAAAGCTTCTCAAGAGTATTCAGCTTCATGTGGGGGCAGTCATTACATGCGCAACTATTATCAGGCGGTGCGGGAATAAAAGTCTTGCCGGGTGAAGCTTTTTGCATCTGGTGAAGAATGCCGGTTTCTGTGGCAACTATATATTCCGTAGCACTGTCTTCCAGAGAATACTTCAGAAGTCCTGTGGTTGAACCTATATAATCTGCAATTCTAAGAATATGATCTTCGCATTCCGGATGTGCAATCAATTTCGCTTTTGGGTGGCGAATTTTAAGTCGGGTTATTTTCTCGAGACTGAATATTTCATGAACCATACATGCTCCGTTCCAGAGAACCATATCTCTTCCTGTTTTTTTAACCAGGTAAGCACCGAGGTTTTTGTCCGGGGCAAAAATAATTTTCTGACTCTTTGGAAGACTTTCCACAATCTTCTCAGCGTTACTGGAAGTGCAGATAATATCGCTGAGTGCCTTGATTCCTGCGGAACAATTTATGTAGGAAATGACGATATGATCAGGGTGTTTGTCTTTGAATTCTTTGAAAAGTGGTGGCGGGGCTGAATCAGCCAGGGAGCAACCCGCTTTAAGATCTGGAAGTACAACTTTTTTGTTCGGATTGAGGATCTTAGCCGTTTCAGCCATGAAGTGCACTCCTGCAAAAACGATGAGATCAGCAGTCGTGTTCTGTGCTTTTTGAGCAAGCCCAAGACTATCGCCGATATAATCCGCAACGTCCTGAATA
>JACMLY010000027.1 GCA_014379345.1 Chitinophagaceae bacterium
CGCGTTTCCGCCAACTTCTGATCTTCTATCTGTATTTCAATGTCGTACCAGTTTTCCAGCTCTTTGCATATTTCGGCAAGCGGTTGATCGATAAACACAAATTTCCCATCTTTCCATGCGATAACAACCGACGGGTCTTGCTGATTAACCAGCATTTGGTTGTTCTGTTTGTTGTATTTAACCAGCTCGCCGGGCATAACCGACAACAGCACTTCTCCGCTGTTTTTTAAAAGCTCAATCCGGCCTTCCACCAGGGTAGTTACAATGGTTGGTTCCGACTGGTAAGCCCGTATGTTGAAACTGGTGCCAATATCTTTTACCTGGAAACTTCCAAGGTCGACACGGAACCTTCTGGAAGTATCCGGAATTAGGTTAAAGTAGGCCTCTCCATCTAATTTTGCAACCATTTCGCCTTTTTCATTTTGATCAATAATCAGGTTCGTACCTGAACTAAGCCAGATATCCGATCCGTCTGGCAGTTTAATCCTCGAAACACTTCCTTTTTGCGAACTGTACTCGGTATGATATTTTGGGTTGCTGTTCAGTAAATAATTGGCCATAAAGCCAATCGACAAGGCGAGTATAAAAATGGCGGCATAACGCATCCATCCGTTCAAAACTGTTTTGCGTTTGGATTGCTGAACCAGATTCCAGAAATTCTTAAAGCTTGTTCTGCTTTCGGCAGTGTATTTGTGGGCATCGATGGAGCTAACAACATACAGGTTTTTAAGCCGGTAGTAGTCCATCTGTTTTTCAGGGTCGTTTTCAAGCAAATGAAAAAACTCTTCTTTTTCCTTTTCGCTGGCCCTGTTGGTAAATATTTTTTCGAAGATTTCAGTGTCCATGTGTTCTGCTGGATTTAAGGACTAAACACACAAACCTACAAATACCCTATTGAAAAATGCAGTAAAAAGAAAAACTATTTTTGAGGCTATGAAAATATCCTGGAAATGAGGCAAATAAGCGGCAGGTATTCTTTCAGTTCAATGCGTAAAATGCGAAGGGCTTTCGAAATCCGGGCCTCGACAGTTTTTATGCTTATTCCATGCCGGTCAGCAATTTCCCGGTACGATAATTCCTCGAAGCGACTCAGCCTGAAAGTGTCCCTGATCTCGGCAGGAAGCATCTCAACTGCTCCTTCTATTTTAGTACGAAGCTCTTCAAATTGAAGATAGTTTCCCAGTTTTTCAAGTGCTTCGTAATTAAACTGCATTTCAAGGTATTTAATATTTTCCTGATGCTTCAACGATATCTTCTGATTCCGAAGATAATTAAGACAATTGTTTTTTGTGATGGTATAAAGAAAGTTTCGGATATTAATCTGCTCGTTGAGGGTTTCCCGTATCTCCCAAAGTTTCATAAATGTATCCTGAACAATTTCCTCTGAAACTCTTGCATTAGGAATGTAATGGAGGCACAGGTGGTACAAGACACCGAAAAATTCGTTGTAAACGGCTTCGTAAGCTTTCTTCTCACCTTTTCGAAGCGAATGAATATCCAACTTAAAATTGGTATGAATCATTGTTTCTCTGACAAAATTTCTGGAGGACTGTTTTTTTGGATCATAGCACCTGATCAGACATCCAAAAGTAAAAGAATTTCTATCAGATTCACGAAGTACCTGATAAAAATATAAATGGTTTATTACTAAGAATATAACAATACATACATTTGCATGAGACAATTATTAGCACCATCTGGCAAAAACCTGCCACATCTTTCAGTCAGAATTATAACATTGATTTCATATCCTGTAAGCAGTAATTTCAATCAGGATACTTGTTTTGTATGAATTGATTTATGGCAAAAACCATGAAGCAAAGCATTCGTTTGATAAGAAGTCCTTCTGCTATTTTTTAACTTGCGTAACATGTATTATTATTCTGGGCATGTACAGTCACATGAAAACATCCAGTACCTTTCGGCAAGAAGTGGGATATCTGATTTTAGTTTTATTGTTAATGAAGCGCCGAAACCAAACTGCCGGGATAGTATGCTTATAGCAGCTCGGACTTTTTTTTTGACTAATCCGCCAAACTACACAATTATTATTTTAATATGACTTATCCTTAATTTGCGCCTCAAATACAATTTCTTAAACACTTGTAAGTTTCTCGTAAATCTTTATTTCACTGTCATCTACATGATATCCATTGGCAATATGTTCCCAGCCCATCTTTTCATAGAAGGAAATTAGATGTGTTGAAAGATAAAGTTTCTCAAATCCTTTTTGATGTGCTTCAGAAATTCCATGCTGAATTAGCTGGCTGGCAATACCTTTATTTCGATGTTCGTCGTTTACAAACAGGCAAGCAAACCAAGGCATTAGATCTTGTCGACTAATGATGTCATTGGTTAGCAATGCATAAGAACCTACAATATCATTTTCTATCAGTGCGAGATAAAATTTAGGGAGAGCATTCTTGTTGTCCAACGAGTGTTCGATACAGTCTTTATAAAACTGATAGTTTGAATCATTTCCCCAGCAATTCCAAAAGTATGTTATCCCATCGTTTAGAAGATCCAATCTCTTGGATAATTCGATTATTTCAACTTTCATTTTAATTCAATTATAAATTCACGAATGATGCACCTAGCCTGATTGCTAACATGTAACTATCGCCAAATGTATTGAACTTTTTGATCATTCCATTATAGTAAGTATATATTTTGGATCAAGTACAAAAGACGGTGGATAGAATGGAAGATTTCTTTTCTTTGAAATATTTTTGTATTTATAAGTTAAACCGCCTGTTTCTTCTATCCTTATCAATCAATTAACCTTCGTAGCCAGATATATTCTCTACAGGCTCCAACTTTATTAACCTTATGATATTCAATATTATAAAATAAGGTTAATAAGGTTGTAGTTGCCGGGAGTCATCTTCTGCTACGAAGGTTAATGAAAAAAATAAGGTTTCCCTTCAGAAGCATTTCTCAGGATGGAAAATGAAAAAATGATTCATCTATCCGTCTTTAAGATAAGAATCATCCGCCGTGTTTTGTACTTGATCCTATATTTTGATTCTATGGGCAAGGGTAGCATTGGAAGCAGCTGATCCAGCAGACCAACAGTATTGGTTTTAAAATCCTGCTGCACAGTTTCCCCAAAGCTCTATGTTAACTCTATGTCAGGTCTATGCAGGGCTAACTTACGTTTTCAAAATCATAGACCCAACATAGGCCTAATATAGAGCTAACATAGGGTTTGTGGCTATAGAAGTTTTTTTTTAAAGGAATCCTATGAAGCGTCTTTGCCTTTGGATGATTCAACCTGATTATCCACCACTCTTTGTACTAGATCATGAACGGATCCATCCAATCTATCTGATAACCAGAAAATAAAAAAGGAAGCCATAGCTGACTTCCTTTTGGTGCCCAGAACAAGACTCGAACTTGCACACCCTTACGAGCACTAGTCCCTGAAACTAGCGTGTCTACCGATTTCACCATCTGGGCATTTGCTTTACGTTTAAAGCGCTGCAAATATAGTATTTTTATCTATTCCCTGATAATATTATCTAACACAATTTGAATATTTTTATCTCAGCTATTGAATTTCCTGTACGGGTTAAACCGATCACGTGGACCATTCATCGGCAGAATTCAGCTACTGGTCGTTTTGATGTACAGGAAATGAGCTGAATTCCTTTTTTTTGTACTGTATTTAATCCATCCAATCATGATTCAGAAATACCTCGAAGATTATGCTGTCTATTGGAGAAACAGTGAACCCCGGTTTCCCTTACTCAATAGAAAATTCAACTTCTCTGATAAGCAAGCCCGCGAAAGGGTCCTCGATCAGTATCTGGAATCCGTAAAAACACTGCGCAAAAAGAAGCAGAGCGGTCATACATTCTCTGCAAAGGATGAGCGCCACTTTCTGGATCGTACGCGAAACTTTCTCTGCCATACGCTCGATTTCACCACCGATCAACTCGATGTGATGCTATCTCCTGAAACCACGGAAGTATGCCGTCAATTCGCCACCCAGGCCCGGCAGTTTGATCCAACGATAGACTTTAAAGACATTCTACAGGCAGGGCGCAATGTATGGATCATGAACGGTCTGCAGATCGTACTGGGACTTCCGGTTAAACTTACCCCTTCCATCTTTGCATACAGCTTACTATACCCTTATACAGACAACCTGATTGATAATCCTGAAATCACGTCTTTCGACAAAATGATTTTCAGCAATAACTTCCATAAGCGGCTCGAAGGAAAGCCTATCAAGCCCAACAACCCTTCCGAAGAGATTATCTATAGCCTGGTGGCCATGATCGAGGAAGAGTTTCCCCGTGCCGATTACCCGGGAGTCTATCAAAGCCTGCTGGCCATTCATGAAACCCAGACCAACAGTGTGCAGCTGATGCTTCCCGAGGGTACGCTTAGCGAAACAGAAACCCTTAAAATATGCCTTGCCAAAGGGGGAGCATCGGTGATAGCCGATGGCTACCTTGTTGCAGGAACCCTGACCAAAGAGCAGGAGTTCTTTCTTTTCGGATACGGCGCTTACCTTCAGTTGCTGGATGACATTCAGGATGTCAAGGAAGATGGGGATGCGGGGCTGAAAACGCTCTTTTCAAAGAACCATGAACTGCTGGAAATGAAGATCAACCAGACCTGGTGGTTCGGCGATCAGGTCATGCAAGGCCTTTCACTGCTGGGAGGACAGCACCTGGAAGTCTTCGGCTCGCTGATGCAAAAGAGCATGGATCTGTTTATCATTGAGGCCATTGCCCAGAATCCCGATCTATACAGCTTAAAATACATCCATGAGATGGAAGCTCATTCACCCTTTAGCTTTTCCTATATCCAGAAACAAAAATCACAATTTGCTCCCTACCACGGCTTCCTGCTCACAGCTATGGATGAAGTGGTGTTTGATACCTGCGTCCCAGAAAAAGAAGTTGTAATGGCAGCAGGGTAAGGGGTGGGTTCTGGCAGCTGGCTGTTAGCTGCTGGCAACTGGCAACTGGCAAGAAATGCTACAAGGAACATTTTTACTTGGGAATTGTGAGAGTTGCTATGAAAATAAAGCTGCTGGCTACTGGCAGCTGCTATTGGCAAGGACTGCATCGAGGAACATTCTACTTTTGATTTGCCAGCGGTCCTTTGAAAATATATTATAGAATAACCCTATACCTCCATCAAAGCACTTCTTGCCAGCAGCCAGCAGCCACTACCCAGCAGCAAAATATTTTTTATTAAAAGTGTTTGAAAGACAATTATTATTTTGTTCTTTTGATATATCAAATCTAACACTCAAACTAAAACCGATAATCTAATTCAATGAAAAAGCTAACTGTACTATTAATTGGCCTGTTGCTGATGGCTTCGGTCTCTATAGCCCAGGTAAATGTTCTGCAGATTGATGCTGCAGGAGGCAAAACTC
>JACMLY010000028.1 GCA_014379345.1 Chitinophagaceae bacterium
AACTACTTTTTGAAGCACTATAGGAATCTCTTTCTAACCACATCTTTACAAAACTTTCCTCTAAGATTCTACAAGCGGTATATGAATCCGGGGTGAGTTTAAGGATCAATCCATATACAGAGGGCCCATACTTATCGTATAATACCTCAAATGCGGCAATATTATTGCCCTTCAGAAGCGCCTGTATATTGGTGTCACTCATATATCTTACCCTACAATCCCATCTTATGAATGGATGGCACTGAAAAGTGTTTTCATATGCCGGATGCAAAACGGAATTAAAGATCAATGGTTGAACTGGACTGGTTACTATATAATTCTGGAGAATGCTTACATAATTCACGGGTCTTCGAGATGATGCTTTCTTAAAAAGCAACGATTAAGGTGCTCCGGCCACAGAACATTAATCCGGAAATTTTCAATTATTTATAACATGCGATGATCAGGATCAGGTTTATCATGCGCATAAACCAATCTGGGAATTATATAAGAGATATTCGGAATTGTATATCAGCGCGTTTATCCCAATCCCCCAACTTTACAGAAATTAATATTGTATAAATAAACACCTCTAAATGTTTATTTGGCATAATTTATAATTCCGGGCTTTTAAGCTGTGCCTTTGTTAACTAATTAATATCATCAATGAAAAAGATCTCGAAGGTTGAAGTAATGCATCATTTGGAAAAAGAGATTTTAAATGCAATACCGCTATATTTAAAACCAGTTGAAACCATATGGCAATCCGCGGATCTGCTACCTCAATCTGACAATGAAGCGTTTTTCGATCACTTTAAAGAATTACAGGCAAAAGCCAGCAATCTTTCTTATGATTTACTTGCAGTATTGATTGGAGATACGATTACGGAAGAAGTGCTTCCTACATACGAAACCTGGTTGTCTTTAATACATCCTGTCAATGACGGTACAGAAGGCGGATGGAGTCAGTGGGTGAGAGCCTGGACATCTGAAGAAAACCGACACGGAGATGTGCTTAATAAGTACCTCTATCTCTCAGGCAGGGTAAATATGAGAGAAATGGAAATTTCTACTCAGCATTTATTAACTGATGGCTTTGATATCGGCACTGCCAGAGACCCTTACAGGAGTTTTATTTATACCAGCTTCCAGGAGTTAGCCACCAATTTATCGCATAGAAGGGTAGCTCAGTTTGCAAAGCAGGAAGGAGACGATTTATTGGCGAAGATATGTGGTCATGTAGCCTCAGATGAAGCTAGGCACGCAACTGCTTATAAATCCTTTGTTTCATGGATTTTTGAAATAGATCCGAATCAAATGATGATCGCCTTTGAAGATATGATGCGTAGAAACATCGTTATGCCTGCTCACTTTCTACGCGAAAAAGGCTTAGCCAAAGGAGAAAGCTTCCGCCATTTCTCGGAAGCAGCGCAACGTTTGGGTGTATACACTGCAACAGATTATATCAACATTCTCTCCTCACTTATTAAGGAATGGAAAATAGATGCTATCAATAATTTAACAGAAAATGGCGAAAAGGCAAGAGACTATATAATGATGTTACCCTCCAGGCTATCTAAATTGGCAGAAAGAATCAGTCCGCAGCCATCTTCCCACAAGTTTAGCTGGATATATACGTAGAGGTTAATCCATTTAATAAAAAGAAGAAAAAGCCTCATGCCTAAAATAAATTATGCCTGATTTTTTCTAGGTAAAATTCTTAATTGTTCTTCCAGCGTAAAAGAGACCAGATAGTATATCTCCTCGGGATTGGTCGGCTTGCTTATAA
Organism: Chitinophagaceae bacterium; assembly: GCA_014379345.1. GTDB lineage: Bacteria > Bacteroidota > Bacteroidia > Chitinophagales > Chitinophagaceae > Flavitalea. The sequence goes on from JACMLY010000028.1 coordinate 1,769, forward strand.
AATGAATTGCACCCATCTCTTTCAAATCTCTTGACTCTTCTATTTCTTTCGACGTAGTATAAATAATTACGGGAATAGATTTTAATCTTTCGTCGTTTTTTATTTCAAACAAACATTTCTTGCCGTTGAAACGAGGCATCCGCAGATCTAAAAAAATAAAATCAGGTAAAGATGAAGAATTCTTTAATAAATCTAATGCCTCCTTACCATCACTGGCTGTGATACACTCAATTTCCTCATCTACTTCTTTAACCGCCTCCAGAAAAAGATTTCTGTCATCAGCGTCATCGTCAATGATTAGTAAACTGATACGATCCCTCATAGCTTATTTAATATTAACATGCATGGAAAACGATATTCATGTCACAATTGTTAGATAATCAAAGGTTCTTATTTTCCACAAGGATCCCATTACACTTTCCTGAAAAAAAGTTACATCATTCACAGATTCTCCAAACAAAATCTCCTGACTCACATTTTTTCCTAAACATCGAAGGTGTTTGCCCGGTAACTTTCTTAAACTGTAGGCAAAGATGTGATACACTGCTATAGTTCAATTGATAAGCAATTTCTGTTACGCTTAAATCTTCATACACTATCAATTCCTTCACCCGTTCAATCCTTGTAACAATATAAAATCTTTCGATAGTACTTCCTTCCATTTCAGAGAAAATATTTGATAGATACGTATAGTCGTAATGAAGTCCTTTGCTTAAATATTCAGATAACTTTAAGCGCATCTCGTTATCAGGCGAGTGTAATAATTCAATGATCAGGATTTTTATGCGCTCTACAAGAATCTTCCTTTTATCATCCATCAATTCCAGCTTGTAATGCTGTAGGGCTGCATTAATCTTTTTTTGCTGATCCGGGCTAAGAACTTCAAGGAGTGCAACTTTGCCGAGCTCTATGGAACTGTATCGGATAGAAAGTCCTTCTAAAACGGATTGGACCGCCATTTTACAGCGTAAACAAACCATATTCCGAATATATAGGGTCATTACTGAACACCTCGCTTTATTATATTTTACCTAAATCCCGTGCCATGGTGTAGCACAGAAAATTGCAGGCACAATATTGTGTTTAACGGAGTAATAAAAACCACCGCTTTATTGATTTAATGGAAGAATGACATAAAATTCCGAACCCCTCCCTTCCTTAGAAAGGGCAAATATATGCCCATGATGATTTTCGACAATCTTTTTACACAACGCCAAACCCAACCCCGTACCCTCAAACTCGCTCAGGGAATGCAGACGTTCAAAAAGTTGAAATACCTGCTCTGCAAATTGTTGATCAAAGCCAACACCATTATCTGAAAATTTAATCTCAATATATGACTGATCCTCGTTTAGATTAATATATTGTTTTATTTCTTCAGCTGGCAGGTTCCTATAAGAAATTGTAATCTCGGGTGGTGTCGTATCCTTCTGAAATTTAAGTGAATTGGTCAAAAGGTTGTAGAAAAGCTGGTTCATTTGTAAAGGGATAGCATCCACTACCGGTAAAGTTTTGTTATAGTGGATGAGCGCGTGCGTTTCAGCGACAAGCAAATCCAGATCATTCATTACGTCTTTTAAAATGACATTGAGGTCTGTTTGCATAAACTGCTTTACATCATGAGCCAGTTTTGAATACTGAAGAACCGCTTTAATTAATTGAGCCATCCGGTCGGCAGATAACTCGATCTTATCAATAATTTCCCTCCCACCCTCCGGCATATTATCGCCGAACCGTCTCTCTAATATCGCAGTAAATGTTTTTATTTTTCGAAGAGGCTCTTGCAGGTCATGTGAAGCAATTGAAGCAAATTGCTGCAGATTTTCATTCGAATACTGGAGATTTATATTAGCTTCTTTAAGTTCACTTGTCCGGCCCTGAACCTGCTGTTCCAATTCTTGTTCAAAAGCTTTTTGTTCTGTTATATCTTGTATCGCCAGCAATATTAATTGTTCATTGCTATTCTCGTTAATTAGTTGACGGGCATTAGCCAGGATATTTATCTGGCTTGAAGGAGGCAAAAGAAGGGTTGCTTCAAATTTTTCGAAATAGGAATGATCGGGCAGAATTTTGTACAGTCTTTCTCTTAAGCCCGGGATATCCCATTTACCTCCATCTATATCAAAAAACATTTTGCCCGCTATTTCCTGCTCTGTTGTAGCAAATTTTTCATAAAATGAATTGTTAGCACTTTTTATACGGAAATCCTTTGTCAGGATAATCAGTGGCTCGTGAATCGTGGTGACAATGGCTTCGGCATATTTACGGGAATAGATCAATTGTTCATTGCGCTCAATCAATTCCTGATTGAGAATAGTTAACTCCTCATTACTACTTTGAATTTCTTCCTTGGTGGTTTCCAACTCTTCATTCAAACTTTGAAGTTCTTCACTGCCAGACAATAATTCCTCATTGGCACTCTGCAATTCTTCGTTAGACGCTTCCTGGTCCTCTGTTATGGAGCGCATATCTTCACGAGTTTGCGCCAGTTCTTTTTCCAATTGATCAATACGAAGAAGTTCAATAGATAATTTTGCCTGCTCGTCCTTATTCAGTTTTTTACCGAAACCCGGGCCTTTCGATAAGGATTGTTCTTGTGTTTCTTCAAACAGCACCAAAAAATACAATTCAATAGTATTCTGAAGCGGGATAACCTCAATGGTCACTTTGCGCTTTCCTTTATCAACGGGAATACCCTCTTTTCTTACGATCGCGTTAGTTAATTTGGCTTTATACAAGCCATTGCGCAATTCAAATGATAAACCTTCCCTGGCCATCTTTAAAATACTATGACTTGCTTTTCCTGGTGGGGCTTCGAGGAACGCACCTGTCGAGCCCCGAAATTGTATAATGTCTAACTGTTCATTTATGATGACACCAACCGTAGCATATCTGGAGAGCAAAGCTTCATCTGCGGCTTTTTGAAAATCATCCTTCCTTCCGGCCTTATTTTTTGATTGATCGTCTTTTTGCTTTAAGACCGCTTCGCTGCTTTCAGTTATCACATGCATATATTTACCCACCGATCCTCTTTTTGTATAAATTTTATCCTGTTGGCTAAAAACATTGAACTGTCCTGATGACTGTCCTATTGTTTCCGATTTTCCCAAAACCAAAAATCCTGTAGTATTGAGTGCATAATGAAAGGTTGTGAATACCTTTTTCTGGAGATAAGGTTCCATATATATCAGAACATTGCGACAACTGATAAGGTCCATCCTGGCAAATGGAGGGTCTTTCAAAAAATTTTGAATAGCAAAAACACACATTTCCCGGATTGCTTTATTGAGATGGTAACTGCCATCAATTTTTGTAAAAAATTCCTTTACCCTGGCTTCTGAAAGCCCCGCCATATCCTTCTTTTGATAAATCCCCCTTCGGGCCTTTGCAATGACTGGCTCAGAAATATCATTGGCGAAAATTTGGATCTTCCGGGCAGCAATTGTTTCACCAAAGTACTCATGAAGGCATATTGCCATCGAATAAGCCTCCTCACCTGTGGAGCAGCCTGCTATCCACATCCGGATAGGTTCCGTTACAGGTTTCTGTTTAAAAAGTTCAGGAAAAACATTTTCACATAATACATTATATACTTTCTGGTCGCGAAAAAAAGATGTTACGGGAATAAGTATGTCCTGGAATAAAGCGTCCTGCTCGTCTTTATTTTCCAGCAAGTAATTTTGGTAGTCTTTTAGCTTCTTTATATTATTTAACGTTTTTCTTCGCAATATGCGTCGTCGGATAGTAGTTTGTTTGTAGTATGTAAAATCAACACCCCGTTTCACCCGAATTAAAGCCATGATCTGCCTGAAAATATCTTCTTGCTTAAACTCTTCGGAGTTGGTGAAATTCGAGGCAACAATTCCGGAGCTGCGCACCAGTTCCTGTAAATGCCCGGGTATTTCTTTAGGTGGAAGGATAAAATCAACAACTTCGGCATCAATGGCGCTTTGGGGCATGCCATAATAAGCACTTGAAACCTGATCCTGAACGATAGTAATGCCTCCCTGATCCTTGATCGTTTTTAAACCTACGGTGCCATCGCTGCCTGTACCCGAAAATACAATGCCTATCGCATGATCCTGGTGAATCTCTGCCAGCGAAGTAAAGAAGATATCAATCGTATTTGATTTCTCACCAGCCACACGCGTTTCAAGGAGTAATACACCATCATTTGCAGTTAAGACTTTATTTGAAGGGATGACATATAAATGGTCAGGCTTCACCTTTACCTTGTCCGTTATTTCAACGACAGGTAATTTCGTAATCTTTTGAAGAATGTCTGAAAGAATACTTTCGTAATTCGGCGCCAAATGTTGAATGAAGATATACGCCATTCCGGATTTCTCAGGAATCGCTTTCACAAATTCTTTAAACGCTTCCAATCCACCGGCAGATGCGCCCAAACCTACAACCGGAAAAAGATTCTCCGAAAGGATCTGTGTCGGCTTATTTCCAGATTTAGGCATAATTAAAACATCAATTTGGGGCTCCCATTAGTACTGTAATGTAATAAATAGTACATTTAAAACCTGTACTCGAAAAAATATCATGCAATCACGAACTGTTATCTATATAATTGACGATGATCCTGATGACCAGGAACTTCTGATAGAAGCATTGCGGGAAATTGATCCATCTATTGACTGCTTTACGGCAGAAAATGGTCAGGAAGGTCTGATAAACTTGAAAACCAATGCAATTCCTTTTCCTTCTTTAATTTTTCTGGACCTGAACATGCCTCGCGTTAACGGACAAAAATTTCTATCTGAGCTGAAAAATGATCTTTATTTGAAAACAATACCGGTAGTAATCTACACAACTTCTTCTAATTCTAGGGACATGGAGAAAATGAACGAGTTAGGAGCGATGGATTATCTGGTTAAACAATTCGATTATTCAATATTAAAAGAAAAATTGAAAACGATACTTTCAATGGTTTCAACTGTCTGATTTACGTGGGAATTATATCACAAAAAATAAGAATTGTATAATATTTTGTTTTGAAGTACTTATACCTTCATTTCGGTTTTCCATAAGATTGGATTTAATACTAAGGGCCGAATACATTCTGGCCCTTAGTATTTGTATTTCTGCTCATAAATAAATATGATAAAGCACCCGAAATTCATAGTGGCCATTGGAGCATCAGCCGGTGGATTAGATGCATTAATGGAAATGGCACGATCCCTGCAAAAGGGATTGGATGTTGCCTATTGCATTGTGCTGCATTTATCACGTAAAGGCATTGGTGATTTTGTAGTGCATCGACTGAAGCAGGTTACTTCTTTGGATTGCAGTCTTGCAATAAATGGTGCGCCAATTAAAAAGGATAATATCTACATTGCTCGTCCTAACCAACACCTGCTCGTAAAAAATAATAAATTTATTTTAGGCGGCGGTCCTGAAGAAAACCGCTTTCGTCCTTCTATTGACGTGTTATTCCGCTCCGCAGCAGTAGCGTATAGTTCATATTCTATAGGTGTTATTTTAAGTGGTATGCTGGATGATGGCACATCCGGCATGTGGGCTATCAAAAGAAGCGGGGGAACCTGTGTGGTTCAGGACCCGAACCAGGCTGAATATCCTGATATGCCGCTTTCGGTAATTAACAACATGGAGGTTGATCATGTGGCAACTCTGGACGAAATAGGTCCGCTTGTAGCAAAAATAATAAACCATAAAAGAGGCAAAAAAAAACCAGTACCAAAAGACGTAATAGCAGAATCAATAATTGCCGAGACAACAGCAGTAAGTATAGAAGATGTCGAGAAATTAGGCAATACAAGTGTTTTTGCCTGTCCTGATTGCGGAGGTAATTTATGGAGTCTGAAGCACGATATTCTGAAACGCTACCGTTGCCATATAGGACACGCTTACACCGAAAAAGATTTAGTAATAAAGCAGGCGGAAACAGCAAGTACAACCTTATGGGTTTCTCTTCGGATGATGGAAGAGCGGAAACATCTTTTAAAAAAGATGGAGGTTGAATATTCAAAAAAAGGCATTAAATCCTTATCATCAAATCACGTAGAAAAACAAGATGCAATGCAGCGTCATATTGATACTTTGAAAAAGATCCTGTTCGATTTGCAAAACCATGACACAACATAAGTATCCGCAATCCAACAAGTTCCATGTAAATGACAGTGACTGAAATTGCTTCTCGGTTCACTTACTTCACCTTTAATTTCTCACTAAAAAAATCAGTTGTACGTTTCCAGGCAAGTTCTGCTGCAGCTTTGTCGAACCGTGGTGTTGTATCGTTATGAAAGCCATGGTTTGCATTTGCGTACATAAAAGCTTTGTATTCTTTATTATTCGCTTTTAAAGCAGTTTCATATGCCGGCCAACCTTCATTAACACGAGTATCCAGTTCACCATAATGCAGGAGGAGCGGAGCTTTTATTTTCGGAACATCCTCGCCCGCCGGCTGGCCTCCATAAAAGGGAACGGATGCTGATAAATCCGGAATTCGTACTGCCATCATATTTGCAATCCAGCCGCCAAAGCAAAAACCTACAACGCCAACCTTCCCATTGCAGTCCTTGTGACTTTTTAAAAATTCGTATGCGGCTATAAAATCTTCTAACATTTCATTTCGGTCGCGTTTACTTTGAAGTTCTCTGCCTTGATCATCATTTCCCGGATAACCACCTAAAGGAGTTAAGGCATCGGGAGCAATCGAAACGAACCCTGCAAGTGCAGCCCTTCTACCAACATCTTCAATGTACGGGTTTAAACCTCTGTTCTCATGAACTACCACAATGCCTCCCAGTTTTTCTTTTGCATTGTCAGGCTTTGATAACAAGGCCTTGATCGTTCCGCCACCTTTTGGTGATTGATAATTGACGTATTCTGATTTCAACCTTGGATCATTTTCGTGAATCTGTATTGCGCCATGGTAGTCGGGCATGAGAAAGCTCATAAGAGATGCAACAGTAAGACCACCAACAGCGTATGCAGATAGATTTTGCATAAATTTTCGCCTGTCAATCCTATTGTGGGCATAGTCATCATAAAGATCAAACACTTCTTGTCTGATGTCTTCTTTTTTGATCTCGTTCATAACAAAAATTTTAATTTACTATATAAATTTAACGATTAATCAACCTCCTTAACACAGCAGGGTTTAAAAAAACCCAAAACAATTCAAACTCTATTAACAGGTGAATTATGTTTAGGCTTTGAATTTGATTATCATACCTTAATAACAGCGTTTAGTAGAATAATTTAAATTAGTTGAAATTGCATAGTTGTATTAGTCAGTTAAATGTAAGAAAATGAATAGCGTAGCAAAAAAATCAAGATTTGGTTTCCTGATACTTCTTCTACTAACAATTGTAATTCTTGCCGCAACAACAGGATCTGCAGATATCGGAACACCGGCGAGTAAAAAGCCGGTAGCGGATGTTCGTGATTCCATCATGCCTGCTTATGCTATGTTGGAAAAGAACTACGGGAAAAATAAGAAAATGCCACCCAGTTATAAAAAGCAAATACTATATGCGTTGTCTTATTTTCCAGATCTAATTGACACAAAAATTGAGTTTCAGATTAAAAAAAGTTCAGGGGGAATCATCTCTACCCGTCCATCCATTGGTAGTCTGTTAAAAAAAAGTAGTAAACGTACATATATTGTAGTCATTTATGATTCAACTGAGGGAAGAACACTTCCCACTTTCTCTAACTGTGACTTAAGTGGTCAGGTTGGCATATTAGGTCACGAACTTTGTCATATTGTGGACTTTAATCACAGAACCGGGTTAAGTTTGATGGGTCTTGGTGTTTCCCATATCTCCAGGGGTTTTATGGATCGTTTCGAATACAACACGGATAGTATTAATATCGAACGGGGTTTGGGATACCAGTTACTGGCATGGAAACAGTACCTAGACAAAGGCTTCAAAGATATGCGCGCTCATGACCCACTGCCTTCCCAAAAATCAGTCCCTCATGAAAGATATATGACTGTCGAACAGATACAACGGGTTATTGCAAAAAGCAAAGTGTATCAATAAGAAAAAAAAATACTCCCCTGGTTCCAAAAGGATCCGGAACTATAAGGATGTGAAATAAAGGTAAATTAACCCTTGAAATGAATAGAAATGCATTTCAATATTAGAATAAAATGCGGTTTATACTGCTCATGCCCTTAGCTGCCCGGGCAACTATTTTTTCGTTTCCCTGCATCTTCACTTCCGAATATTCTACCACAAAAAAAGCCGAGCATGCGTATCAAAAATTTGATACAGTTACAAATTTTCTTTTGACGGGATTAAAGCTGGTATCTGTATTGACCCGCTTGTTCGGCCTGGGAAATATTGAACTTGGTGAAGATGTTGTTCAGGACTTCCTGGCGGCGATAGAAGGTATTAATTAAGCAAAAAAAAACTATTTTAAAAAAATCGAAATGTCCCTTTAAGGTAGACATTTTTGTCTTCGGTTAATGGTTGGCTTCAGATTAAGTACAGTAAACGGATGTAAAGCACAAGTCGCCTTCCCAATACCTCTATAATAAATTATTTTCTACAGCAAACCGGATAAGCATTGCCGTATTCTTTACATTCAGTTTGGAATGTAAATTTTTCCGGTGACTGTCAACAGTGTCAATGCTGATGAAAAGACTTTCAGCGATCTGTGTATTTGTGAATCCTTCGGCGATAAGCACAAGTATTTCTTTTTCCCTTTTTGTAATCGGCGGGATGGCATTTTGCCGACCCGAATCGGATTTCAGTGCTTGCCCTGCGTCAAAACTGAAATACATTTTTCCTTTTGCAACCAACTGGATCGCATCAATGATCTCCTGCCGGCCGGCATTTTTCAGCAAATATCCGCTGGCTCCGCTTTCCATCATTTTTCTTATGTAAGTACCCTGGTTGAAGGTACTCAGTGCCAGCACCATAACTCCGGGATAATTCCTTTTGATCATTTTGCATAGATCTACTCCATTCATATCAGGAAGACTGATATCCATCAGGATGACATCAGCTGTATGGTTAACAAAGTATTGCATGCAATTTGCCGCATTAGTGGCATGACCAGCCATAACAATATCTCTTTCTTTTTGTAATAAAGAATAAATTCCTTCAATCACTACTGCATGATCATCTACGATGTAGACCCTTGTCATTTATTTATACTTTTAGTTCAATATTGACAGATGTTCCATTACTTTCTGCAGACACGATATCGATCGTTCCATTGAAATACTGCACCCTGTAGTTAATATTAGCCATACCGGCTCCTTTTGTCTGAGTTAATATGTTTTTGTCAAAGCCTTTTCCGTTGTCTTCCACCGTAATCCTTGTTTTGTTTAGGTCCATGGTCAATTGCACAATAATCTGGCTGGCATCCGAGTGCTTGATTACATTGTTTATCAGCTCCTGGATGATCCGGTAGATAAACACTTCAGCGGTATTGCCAAGCTTTCGCGCTCCATATTGCTGGTAAAAGAGTTTTGTGCCGGAAGAGGTTTCAACGGTATCACAGAAATCTCTCAGCGCCTCATGTAAACCAAATTTCACGAGTGCTTCAGGCATCAGGTTCTGCGCCACCTTGCGAAGGTCACCGATGGTGTTGTCCAGCATACTGAGGGATCTGTCAAACTGTTTTGCGCTTTCGGACGACAGTCTGGTGGTTTCTCTTACATTCATAAAAGATAATTTGGTGCCTGATAACAGGCCCCCCAGACCATCGTGCAGGTCCTTGGCGATACGGCTACGTTCTTCTTCCTGACCTTTCAACATTGCGTCAATAGATACAAGCTGTTTATCCTTCTCTAACTGGCGGATCTTTTGACGTTGTATTTCTTCCTGTTGCTTTGCTATTTTATTTCGGTTTTGAAAGTTGAGGTATCCCAGGAAACTAATCAGTAAAAGCCCGAAGGATGCTCCGATCAGAAATTTATTGAGCGTTGATCGCTGCCTGTTGTCTGCTGCCAGTTTTAATATTTCGTTGTCTTTTTTCGACCGTTCATACCTATTCTGTATATCTGCTGCGGCAATAAAATTTTCCTTGCTTACCAATGCGTCATGCATCCTGATATTAAGTTGATTAAATTGATTGGCTTTTTTATAATCACCCATATTTTCATAGGTTTCCGCTAACCCCGAATAACACATACACAACCAACGTGGAATCTGAAATCTTTTGGCGACGGCAAGACCGCTTTCATAAGATTTGATTGCTTGTTTATATTTCTTTTTGTCGTTGTAAAGTTTAGCAACGCGGGTGTAGTGTCTTATATATCCTGCTTCTTTTCCTGCTGACCTTATTAGCTTTTCTGCATTTTCCAGAATTATCGTGGCGGAATCATAATTCTTCAGGACCGTGTATGCATAACCCAGCGCACTGCTTTGGGCGATGATGCTTTGGGTGTCTTTCAGCTTATTTACAGTATTATAGGATTGTAGCATTAAATTGATCGCATATCTCCTGGTATTGCTATTTTCTCTTTGTGTTTTCAACAGTGTATTCCCTACATTGAATTCCGCGATGGCCGCTCCTCTTATGTAGCTGTTTGTCTGACTGATTGCCAACGATTTTCGGTAGTACTCAACGGCTTTTTCGTTTTGTTCGTTTCTTTCATAGATAGTGCCCAAAGTATTCAACGATTCTGCTTCTATCATATAGAAATTATTTTTTTCTGCAATACTTAAGGCTGTTGTTAAAAAATGTGTTGCCTGTTCGAAATCCAGGACGGCTGTATATATCTTTCCCAGGATGAAATGAGCGGTTGCCTGTATCTGCCTCAGTGAATCAGCGTCTGCATTTTTTATGACCCATTCGCCAATTATGTGAGATGCGTCTGTTTCATTTGGGGCCATCGCCTGCATCTGCGCTGAATAATGTAGCAAACTGGTTCGATCTACTTTTGTTTTTATTAAAACCTGTTGCAGTGAATCTAAATTAATTTGTGATTGCACTGAAATGGCGCTGAATAGCAAAAAGACGAATACAAGCACTTTCATTTTGTAAGCCTACGTTTTAGTCAACAACTAAAAGTAAAAATAAACTAAAGTCATGTGCTTACTAATCACTTTCATAAAAAATCACGCCTTTACGGGATGTCATGCGAGAGAGTTGAGATCCATATTTGTGGCTCAAAATCACGATACAAATTAAACCTCATCAGATGTTACAGCAATTAGAATCTAACTCTTTGCCAGTCGAGACGGGCCAGGCGGAGCACAATACGTCACTGACCGATGCCCCATGCACCAATGGAGGAAAAAAAGCGATCCAGTCACTTTTTGACAAGTTTAACCCTGCAAGCTGGTTCAACGAGATCAGCAATATTAAGATAACGATGGAGGAGGAGGGTGATTAGCTGATTAGCTGATTAGCCGATTAGCCGATTGGACTACCTGGCTAATTGGCTAATTGGCTAATCAGCTAATCGGCTAATCTTTTCACAGGATATATCATTACAATCAGTTCTTAAAGACGAAAATGATACGGGAATTATTTATTACAGCGGTAGACGGATACCGGCTAAGTGCTTTGTGTTGCTCACCGGTTGGTGATAGTAAAGGAACTATTGTGGTCAGTTCCGCAACAGGAATAAAAAAAGAGTTCTATATAAATTTCGCAAAGTTTCTTAATCAAACCGGGTATCATGTATTGCTCTTTGATTATCGGGGTGTTGGTGGGTCTGCGCCCGCTAACCTGAAGGCTTTAAAATCATATATGCATGAATGGGGCACAAAGGATATGAACGCTGTGCTTAATTATCTCATCAATGAAAAGGGAATGACGGGGATCATATGGGTGGGTCACAGTGTTGGCGCCCAATTAATCGGATTTCTCGAGCATCAGCACCATTTGAAACGGGTAATCGCTATTAATGCAGCATTGGGATATTGGCGGTATTTTCCATTCCCGATGCGCTGGCTGATATGGATTCTCTGGTATTTCATCGGTCCCCTAATGGTAAAGCTATATGGCTACGGCAAAATGCAAAAAATCGGATGGGGAGAAAATCTTCCGGGAAATATCCTCCTGGAATGGAGGGAATGGTGCCTGAGTAAGGACTACTTCATGAGATGTTTGATCAGACAAAAACAGATGGACAGATTCTATGATTTCACTATTCCGATCACAGCTCTTTATACGAGCGATGATTTTATTGCCAACGATAAAACAGTGCCGCTGATGATGAAATTCTTTCCAAATGCTCCCCATAAAATAATAAAGCTTGCAGTGGAAAAACATACTGTCTTTAAAGTTGGACATTCGGGGATTTTCAGAAAGAAATTCGAAAAAAGTCTTTGGCCACTATTGCTGCGCGCGATCGAGCGACCATCACCCGAATTTGAGAACAGAAATCCTGCACGCAGTCGTCAAGACATACGTACAGTTCCGGATTTGTCGAACCGGTAGCAAAGCGTGATCCGTCGCGTTCTTCGTGAACCGCTATGACTGGACAATGAGGAGGTTCACAAAGAACCTTTAGATCAGAATGCCTGCCTTTGTGTCTTAGTGCCTTGGTGGCAGAAAGAAATTGTTACCAAGGCCTAAGACACAAAGAAGAAAAGAATACAAAGTGCACGACGGGGCCGTAAATACCGATAACAACGTTAAACCACACACTCGTTTTTAAACTTATCAATTATCAATTATTGGTAAACGATGTATCCCTGTTTTCTTCCATTACTGAGTCAAGATTGTGAGTGATACGGGTACCATCCTTTAAAAAATATGTCATAAACTTTCTAATTCTCAGCTTCGCTTCTTCCAGATTATAGTTGTTTAAATTGATATTAAGAAGGTCGATAAACCAGGGCAGTTTTACATCACTTTCAATATAGGCGACAACTATTTCCTTCGAAATGGGTAATGTGGTGTTTTTTGATTTTTCGAATACATCTTTGTTACTCGCTTTCAGGAGTTTTTCATATTCCTCTTCAATTAGCTGTTTGAATATTGTCATCGTAAATGCATCTCCCCTATTCGTTCCTGTTTGAGCATCATCTTCTGTAAGGACAGCTCCCTTATGCACCCATTCCCACAGGATACTCAACCTGATCTCGCCGGTAGCCATATCCTCCATCAGGTATAAAACATCATCATTGCCAAAAAAGTCTGCTGGTTTCAACGCCGCTGCCTGCATTCCCTGGCCGAAAGCGTTTCCATACTGCAATGCGACGCTTAACAGATTCCGGGCTCCCCGGATGGTAGTAGGAGCAGGTACAATCAGCAAAAGATTTTCGGCATCTTCTGAAGTATAACTAAGCCTGCCGGAGGATCTTCCCAACTGATTCGGCTGGCCTGCTTTTTCCCATACAGGACGCACGATGTTAACCATTTTCCAATGGGCTACCCATTTTCCGCTTGCTCCTTCACGCTGCTCGCGTTCCGCACCTGCAACCACTTTTTTCATACTGATATCAATTCCTGCTTCAGATCCTACAGGTATGTTTGGCTCCATTCCTCCCTGCCATAGAGCGTAATTGCCATGTAAATCAGGAGTATTGACAGCAGATCTAACCCTGTTCTCATAATGACTCATATATCCATACGTCATGGTGATCGCTTCAATGTCCGGATTGATGAATGTTTTGTCCCAGGCCATCGCATCAGCAATGCTATTAATATAATCCCAACGACCGGTGTTATACCCTACAAAATGTTTTCCGAGCGCCGCCCGGATCTCCATCAGCTGGTAGGTTGCTTCGAGCTGTTCCACCAAAACATATACCTTGATCGTTCCTTCATCGAGTGCCAGCTGATTTTCAAGCGACGTAATCATATCATTCCAAAGTGATGCCTCACCGGCCGTTTGAATTTTTGGCAAATACAATACGATCGATGAACCAGCATTTCGTAATTCCTGGTAACTATTTACAACATATAGAGTCATATCGACGATCGATGCAGCCATTGCTACACCCTTTCCATCGACGATGTGACGGTCATCCAGGTGAAGGCCCCGGGCACGAAAAAGTATTGTAGTAAAGTTCAGTTGTTGTAACCAGTCAGAAATGATGCTTTGCTTAAAGAAACCGATGGCCCACCTGTTCATTTCTGACGCCACTATCTCCGCCACCTGTAAGAACAAAGGATCTTTGCTGATAGCCATTTTAAGATTGCGCTGGTTATCGAGGGACATTGTTGTTATTTGTCCCAGTGCGTCTTCACCATCAAACATCCATCCATCTGCTCCCGAAAGCAATGCATAGGCAACATTTCGGATACTGCTTTCGATTGGCGCGTTTGGTTTTGCAGCCGGGCCTGTACCTTGTATCCATTGCCGCTGCAGATCAGCAGGAATAACCGATCCCGTAAATTTTCCCTCTCTTGCATCATTTACTTTGATATTGGTTCTTGTAATGTACGATTCGGGATCAAGAAATGTAATTCGTTTTTTTTGTTGCTGACGCTCATCTCTCCGTGCTATTCTCACCGCCATCGCTTCCTTAATATCTTTGTTGAAATGAGCCAGGGCCGACAAAGCCGAAAGAGCTTCTGGTGTATAGACGTCGGGGTATTTGTTCTGCAGTCCGGCACCAATTCGTATTTTCTTTTTCATATTGATTATTTTCTAAAAAAATTATTGATTGTTGATTAGTTTGAACCAGATCCTCCTTCGTGTCTTAGTGCCTTCGTGGCAAAAAAATTGCCATAAAGACACTAACACGAATACTTGGGGAGGTATGCTGATTAATCTTCACCGCTTTAAAATTTTCGGTAACAATAGTTATAGTTGGATATGAATCGTGCCACATAGATCGGGCGAGCATACTTTATTGCAAAATAAATACGGTCATTGATAGGGGTCCATGTGCGCCCAGTACAAGAGCTTGTTCAATATCTGCTGTTTTGGACGGGCCTCCTATAAAAGCACCAAATCCATATTCTGCCTGACCTATTTTTTCATACGCTTCATGGAGTGTGGGAACAATGCTTTGAGCAGTGATAACTATTGCAAGATGCTGGCAAATATATGGAATGATGCGTTGAACCATCAGCTCGTCGGTAAGCCATACCGCTGCATTTTCAGCAACACCAAAATGACCTCTTAGCACCGCAAGTTCAATATCATCATATGTATGCGGGGCAACCGTTGGTGATAACAATTCGTAATCGCCGGTCAACTCCGGTAAACTGGTTACAACACGTTTGGCAATGTCGAAATGTTCATTGATTAATATTTTAACAGCGGTTAAATCAGCAACCAGATAGACCGAACCCCCAATCGCTTTCATGACCTGCATATATCCTGGCACTGCATCACGATCGTCTCTCTTTAATATCGATATCTCGGGCAACAATTTTTTTTCCGGTTGGTTTTGTAAAACCGCTTCCAGTATTTTCTCCCTGCTGCTCATGCTTATTTTTTAAACTGAATGAAAAATACTTTTGTCACTTTTTCTTACCATTCTCATTGTTTTTGTTATACCATTCTGAAAAAGAATCTTGGGATCCATCGGGCATTTCCCGTTGTTTGTACCATGGATTGAACTTATTATTGACAACAAAGGGCAGATTGCTTAAGAACCATCTTCCCGCTTTACCTGCCTTTGCAAAATTACCGGGGGAGGATAAGGTCCAGGCCATTGCCTTCATGCTTAACGCTTTTGCATTTCCTGCATACCCTTCTTTAGCGATCACCTGCCGCCATGCGTACAGTTGCTCATGAATATTGATCTTCACCGGGCAAACGTTTGAACAGGAACCGCAGAGCGTGGAAGCATACGGAAGATCTGCGTGTTTTTTCATATCGAGGTTCGGTGCAAGAATGGCCCCGATAGGACCGGAAATCGTATTGTGATAGCTCAATCCGCCACTTTTCCTGTAAACGGGACAGGTATTCATACAGGCGCCGCATTTGATACATTTTAATGAGTCTCTGAATTCGGGGCGTCCCAATTGGCGGGTTCTGCCAGCGTCAACCAATATAAGATGCATCTCCTGGCCTTCCCGCGGTTTTTTATAGTGGCTGGAATATATGGTTATCGGCTGGCCTGTAGCACTGCGGGCCAGGAGTCGCAGGAATATTGCGAGATGCATTTTCTTTGGGATCAATTTTTCCAGACCCATAGAAGCAATCTGCACCTCTGATAAATGCGCGCCCATATCTGCATTCCCTTCATTTGTACATACCACATATTCACCCGTTTCTGCCACTGCGAAATTTACTCCGGTAAGCGCCGCACGCCTACTGAGAAAAATATTACGTAAATGTTTGCGCGCAACCCTGGTTAGCAAAGTTGGGTCACACAATCCTTTTTCTGTTCCGAGGTGTTCATGAAACAGTTCACCTATCTCCTCTTTTCGTTTGTGTATACAGGGAAGTACAATATGGCTGGGAGGCTCGTTGTCGATTTGCTGAATGTATTCGCCAAGGTCTGAGTTGATCACTTCAATACCCCGTTCTTCGAGGTATTCATTCAGATTGCACTCTTCGGTAAGCATCGATTTACTCTTGACCATCTCCTTGATTCCTTTCTCCCTGAGAATTGAGTACACAATGGCATTGTGCTCCCCGGCATCAGCTGCCCAGTATACTTTGATACCGTTCTTTTTCAGGTTAGCTTCAAACTGCAAAAGGTATTCATGAAGATTGGATATTACATTATCCTTGATCTTTGATGCTGTCTCCCGCAACGCTTCCCACTCAGGAATCTGCTTTGACGCGATGTCCCTTTTTTCCCGGATGTACCAAAGCGCTCCATCATGCCAGTTCACATGATCATCATCTTTGATAAAATCTTCAGCAAGCGCCGCGTGATTCTTATTGTGACTTTGCTTCATATTGTAGCATTTAAAATTTCAGCAATGTGAACCACCTTCACAGAACTTTTATTTCTATGAAGAATTCCTTCAAGGTGCATCAGGCAGGAAAGATCTGAGGAGGTAATATATTCTGCGCCGTTTTTCGAATGATCTGTAACCCTGTCTTTTCCCATTTTTACGGAAACCGCTTCCTCGGCAATACAAAAGCTTCCACCAAATCCGCAGCACTCATCCGGGCGATCAAGTGTTACCTGCTCTAATCCCTTCACCATGCTTAAGAGGTATTGAGGCTTAGAAAACGGCGGCGCGTTCAGTTCGCTCATTTGTGCTAAATGAAGACCCCGTAAACCATGACAGCTATGGTGTATTCCAACTTTATGCGGAAACACTGCATCCAGCTTGTCCACTTTCAGTATGTCGGTTAAAAATTCCACCAGCTCAAAAATTTTTTTCCGGATCATTCCTGCCTGCTCCTCATTTTTTTCAGAATGGAGATGGTCCTTAACATGAAGTACACAGCTGGCTGAAGGAGCCACGATATAATCAAATCTCGAAAAATTATCAATAAAAAGTTCGTTGCAGCCAGCGGTTAAATTTTCGAATCCGGCATTGGCCATAGGCTGCCCGCAACATGTTTGCTTAGGAGGATACACGATATCAACTCTTAATTTCTGCAGCAATTGCAATGTTGCAATGGCGGCTCGCGGGTAAAACTGGTTTACATAACATGGTATAAAAAGTCCGACGGTCATGAAGGTGTGTTATTAGAGTTATTACAACGAAGTAAACTCATTATTTGGATCCTCAAAATAGAAACGATTTCTGAATAAGTATTTACATCCAAGTGCAAAATCTCATTTGTTTACCACATTAACAGGATTTCCTGCCAGAAATGCAGACAGATTTTGTACAGTAATATCCATCAACCTGGCGCGAGCTTCTTTTGTTGCCCAGGCAATATGGGGTGTGATAATGCAATTTTTCGCTTCGAAGAGCGGATTATTCTTTGGTGGCGGTTCTACAGAAAGTACATCGATCCCTGCACCGGCAATAACATCATTGTTGAGCGCAACTGCAAGATCTTCATCAATAATAATAGGCCCCCTGGATGTATTGATCAGGAATGCAGCGTTTTTCATTTGCTGTAAACTCCTCTTGTTGATAAGTCCTTTCGTTTCAGGTAATAAAGGGCAATGAATACTAACTACATCAGATTCTTTCAATAGCTCGGGAATTTCTGCCCATTTGAAATTTTTTCTATGCGATTGGTCAGACTTTGTTCTGCTTGATGCGATAATGTTCATTCCAAAAGCGGTGGCTACGTCTCCAACCTGCTGACCGATCCTTCCAAATCCGACAATTCCGATGGTTTTTTGTGAAAGTTCAACGAGTGGATAATCCCAGTAACACCAATCTTTTGATTTAGCCCACTTGCCTTCAATCGCGGAGTCGCTGTGGCGCTGAACGTGCAGGCATAATTCGAGTAACAATGCAAAAGTCATTTGCACTACCGAGGCCGTTCCATATGCAGGCACATTCGCAACCACTATACCTTTCGCTTTTGCCGCGTCGGTATTTACGATATTGTATCCCGTTGCAAGCACACCAATATATTTTAATGCAGGAAGCTGATGAATCAACTCTTCCTCCAGAGGAACTTTATTGGTAAATACCACCTCCGCATCTTTTGCACGTTCTACTATTTTATCAGCCGGCGTTCGATCATACATTTCCACATCGCCAAATTTCTTCAATCCATCCCAACTAAGGTCGCCGGGGTTGAGGGTGTATCCATCTAATATTACAATCTTCATGTTCTGGTGTGGTCTTTATCTTTAAAAAATAGGGTCCGTTCTTCAGCATTTTTGTCTTTTATTGTTGCAGGGTATGCCATAAAGCAGACCAGGCCAACTCTCATGTATTTGTACACTGATTCATTCATATCCAATTTATTTTGTAGCTGTTTCTGTTGGTGTGTTCTTATTAAGAGCCTTATTTCTGGCAATTAAAATGACCGCCATTGCAAAAGCAATCAAAACAGATCCCAATACAAGAAGATATATATATCCTTTCGAAAAATCAGTTGTGGAGGAAGATGCTTTTGGGGAGAGCATTTGATATTCAGGAATTATCCAACTAAATAAATAAGCCTGAGCAAGCACAATAAAGCATATAAGAAGCAGCATTATAAAACTGTGCCTAACCGTAAATCTGAAAAGCTCAGATTCCCTTCCCACAAGATGTCCCGCTGCTGCTGCCACGGCAATGGATTGGGGAGAGATCATTTTGCCTACAACACCACCCGAAACGTTGGCGGCAACAGTCACGACAGGATCAACACCAATGGATGTGGCTGTCGCCGCCTGAAGTTTACCAAATAAAGCATTGGCAGAAGTATCGGATCCCGTTATAAATACACCCAGCCATCCTAATACCGGTGCAAAGAAAGGAAATAAGAAGCCCGTATTTGCGAGTGCTTCTGCCATCGTTATTGAAATACCTGAATCGTTAACGATATAAGCAAATGCCAGGACAGATGCAATCGTGATGATTGGAAACTTTAATTGTTTCAGGGTTGCTTTAAATATCCTGATGGCGTCACCGAATTTGAGACCGATGAGGGGGACAGAAATAAGGGCCGAAAGTAATAAGGCTGTTCCAGCCGCGGACAGATAATTGAATCTGTAAATATGGGGGATGCCCTTCCCATTCTTATCAAAAATAACATGATGAAGTCCCGGAAACTCAAACTGCGCCATACCAACGGCATTAAAAAGTTCTTTGATCGGTGGCATTCCCCAGGCGATTACCATTACGGTTAACAGGATAAACGGCGACCATGCTCGTATGATCTGCCCGGTTGTATATTTATTTTTCGCAATCATTGTTGGGGCTGATTCATTTGCGAACCTCCAGATGTTTTTGGGTTTCCAGAATTTAAGAAAGATGATCAGAACCACGATAGAACCAATTCCCGCAATTACATCGGGGAGAGCGGGACCGAGATAATTAGAAGCCATCCATTGCAGAAATGCGAACGAAATTCCCGTTAAAAATATGGCTGGCAACACTTCTTTTGCTCCTTTTACACCTGCCATTAAAACTACCAGGTAAAAAGGGAGCATTACCGATAATATAGGAAGTGTTCTTCCAACCATCTGCGAGATAGCCATTTCAGGAATAGATGTAACCTGCGAAGCAACTGTGATGGGAATGCCTATAGATCCAAATGCAACCGGAGCCGTGTTCGCGATAAGACAAATACCCGCTGCATACAGGGGATTAAAACCTAAACCAACAAGCATAGCCGCAGTTATGGCTACCGGAGCGCCGAAGCCGGCAGTTCCTTCCAAAAAGGAACCAAATGAAAATGCAATCAGTAAAGCCTGTAATCTTCTGTCGGAGGTAATCGAGGCCATGAAGTGTTTGATAATCTCGAACTGTCCACTCTCCACGGTTATATTAAATAAAAAAACGGCAGTTATAATAATCCAGCAGATCGGGAATAAGCCGTACAATGCGCCGTTGGCTGTTGACAGGAGGGCCAGGTTTATAGGCATACCATAAATAAATATGGCTATCAGGATCGCAACGGCCGTAGCAATTAAACTTGCCTTGTAGCCTTTCATTTTTTTTATGATCAACGCCCAAAATATAAAGAGAATTGGCACTACGGCAATCAATGCAGATAAAGCAATATTATTGAACGGATCGAAAACCTGTGTCCATTTCATGGTATCATCCTCCGATAATTATTTTAAATATTGCAGATGAAAGCTTTATTGCTCTTTGTTTCGCTCACTTCATTTTCGGATCAATACAAATTATCATCCTGGATTTTAAGTTAGATCCAATGCTACTATTTCATGGTCAAGAATTTTAGGCACATGGAGTGTTACTACTCCCTGTTTATTTTCATAAGATGGTTTGGTACCTTCCATTAGCAAATTCACTCCGGTTAATTTTTTTCCAGATGGAATTTTAATACTTACTCTTGCGTCAATAGGAAACAACTCTTTGAATGGCCCCTTCATCATCATTGGGTTGGTGAGGTTCACAAGGTGGACCGTCATGGAACTCTTTTGTCGCCAAACAGTAACATCCAATACCCCAGGTCCTTCTATCTCTACGATTGGATCTTCATTCAGTGCCCACCTGATTGTGTTATTGAGTAATTTTCCATGATCGGTGCTTATCAATTGCCAATACGATCTGTCTATATCCCCGGGAAAATAAGCCACGCGTCCTTTTCCTGATTCTGTAAGGTACAGTTCGCGGATATCCGTTTCAGCAACACGTGGATAAACATCTTCCATAGGAAGATCCGGATAAGAAGGAATTAAAGTGACAGGGCTGGGAAAATTCGTCTGGGAAGTTACCTTCACTCTATGGATCGTATTAATGATACGGTAAACATCTTCCATGCCTTTCAATACGGGATGAAATTGTTTTGTATTTTGATCGCTTCGGAAACGAAGGTAACTGTTTCGCATAGGTCCTTCCACGCCATTTCCGTAGGCAACTCCAAACAAGTCTGATAAGCCAAAATTCGACCGGGCTTTACCTTCCTCGTCGTATAACGAAGTTTCAAAAGTGGCAACAATACTGCCTCCGCTGTCAACAAATTTGCGCAATTGATCGCACTGTGCTTCGGATAACGAAGCGATATTTGGAAGCACGAGGAGTTTGAATGCCTTAAGGTGTTGCGCATCCAGTAATTTATCATTTACCATTTCAAAAGGAATGCGACCTTCTACAAGGGCATGATACATTCCTAAGGAGTGTTCATTACTCTTCTGTTGCCATGGCTTTCCGCCATATTTATGATCCGTCTGTTCCGAATAAACCATGCCTACCCTGGCCATCGGCGCTATATTGCGCAGATAGCGTTCGTTTTTGTAATATCCCTGATAGATCTCTTCCACCGATTTCATCCAGCGTTTGTCAAATATATTTCCGCCAAACTTTACGAAACAAGGCTTCATCCCATTAGCTGTTCCTTCAGCTACCCAAATCCTGATCTCGGCATCGTTTTGCACAGAATCTTTCCAACGGAATTCCTCTTCGATCCCAACACTAAAAATTCCAACGAGTGGCTTCATCCCAAGCCCTGCCCTGAGTTCTTTAGCACCCTTAGCGTTTGACCATGGCGGTATCACTCCTCTCCGGGCCTGTTGATCAGCAAAGAAAAAATCCGAATGCTTTCCCGTCAGGAGTTTGTCTGGAAATCCATTTGGAATAAACCTTGACGATGATTTTTGTTTACGGATCTCCCCATCCCACAGGAACCATAATTCTTTCAGACGATCTGTTTGCCATTGTACCCATTTTTGGTAGTTGGGATCCAGTCGTTCAGTTGTATAGGGAAGATCCAGGCCGGAAGCAGATTTGAAGTTTTTCCTGCAATGTTCACAGTAACACAGTCCATGGCCGTGCCAACGATTCGAAAATATGGCATCAGGATGATAGCGCTCCATGATCTCCTGATTAACCTTTTTCATGAAGTCAAAATTGTACGGGCCTAGTGCACAGGTAACCCATAGCTCCGGATTAGCCCAATGGCGTCGTTTCTTACCATCTGCCATTACAGCAATATAATCGGGATGTGCATCGTACATGTTCTGCCTGGTTGCATGAGGGTCTGTACGGAGTATGACAGACATATTCATTTTCCTGCATTCCGATACGAGATATCCCAGAGGGTCCTTATCGCCGAGCCAGTCACTTCTGTGATGCAACGGAATATTTGTTGGATAAAATGCAACGATACCCCCGGCACTTAAAAGCACCCCATCGGCATGTATTCTTTTAAAGTAATCGAGCCAGAAATCCGGATCATATTTGCCCGGGTCATTCTCAACAAACGCAAGCTGCGCCCAACGCATCGATCTATCAAACCAAGGTTCTTCCAAATCGGAAAATTCATTTGCAATTGTTGAATGCCCGGCAAAGGTTATTCCTCCGGTTAGCACACTGGTATTCCTTATAAAACGTCTTCTATTCATATGTATGAAAGCTCTATTGGAACGAAGGGAATATTAACCAAACTTCTGACAAATCTTTTATTTGAATTGTTTTTTCTAAAAAAAATGTCTGGCCATAGCTATTACAACGCTGAGGTGTTAGTTATATCATGAATTTTGAGCGAATACTGACTGATCATTGATCACCTGCAGCTCGCCAAAGAGTGGCAAAAATATTCATGAAAGACTGCATATTTTTTGATTTCAATGGATTAAAAGCATGGCCTGTGCGTACAAGGTCAACCCATCGGTGACCTTTCAAGTTACGATAGGCCGTCATAAGTTTACTCCAAATAAAGATTAGATACGAGGCTGAAAAGTATCGAGGGCATCGACAAACGAAAAGGTTATCGCAGTAGTAGCGAGTAATTAACGCTGAGACCCAACACTGCCATTTTCATTGAATCCCGAACGTAGTACTGGAAGCAGACCATGTATGATGTTATTGAGGATTGAATAACGTTTAGATTTATCTTACTGCATACTGTTTAGGTGATCCGACATGCCGGAATAGTTTAGGGTTCCAACTAAGAAGTCAGAACGCAAACTTTCTTACGAGAGACAGACCTTATTTTGAGGAATAGTTTTCCTCGATCTGCTCAATTTTGTCTAAGTGTGACTGAATAACCGCCAGGTATTTTGATGCAAAAGAAGCCACTTGCTGATCTTTGTATTCTTGTGCTTTCTTGAAATCCTTCAAATCTCGTTTATGATCAATGATCATCATTTTCATAAACTTTTTATCGAACTCCGTTCCGGTTTTTTCTTGTAAATCTTCCAAACCGTCCTGCTTGTCTTTACTGATGTTTGCAGGAAGTGTGATGCCTTTAGAATCGGCAATTAATTTGACCTGTTCCTGCAGTTTCGATTGTTCCTGAATCATCCAGGAACCGTAATTGCGGATTTCTTCCTTTGTTCCTTTTTGCATTGCTTCCTTTCCTTCTTCAATACCCATCATCCGGGCATCTGCTATTTTTATTAGGAACTCAGTTATCTCTTCGTGTTTCATGCTGTTCTCTGTTTTTGATTTGTTAGCGTCTTTCGCTTTTGATATACTATCGGGAGATGGATCCTGGCAGGAGTTAATATATCCCGTCAATAGCATCATCCCAAAGAATTTCATGAACGCATTCATATTTGCAATTTAAATGGTGAAATAAGTCAAACAGAAAACCATAGTATTGAAAAGCTTCCTGTTTGACTCTCCTAATCAATGTACCACTAATTTCCCTCGCTTTCTTTTTTGTTCGACTCCATTTTATTAAACCCTGTAAATCCTAAATAAGCATGTTCCTCCTTTGATTTGCCTTTAGAAGTGGGAACAAAATATGGCGAAGGTGCAATTTCATCTAACCTACCACTGGATGAAGTTTTGAAAATACTAACTGTATGGCTTTGAAAAGCCCCGGATACATAGAGGTAGCCACCCGCTTCATGCATATCCTTTGTATCGCCCATGGGAAGTTCTCCCCTTCTTTTAAAAAAGTTCGGCTCCAGGGTCTTTGCAATCAGGTTGCTGCTTAATACAGAAAATGAACTTATCACATTTTCTCCGAAGCTGGCAACGTACAGCTTGCTTTTATCCAGGCTCAGCCAGGTCCAGCAACCTTCATCATTACGGCCAGCGGTGGCAAAGTTTTGCACCTTGGCTCCGGTAGTTCCATTGTGCACAGTTAAGCTGTTTGCCTCTTTAGATGAGTGCAGGTTAAAATTGGAGAGATAAATATATTGACCATTTGGACTCCAGGAAAATCCAATGTTTCCCGAGACACCCGTTTCCTCAAACATTCCTGTTTGAGCCAGATTGCCAGCAGCAAAATCATAAATATATAACCGCCCTGGCTTTTGCAAATTCAGATCTGCATCTGGCGCGGCAAAATGTGGAACACCCCAGGTTGACACCGCTATTTTCGTTCCTGTTTCATTAAATTCAACAGTTGTTGGCCCCCCACGATTTCCATCCATAAAGGTGGCGCCGATACTTTTGTAAGACAATATTCCGCTTGCCTGATTAAAATTAAAAATGGCCACGTTACGTGCCGGAGTAGACACGACTGTTCCAAAAGCAACTGCAGGACTTCCCTGGTAGTTGGGATTTGCAAACTGATTACCTACTACCACCCATGTTGTTTCACCAAGGGTTTTGTACGTGATGGAAGCCGCTCTCACACCTCGTGAATCTGTATTATCCATAACCGGAGTTGCGGGATTTTGGTCCACCTGTGTTAACTTTCCATTCCCCTTATCAATTTTAAAAACGGAGATTGTGCTATTCACCGGATTTCCACCTGCATTGACCGCAAGCAGGTAGTCCCCGACAATTCGTAGCGCCCACTGCGTATCAAAATCGCCTTCGGCGGCATCGCCGTTGCCACCCGTTGAATAGGGAGAGTTTTTTAATTCTTCAACTGTTCCATCCTGATGTCTTCCCAGAGCGATGATCGAATTCCCTGATGTCGAATTGGTACTCGTATATATAAATCCGGCATAATTATTTTCCCTTTGAGGAATATCATTCTTTTTACAGGAGAAAAACAGTATCGAGCCGAGTGATAGAGCAAGCATTTTTTTCATAACTATCGTTTATATTTTATGGAATGGATTATTGTTGATTTAATTATTTATTCACACCAATCGTTGTTTTGTCCGGATCAGCTGCGCTCATATCATTGGTAAACATCAACTTTTTCATGTAATCCGATTTTTGGCCTTTCATGGCATCTGACACAATTTTACCATATGCATCCCGGGCTTCTTCTACTGATTTTTTGCCTGTAATAACGTCATAAGCAAGGTTTAGCGCCAGCAAATTATTTTCTTCCTTGTCGCAACGGGCTGCAATTGTCCCCTGGGTCCTGTCCACCGTTATACTGCCGTCGAATTGTGCCAGTTCATCATACTTATCCAGGGGCACTTTGTAATTGATACATTGCTCCATTACATCCGTATGCATTTTCGGAAAGTCGTGCTTCGATTCCATTTTAGAAATCACTGTTTTTTTCCATACGCCGTTGTTGTGCCACACCAACATTGTTGCTGTGGTTTCATTAGGCTTGCCGTACTTGGCAATTTGTTCTTTGGCGGCCATTTGTGCAGCCATAGGCCAGTTCTTTAAATCTTCCATGCCCATTTTCATTTTGCCCTCTTCCTCTTTCATTTTCATTTCTTGGGCGGTTACCTCGAAAGAAATAAACACGATGCTTGTTAAAATCAATAGCGCTGTCTTACTTAGTGGTGTCATTTTTTTTTATTTAAACATTAATGATTAATTTCTTAATTAATATGGACTTTAGCACCTGCCTCCTGGCATGCTTTAATATATGCACATGCAGTCTCGACAGCACTGGATGCTTTCAGGTACAGATATGCTTTTACAAATAATAAAAATTGAAAATAGTGTCAGGGGAGTAAAAAGATTCAAAGACGTTCCTGATTGGAAGAAAGCAGTTCTGTGCTCTCTTTTAGAAACGAAGGATATAATGGATCTAACACAAAGAAACAATTACTAAAGAAAGAAGATATCACAAAAGTATGGCGTTTCTGTTCTGTTTTAAATCGAGAAATATGTTATTCATGTTTGAGATACATAAATTGCGACCAGAGACTTCACAGCTGTAAGAGCATATGAACGCATATTGATCATTTGTGTCAAAAATACATAGACTAAAAAAGTGCTGGAAGTATAATGTTCGAAGGCGCTTATATAAGGGAGGATAAGCCTGATTCAAATTTATAATGGGAACCGCGTCTTGTCGCCGTAACTTCTCTATTAATCTGAGAAACGGTACCCCTTCCCCCACGAGGTTAGTATATATTGCGGGCGATTTAAATCCGATTCAATTTTGATTCGCAACCGGTTAATGTGCGACGTAATGGTATGTTCATATCCCTCAAACGAATAACCCCAGATGCGGTCTAAAAGATCGTGCCGGGTAAAGGTTTTACCGGGGTTGCTTGCAAGGAGAAATAATAACTGAAATTCTTTTGCTGTGAGATCAAGCCGCTGCCCTTTGAATGACGCTTTTAACTTATCGCTGTCGATAGCTATTTCCCTGAAGGCAATACATTTTTTTTCCAGTTGCTTCATTGAATCATTCTGTTCAGAGCGTCGTAACAGGGCTTTTACACGCGCCATTAATTCACGCACGCCGAAGGGTTTTGTCACATAATCATCCGCGCCAAGTTCCAATGCAATAACCTTGTCAGCTTCATCGTTGTGGCAGGTTAGCATTAAGATAGGAGTAGAAACGCCTTCTTGTCGCACTTCTCTAAGAATTTCGATGCCATTAATATCGGGGAGCGTAATGTCTAGCAATACCAAATTATAATTGCCATTACGCATCTTTTCTATCGCTTCAATTCCACTGGAACAACAGGTCAACTGATATAAACCCTGACCCAAATGAAGATACAGTAACCTAGTAATTTCCTGATCATCCTCTACCAAAAGTATACTATGCATATTTCCTGATTGGCTGAAAAAACATAGGGTACGGACGGCTAATGGACTGCTCAATGATGAAAAGTGAGCCTGTTCATTAAGTATAATTTCAAAACTGGGAACTTCATAAGAAATTTCTTTTATTTTCCCAGCGCGCCGAATACCTTTATTTTAGTTTCATCCATATATATATTCACTATCCGGCTTATATATCGTAACCTGCCAGTGTTGCCAACCCAACTGCATCCCAGTAAACCTATCTGGGAATTTCACCTATTTAATGAATTAGTTTTAAATAAATTAAAAGCTTTTCAAAAAATCTGGCCTAATTCAATCATCATTTTAAAACCGAAATCAGGATCAATAAATTATAACATCATGCTTTTACCGGTCAATAACTACCGACCCTTTAGGTCTGACGGTATTAGGCACCGGTATTTGAATGGGATCGGATGGTTGCGATAACAATCCATCGGCAGATACATTTAAATAGTGCAAATAATTATAGTTGCCAATACTAAAATCCGGGTTGGTATGTTGATTTACGATGTATAAAATTTTTTCATCCGATGAGAAAGCCAAAGAAAAGGGCTCACTGGTGGTGAATTCACCTATTCCCGGAACTGTATATAACGGACCGGACAGTTTCAACGTTAATTTCTGTATGAATGCTGGAAATGCAGCATTCGAACTATTGTATACTGAAACCGTATTTTCTCCAGAGTTCAATACGTACATACGGGTGCCTGATTTATTCGTACGGATCCAACAAGCGGCCTTACCGGCTGGTGCCGTAGATTGATGCAATAACGCACCATTATTTGGATCTATCAGGAAAGAGGCTACCTGTCCAAACAGGGGAAATCCAACATATAATATATTAGCAGATGGATGCTGCCACAGGCCAAGGGCACCATTCATACCCGTACTATTTCCGGGCACGAAGTAAGGGGTCCCGGCGACAGGAGACAAACTTCCCGATTCAGCTATCTTAAAAACGCGAAGTGTTCCTTTTGGCGGCATTAACATAAAGCCAAGAAAATCGTCACCAAACAGTAATTTCTTGTCCCTGGATACCAAGGCTTGTGTAGGAGAAGTGCCCGGGGTAGTTTCATACTTGGACACAAATGTAAGTTTGCCATTACCGTCAATTGTAAAAGTTGCATAATTGGGTGCCTGTGTGATAGTGTGTAACGGATCCTGGCTTTTGTTTACCACAAATACTTTGTTCCCCGATACATCAATGCTAACAGGCGTCTGCCCGCCGGATGGAAAAGGTGAGCCCGGCACATGATCCAATCCACCATTTGATTTAATGGCAAATACGGCGATAGTATTGCTACCAGAATTAACGGTTAACAGGAATTTACCGTCGGTACTTACCCGAAGTTCGTAGTCTGAGTCCAGAGGCCCAAGAATCTGTTCGGGATTACCTACACCTGAGCCTTTGGTATAAGTAGGGCTCCCCAATTGTTGCAACTTCCCATCCTCTGTATGGTGATATGCAAGAATTGCATTTTGATTATCACGAAAATCATTGGTTTGAAAATACAGGATATCTTCTTTTTTATCTTCACCATTTTTATGGTGCTTGATTTCATTGATTAATTTTTGACAAGAAGTAAAGGCAACGATGAGCAAGACGAGAGCAAGATATTTTTTCATACATATATTTTTTCGATAATTAGCGGGTTAACAAATACCAGGCGCTTTCAGATAAATACGAATTAAAAGTTTGGTCGGCGAAATTACTATAACTGTGAGCCAGCGATCTCTACAAGAGTTAGCTCCTTTTTTCGAACGGTAAATCCTTTCAATTACTAACTGTTCTATCTGGAAAAACGACCAAATAAACTAACTGTAGTTTAAGCGAAGCACTATTTGCGGGTTCATAAATAGCAGCCTATATGCATCCAAGAATATACGCTTCTAAAATTCCACTTTATCTGGTTTTGGATTGGCCTTAACCGGGAACCG
>JACMLY010000169.1 GCA_014379345.1 Chitinophagaceae bacterium
TGGATGTGCAGACAGACGAGTTCAAACCTCTGCAATTGCACCTGCCAATAACAGGCAAGCCGTCACAGGTACCGCGGATAGTAAGTGCCGGCATTGCGCAAAGTAAATATGTAGCTGATTCAACATATGCGAGCACAGAGCCCCGGCGTCGCTTTCTATGGCTTGAGTTTGCTGAGCCGCTTCTGAATAAAAACGATGCTTACTTTATCCGGATGCTTGCATATAGCCCCGATCCACTGTTAGCGCAATGGAAAGGCGAAATGCTGAAAGCGCCGCAGGAACTGCCTTTGCCCATCAGTGCCGAAGATATTCGTATTATCAGTCCTCAACATACCGATGACAAAGCCGGTCTGAATGCAATGCAGGAACTGACTCCGGCAAATAAAAGCAAAGTACATTTTTTAGTACCACTGCCTCCGGGAATGCATGCATCATCAGCAGAATTATTTGGCTTCTTTACTTACGAGATTAGAGTGGGACACAAAAAAGGATGGTGCACAGCGCAATCCCGGTTTGGCCGACAACTAAGGACAACTGGCGTTCAACATCCGACGCCTCAACTCTTCTGTATTGTTAACCGGAATGAAAAACATATAATGGTCACTGCCCCGTATGCACAAACTGTTTTTAACGGCGCCGATGTCACTACCAAACCCCCGCGTACGCAATTATGGGCACTACTTTATGCACAAGTGAAACGTGCGGACGATAGGGAGTACAGGAATGTTTTGTTGGATGATCAATTGTTTGTCCGTCAGCGTCCGGCTGTCGATCCGGCAACCGGGGCACGTAAATTCAATTCCAATACAGATGGAATACAATATGGTATAACCGGCTGGAAGAACAAGGACGTGGAGAAGATGTTGATTGAGCTCGGGTTACCGATAGACAGTAACTTAAGCGTATTGACCGTTGAGATGTTACCGACCTATGAAAAATTCTGGAGCAAGAGCCCATTGACGGCCAACGACAATCCAACCTTCAGCAGGGTTAACCCTGGTCTCGGTCTATTAAATTTAAAGCAGGGAATGAGCATTCAGTATTTTAAGAATGCAGTTGGAGAGGTAGATAAGGGCGCCACTGAGAGACAACAAAAACTGGAAGCCCAGCGTCAGTTACGTATGGAGGAAGGGTTTATTAACCAGGCGCAAGGCGAGGAATGGATCCGGCCGTTAACAGCTGAATTAGGTAGCCAGCGCATTTTAAGAACCAGTACGCTGGTGCCGGTTCCCGAAATTTGTTGTAGCGAGTGAAACCTTAAATTTGCTCCGTACCATAAACCAAAAAAAAATTTATGCAAACATTTGATACTGTTTCCCAGGCGCTGACTGAGTTAAAAAAGCAAGGCTATTCAGAAGATTTCAATCTTATGGAAGAGTTTTTAGAATGTCGTAATGGACAATACCAGATAACACCTGAGTACTTTGCAGTCGATAGTTTTTATCGGTTTGAAGGCGAATCAGACCCGGGAGATGAATCAATTGTTTATGCTATTTCCGCCCCCAAATTTGGTTTAAAGGGTGTGCTTGTTTCCGCCTTTGGTGTTTATAGCGAAACAGCTACGAATGAAATAATGGAAAAGCTGCGAATAAACCGATAGTATTTCGGGTTGGTGTAGAAATACCATCAAGTTGTCACGATTTCAGTGATGCGGATGTTTGAATCAGGAAGTTTGTTATAACGTATTCTTCATGAAGACGATAGCAAACTTGTTGAACATCTTTTTGTTAGTATCGCAATTCATTTTATTGAGTTGCCAGGGGCAAACAGATAAAAGCGAGTATTTTCATCTGCCGGAACCTATTCAAAACTGAAGGGGAAGATACGTATACGAAGAAACATAACTGGATGATGCGTATTGGACTGATTAGTTTTTCAGGTCGTCGGCCAATACTCTTATAGCAATATTCCGATAGCTGTGGGTTGCTCCAGGGGCCCACAAAGTAAGTCCGTTCCATTCGCCTGTGGCCGGCGAATATAACGCAGTCCAATGGGATTGAAGACCAATCATTCCCTGTGTTGCACCTGCTATAAAATCATTTGTCGGTTGTTTAACATCCCACATCTCCACTCCATTTATCCAAAGTGTTATATGAGGTATTTCACCCACCATTCTTATTCTATAGGAATTCCAGTCATTCTCTTTCCATATTACGGCACGGCCCCCGCAAATTGCTCCTTTGCTGATCTGTAATCGTTCGCCTAATAAATTGCCCGTACTGCCTGAAGTTTCATCCAGTTCAACCTGGTATGCAATTCCACTTTCCGATGAACGGATAAATATTCCGCCATTTGTAAAGGAGTCAACTTTTATTTCAAGATAAACTTCAAAGTTTTTATATTTCTTGTTTGTCAGTAAAACACCTCCTTGCCCATACGGCTTTTGTGCTACCACCATTGAACCGTTTTCAACCTTAAAATCGGGTGTAGTGCCCTGGTGCGTAGTTCGGCTTATATGCCAGCCTCTTAGATCTTTTCCATTGAAAATCGATTTGAAACCTGGCGGTATTTGGGCTGGGGAGGACTGTGAAACAAAAGCAGTAAGTGCAACAGCTATAATTTTTAGTGTCGATAGTATAGCACTATTTTTTTTCATTCCTGATTTCAAAATATGATTGGTTAAATCAAACACCAGAGATGCGCATTTAAATTTATAATTAAGATTAATGTTTTTCCAAGACAAGTCGCAACCCGATATCAAAGCCATTACCCGGCCCTGCAGCATGCGTCATATAGGTTGCATTTTTAACATCACCTGTAAAAGAAGATCCCTTGAGTACATGTTGCTTACCTTTTGCGGGAGGAATGGGATCTGCAAAAATTTTCTCATTATAAAAGTCTTGCACCCATTCCCATACATTACCAAGCATATCATATAATCCCCACGCATTGGGCGTCCTGGTTCCGATTTCCGAACTCGTGTTTCCACCTAACACCGCACTAGCCTGGATTTCTTTCCAGGGGATATCATCTGTTGCTCCAGCCCTCGCAGCATACTCCCATTCAAATTCTGTTGGCAGGCGATATGTATTTGTTTTATCAATAGCATTTAGTTTTTTTATGAAGGCCTGCGCATTCTTCCAGCTTATATTATCAACCGGGTGTTTTGATGAGCTGTCGTTTCTGAAAACAGATGGATTAGCCCCCATTATCTTTTGCCATTGTTCCTGTGTCACTTCATAGGCGCCGATATAGTATGAATTTTCAA
>JACMLY010000029.1 GCA_014379345.1 Chitinophagaceae bacterium
CCAATCATTGAGGCCAAACTCTACAGGATATACACCAGTGGAAGTCTGAACCTGCACTTTTACAATATCTTTTGAAACATTAAATGAAACGCCGGTAAAATCGTTCTCGTTTTTTTTCAACTTTACGCTCCTGTTTGTTATAGCGGTGTTGCTTTGTGAAGGACCCGCAGAGTCGGCAGCGCTTCTGAATGGATTTATATTGAGATTGGATTCGCTTTTTTTCATCTTCGCAACAGCGGATGAATTTGCAGGCAAGGCATTAGCTTTTATTGCAGGATAAAGATGTTTCCACACAAGGTTTAGCTCATCCTGCATGTCAGGTGTTTCACTTGTAATTGCTATCACTGCATCTAACTCCGGGAATATGAGAATGTATTGACCGAAGGCTCCATCAGCCCTGAAACTATTATACCTGCTGCGCCAGAACTGGTAACCATAACCCTGCAACCAGTCACTGTTATTTCTTTGCTCCTGCGTTGCTGAACGATCCTGAATGATATGTGCCGTGCTTGCCTCTTCAACCCAACTTGCGGGAAGAACCTGTTTACCGTTCCATTTTCCTTTCTGCAGATATAACTGTCCCAGCTTTGCCATGTCCATGGTGCGGATCCGCAATCCCCAACCTCCAACATTTATACCCTCCGGATTTGATTCCCAATCTTTATTGCTAATTCCTAAAGGCTTAAATAACCTGGGTTCGAGATATTCAATTACTTTTTCACCAGTTACTTTCTGGATGATTGCCGAAAGCATAAAAGTAGCCATCGAATTATATAGAAACTTTGTTCCCGGCGTATCAGCTATCGGCGTTGCCAGGAATGACTTTACCCATCCTGCTTTCGGAATAATGGCCCCGGTAGGGTCAGTTGCATGACCAACAGTCATAGTCAACAGGTGTTTTATGGTGAGATTTTTTAAAAAATTACCAGTATTTGCCGGCAAGTCATCAGGAAAAAATGAAATCACCTTATCGTTTACTGTAAGTTTTCTTTCGTTGACTGCGAATCCAATGGCTGTAGAGGTAAAGCTTTTGCTCGTTGAGTACATAGTATGCTTCAGGGAATCGGCATACGGTGTTGACCAGCCATCGGCAATGATTTTGCCATGTCTTAGAAAAACAAAACCATGTAATTCATTACGCGATTTTGAAACGGCATCTAAAAATTCCGTAATTGCTGACGAAGATACGCCCTGCGCTTCAGGTGTGCTTTTTGGTAATACTACCTGGGAAAATAATGAGGGCGATAAAAAGATCAGGAAATAGATAATGTTTTTCATGACAAGCTTTTGGTAACAGTTATTAGCACGTGCAGGCAATCAAGTTAATCAAATCAGGTATGTAATTAAAGTTATTGAATCATTGTGATGAACACCATGATTAATAACCCCATGATTAATGTTAGGGGAAATTGTAAGGGGTGACTGACAACAGTAAAAAATATGATAAAAGTATACGGCCAATTAAAAAGCAATTATTTCTTTTTCATCGCTCCCAGATAATCAAGCAGGTTGGCCATATCCTGCTTTGAGAAGCTTTTATATAATCCTTCGGGCATCATTGATTTTTTTAGTTGTTGCATTGCATCGATATCGCTTGTTTTGATATTGATTTTATTGCCGCCCGGCATTACCATTTCTATATCTGTTTCGGTTTTGCTTTTTACTATCCCCGCGTTCGCTGAGCCGTCTTTCATTTTAATGGTCCAGCCCTCA
>JACMLY010000170.1 GCA_014379345.1 Chitinophagaceae bacterium
AGGGAAATTGAAGATTATTTAGAAAAGCTCAAGGAGTACGAAAACGCACAGAAAACGTCTCCAAATACGATTGCAGGCAGAGCCTGGATGAAAAATATCGTGCATGTTACCGGTTCGAGTGAATCCTATCTTGGAACGGTTTTATGTCATTACATGACTTCTTATAAACAAATAATTGAAGACACCTTATTTGGAGGCAGGGTGAGTGCTTTTTGTAAGGCATCAACCAATCCGGTAGAGCAGATCGGAAGCGACAGAATTAAACATTTGTTTGAAGAGGGGATCAGCGTTCTAACCTATTTTGGTCATTCTTCTTCAACCACATTGGAATTTAATCTTGATAATCCCGATGCATATAATAACCTGGGAAAATACCCGATATTTTTTGTCAATGGTTGTAATGCCGGCAATTTCTTTAACTATTTTCCCCAGCGCTTGCAGGTAAATGAAACCTTGTCAGAAAAGTTTGTGCTGGCAAAGCAGCGGGGAAGTATTGCTTTTGTTGCAAGTACCCATTTTGGAATTGTAAACTATTTAAACTTATTTCTGCATCACTTGTACAATTATATGGGCCATAGCGGCTACGGCAAAACGCTTGGAGAATTAAACAAGACATCGCTGACAAATATGATGAATGCTGCCGGCCCGTTTGATTATTATGCGCGCTTTCATGCCGAGCAGATCACATTACATGGAGATCCGGCGATGGTAACCAATGCTCAATTAAAGCCGGATTATGTTATTGAAGAGCCGCAGATAACAGTCAACCCTGTATTTATATCCATAGCCGAAAACACTTTTAAGTTAAAAGTGAAAATGATGAATATAGGCAAAGCGATCGGTGACTCAACGCTGGTTGAAATTAAGCATATATATCCCGATGGAAGTTTCGGTTACATTTTCCGCGGTAAAATAAAGGGGATTTATTATGCCGATTCCTTAACATTCAATGTGCCAATTAATGCTATCCGGGATAAAGGATTAAATAAAATAACCGTTACACTTGATGCGGATGGCATTGTGGATGAAATAACCAAAGCGAATAACACGGCCACAAAAGAGATTTATATTTTTGAAGATGAAGCGAGACCCATTTATCCCTATAATTATTCCATCGTTAATACAAATAATCAGAAGTTATTTGCCTCTACGGCCAATCCATTTAATCCTCAAAAGGATTATGTGATGGAAATGGATACCACCGAGTTATTCAATTCTTCCTCTAAAATAACCAAAACCATTACTTCTGTAGGAGGTGTGCTGGAGTTTAACCCTGGAATCAGCTATCAGGATTCTGCTGTTTATTATTGGAGGATTTCTTATGTGCCGAAAGCCGGTGAAGACTATAGGTGGAATAAATCCTCGTTTATGTACCTAACCAGTCCTACCGAAGGATTCAACCAGTCGCATCTTTATCAGCATTTAAAGTCTGAAACACAACGCGTTTCTCTGGATTCTACTGATATGTGGAAATTTGGTGTGCGTTTGAACCAGCTATTTGTAAGAAACAGCATGTATCCAACCGCAGGGGTACAGGATAATGATTTTGCCGTATCAGTAAACGATAGGACTAATATCATGAGTGCCTGCGTGGGTCGCTCCTTAGTATTTAACATATTTGATCCGGTCACGTTCCATCCATGGAAAAATGTCGATCAATCCGGAAACAATCTATATAGATTCGGCAGCGGGTCCGCTAATTGCAGAGCAACTCGATATTGGAATTTTGAATTTTCGTACATGGCTCCGGCTAGTCGGAAACTCATGATGGATATGATGGACAGCATTCCAACGGGAGCCTACGTCGTTGTGCGGAGCTTCGATTACCAAAGTAATAATTCTTACAGCTCAACATGGCAGGGTGATACAACATTGTTCGGGTCGAATAATTCGTTATACCATAAATTACTTGGTTCAGGATTTATAGGCATTGATTCAATCAATAAACCACGTTCATGGATTTTCATATATAAAAAAGGGGATAATAGTTTTCTGCCCAAATTTCAATTTACGCAAGGCATTTACGATTTTGGAGTACTTGCCGCAGATTGCCCAACACCCGATACTTTAGGTTTCATTACCTCACCTAAATTTGGACCTTCTAAGGAGTGGAAAGAAGTAATTTGGCGCGGAACATCTTTAGAGACCCCATCTAATGATAACCCCAGCGTAGATATTATCGGTATTAACGATCTGGGCACTGAAACAGTTTTGTACACACTCGATAAAGCCACACAAAATTTCGATATTTCGTCGGTAAGCCCGGCCCAGTATCCATATATGAAGTTGCGAATGCGGAATGTGGATTCCGTAGACCTGACGCCATATCAATTAGATTATTGGCGCATTCACTATACACCGATTCGCGAAGGTGCCATGTCCCCCAATCTTTTCTTTACAGGCAAAGATTCACTGGAAATCGGGGAGGTCTTGAAATTTGGAGTCGCATTTAAAAATGTTAGCAAGCAACCTTTTGATAGTATTGCAATTAAAGTGACCGTTCTTGACAGGAATAACGTTTCTCACGACATATATATTCCGAAGCTGAAACCCCTGATCATTGGAGATACTGTAGTAATCAGGTTTGAGTTTGATACAAAAAATTTCCCTGAGATGAATACTTTGTTTGTGGATGTCAACCCCAACAACGATCAGGCCGAACAACATCATTTTAATAATTTCCTCTACAAGAATTTTTATGTAAAATCTGACCAGGTCAATCCTTTGCTTGATGTGACTTTTGATGGGGTGCATATTCTTAACCGGGATATAGTATCTGCTAAGCCTCATATCCAGATCAAACTTAAAGATGAAGCTAAATTCCTTTTGCTAAATGATACGGCTTTAAGTTCGGTGGAAGTTCGGTTCCCCGATGGAACGTTGCATGAGTATAATTTTAATACCGATACCCTGCGCTTTACGCCTGCACAGAGTGGAACCGATAATACCGCAACCATCGATTTTTATCCGCTATTCTTGAAGCAGTATAATCCCGAAGGCGACGAATACGAGTTGATTGTAAAAGGCAATGACCGGAGTGGCAACAAAGCAGGTCCTGTTGAATATAGGGTTACATTCAAAGTCATTTCCAAACCAATGATCTCTAACCTGCTAAATTATCCTAACCCGTTCAGTACGTCCACGGCGTTTGTATTTACGCTGACAGGAAGTGAAATTCCTCAAAATCTTAAAATACAAATATTGACTGTTACCGGAAAAATTGTGAGAGAGATCACCAAGGATGAATTGGGACCGATCCGGATCGGCAGAAATATTACGGAATTTAAATGGGACGGCACCGATCAGTACGGGCAAAAGCTGGGGAATGGAGTTTATCTATACAGGTTTGTGACCTCATTGAATGGCAAACAAATGGATAAATACAAAGCCACAGGTGACAATACCGATAAGTTTTTCACTAACGGATATGGTAAGATGTATCTGATGAGATAAAGTATTTTTTTTTATCAAACCAGGCTTATATTGATTTATCAATTGAGCCTGGTTTCTTTTTGTAACTGCCAAACATGAAATCCGATAGCATGTTGATTGAATATAATCATCTTCAACGGCAAACAGATGATTTAAAGTGGCGGTTACTTGTGGCTTGCAACGGTAAAATCAGCGCCGATCGTTCTAATAAAAGATGCAACATCTCAATTTCTAACTTTTTTCTTCCAGGCAATCAATCCCAGGGATTTTTTCCGATCCGCAGGCTTCTGAAGGATCAGTCATGATCATTCTTATCAATTCCTGACGATACACTTTCTTCTTGTGCAAGTTTGGCGCCTTTCGAAAACCTCGTTTACATGTCTTATGATAAAGATCTATTATATCGCCAGCGTAGATCAGATTCGTTAGTATAACATAAGCCGGAATTAACATCTCTTTAAAATGTACATGATCTAATGAATACTGCTTTGAAGTAGAATATGGTTTAATTTTGCAGTTGTTAATTATTTACAGATTTATTCAAACAGGAGACAATGGCCAAAATCGGAATTAATATTTCAACGGGAAGTTTGCAAAAAGAGGAAATGATCGTAGGTATCGATCTTGGTACCACAAACAGTCTTGTTGCCATCATTCACCCGGAAACAGGTAAGCCAATAGCTTTAAAAGAACACAATACTTCTTCCCTGGTGCCATCCATTGTGCATTTTGGACAAAATAACGTGACAGTTGGTGAACAGGCAAAGCAGTTTCTTATTACCGAGCCACAGCATACTATCTTTTCAGTAAAAAGGTTAATGGGCAAATCGTATAATGATATCAAATACAACGCGTCTTTTTTTACCTACAAGGTCATTGACGATGATACAGAGCGGCTGGTGAAAATTCAGGTTGGTGATAAATTTTATTCGCCAATTGAATTGTCGTCATTTATTTTAAAAGAACTTAAAGAACGCGCCGAGCATATACTTAAAACCAGTATAAAAAAGGCGGTTATTACTGTGCCCGCTTATTTTAATGACTCCCAACGACAGGCCACACGCGATGCCGGCAAACTGGCGGGGATTGACGTTTTGCGTATCATTAACGAACCTACTGCCGCGAGTCTGGCTTATGGATTAGGCATTCAAAAAAATGAGGAGAAGATCATCGCCGTATATGATCTCGGCGGAGGTACTTTTGATGTTTCTATTCTAAGAATTGTAAACGGCATTTTCGAAGTGCTGTCTACGAATGGAGATACCTATCTCGGCGGAGATGATTTTGACCAGGCGATCGTTGGTTTCTGGCTGCAGCAGCATAAGATCGTGCAGGAAGAATATATACAAAATAAAGAATTGGTACAAAGGTTTCGATTAACTGCTGAAACTGCCAAAAAGCATTTGTCTGCACACGAAAAATTTTCGACTGATTTGGACGGTAAAAATATCACCATTTCAAAAAGCGAATTTGAACAATTGATACAGCCTTTTGTCATCAGATCAATCGAATGTTGTAAGACAGCATTGAAAGATGCCGCTCTTGATAAAACGGATATTAATGAGATCATCATGGTAGGCGGATCAACAAGGGTGCCACTCATTAAAGATTCTGTAAGTGATTTTTTTGGTAAGAGAGTACATATTGAATTGGATCCCGATGAAGTGGTTGCGCTTGGTGCAGCTGTTCAGGCGGATATACTTGCCGGGAATAACAAAGATTTTTTATTGTTGGATGTAACACCCCTCTCGTTGGGAATTGAAACGATGGGCGGGCTGATGGATGTTTTAATTCCGAGAAACTCCAAGATTCCAACCAAGATCGCGCGACAATATACTACTCAAAAAGATGGACAAGCCAGTATTCGCATTTCTGTTTATCAGGGCGAAAGAGATCTGGTAAAGGATAACCGGAAACTCGGCGAATTCAATTTTTCCGGAATTCCTGGAATGCCCGCAGGATTGCCGAAAGTAGAAGTGTCTTTCTTTATTAATGCGGACGGAATTCTTATCATAAAAACAAAAGAGCTGCGGAGTGGAATTGAACAGAGTATAGAGGTGAAACCTCAGTATGGCCTCACAGATGAGGAAGTCGAAAAAATGCTGCTGGATTCCATTACGCATGCTGAAAATGATATTAAAGTAAGAGCCGTTACAGAAGCTAAAACAGAAGCGCGGCAGATTATTGACACCACCGAAAATTTTGTGCAAAAGAATAGAGAATACATGAAAGAAGAAGAGATCAACAGTGTTGGGATTGCTATCGATGAATTAAAGGAGGTCATGTTTACAGATGATAAAGACACAATTCAAAAAAAGATCGGGATACTCAATGATATATCGCGTCCCTTTGCTGAAAGGGTCATGGATGCAGCGGTGAGTTTTGCAATGAAAGGGAAAAAAGTTTAATAGCGTCTGAAAATAATAATTTACAATATCCGACTGTCTTTTCACATAGAATTATTGCTGACTAAATAGTTCTTTGTAGGTGGTATTGTTTTTTTCATCCCACTGGTAGAATCCAAACAATTTCCGGGTTGCCCATCTGCCAAAATAATTTTCAAAGGATTTGTATAAAACAACATCATATTTTCTGTGGTAATTGATCCAGCATGCATTACAATTTTTACTGTGCCAATTCTGCTGATCAATCGTTTCAGATGACTTCAAAATATTGTCCAAAGATTGTTGATTTATATTTCCAAGCTTAAGATCCAGATTTTGGCAAATCGGAACATCACCGTTTGGCAGAACGATAACACTGTCGAAAATACTGAAGCATCTTAACTGGGTCTTTTTGTTTTTCCATTTATTATAAAGTACAAGGAAATCATAGTTTTCTTTGAATTCTTTAATCTCTTCAGGAATTTCGTCGGTAAAATCTTCCGATGATGATAAACCTGTTATTTCAAGCACCTGTTTTGATTTAAGTTTCTTTTCTTCAACGGCTTTAAAAGTCATGATTTCGCCGTCTTTTTTCATCCCAATCTCTGTTATATGCGCTTTATCGATGGTATCAAAAAAGGCGATATTATTATAAATGCCGACCCTCATATCCACATTATTTTTTTTACAGATCTCCGCAACATGCTTCATATCTGCAAAATCGTTGTATGGAGAAAGTGTGAACATCACTGATATTGAAACGATGTCTTTCAGTTCATGAATGACATGAAGTACACCATCATAGCCATCTTTCCCACGCATATGCAAATAACTTTCTTTATCTCCATCCAAAGATATCCATAGCCTCTGGGGGGTATATTTTTTCACCGCCTGGATCAGTTTTACAGGTTTCAGGCAATTGCTGAGAAGGTCAAATTTTGGGTGATTGATTTTAAACCACTGCATAATTTCCAAAGCATCAGGATGCAGCAGAAATTCACCGCCTTCAAGGCCAATAGTGGTGGAGGCGGTTATGCATTTATTATTACTTACTAAATCGAATATTTTTTCTTTGGCGAGGTGAGTGATGGGTCTTTTTGCCCAGATCAGGCAATGCTTACACGCACTGTCGCAGAGGTCAGTTGCATAAATCATCAGGCTGGATAGCCGTTTTTTGGAAGGAAAAGCCTGGTTGCGAACAAAAACCATCCCACGCTGCATATAATCATTGAAACTGTACATGTGTCGCTACTCCCGGGCGGCTAAGATATATCATAAATTCGACTTAAGGGTGCGGATATAAGACCTCGCCAACACCGGTTTCGTTAAAAAAAATAAGCAGGTCCTGAGTAGAGTTGTATTCAATAATCCGATTTTTAAAATAGAGCGTGTAATTTTTATTATCACTTGTTGATGCTTTTATATAGTGAGCGGTCAGATCCTCTTTCTTTATGATTTTTACAGGTAGCGATATTTTTTCATAAGTTCTTTTTGCAGGCACTACAATGATGGTATCTACATTCATATGGGGATACATCCAATCAATCGCCTCTGCAAATCCGCTTCGGAAAATCATTGCTCCCCTATAATTTGCAGGAATATTGATGGCTATTATTTTTTTAAACGCCGGGCGATTATTGAAAACAGACAGTATATTTTTTGCAACATGAGAGGCGTGTTGGTAGTTTAAAGCAGAGGTGGCTAAAAGCAGAGAATAGGCTGCTGCAATCAAGAAAAAAACATATGTGCCTATCTTTCCTGATAGCTCATATATAAGCATTGTGAGCAATAATATCCAAAACACAGAAGGAAAATACAAATATCGTTCACCTTCAGAACCATGCGTATCTATGCCAATAGCTATGGTTGGCAGATATGAAATGATAAGAAATAAGACGAGTAAGACGTGTAATAATTTGACAGCTCTTCTCTTCGCAATGAAAAGAATGAATCCCAGCAAAACGAATATTGTGGCAGAAAAAATAACTATGAACTCTATGGTGTTTTGGGTCGGTGGTACCATGGTGCGTGCCAAAAGCCGAAAGAAATTTGCCACAAGCGAGAAAACCGACATATCCCTGCCCAGCACCTCATATTCTGTAATCAACTGCCGCAAAACCATATGTCGTAATAGCAGAAAAATGCCAAATAAAATCCAGAATGGCAATAGATACAGGATTTCTTTTTTTATGCGCTTTTGTAGTTTTAGATACTCAACAAGCGTTATAACGCTAACAAGACCGGGTACCACCCAGGTAATTTCATACGAAAATAAGCCTATTACAAAAGACAGCAGCGATAGTAGATAGTAAAAAGAATGTTGCGACCGCTTCAGGAAAAAGATTATGGAGATGATGATGAAGAGTGTTGCGATCATGCTAATACGGCCTATGATCCACATCAGTGGTTCACTATGAAATGGGTAAATAAAGAAAAGACAGCCTGCTACGAATCCTGCATTCTTGTATTGTGCCTGATCACCATATTTATAAATGAGTTGGTTGCATAGTATGCTTACACAAAAAGTAGAAAAAATATGCAATAAAAGAGAAGTAATATGAAATCCTAATGAGTTGGTGCCAAACAACTTCACTTCAGCGGCTGTCAGTAAATTTGCAACAGGCCTGAAAAACTGGAAATGGATCCATTGAGTTTTAGCGCTAAGCGGAATATGCACAAAATCGTCATTCAGGAAATATAAATTCCAGGGTTGTATTGCGAATATGAAATAAACGAACAGAATAGTTGAAAGGATAATCTTGGTAATATTGGTAGATCTGGTCATGTATGCCGCTGAAGAATTCAGATTTAAAACTTTACAATATCGTTGAATTTCTTTTTTCCAAGAATGTAGAACTGATATAGAATGGAACCCTTGTATACTGATGTTATTTGGAACAATGATTTTTTGTTATTAGCAGTAGGAAGGTCTTTATTCAATAGCGCCCATTTCAAATAATCAATTTGAGCGACGGCTGCTCTCAGGGATATTTTTAAATGTCCTTTGACGATGAAATAGAACAAGGCAACTATATTGAGCATCAGTCTTGCCGGAACCGTCCAAAATGCAGAGGAGATTGGAAGATTTCGGTGAAGCATTATTAGATTATTCCTAAAAAGATAATACAGTCTTTCCGGTGACTGATACAAAAGCCTGTCCGTTTCTTTGTGAAAGATCACCGCCTGTCCACAGGAAGCAACGGTATATCCTGCGGCATGTACACGCCAGCAAAGGTCTACTTCTTCATAGTACATAAAAAAATATTCATAAAAGCCTCCTAATTTTTTAAACAGTGAGGCCCTTATTATCATGCATGCACCACTGGCCCAGAAAATTTCGCGATTGTCATTGAATTGACCAATATCCTGCTCATACTCGTCGAATATTCTTCCGCGTGCAAATGTATATCCCATTATATCCATCCATCCTCCCGCTCCTCCGGCATACTCGAAATAAGTTTTTTGTGAAAGTGATAGAATTTTTGGTTGGCAAACTCCTATATTTTTATCAGTTTCCATAAGATGTATCACAGGTTCTATAAAATTTTCGGTAACCTCAACATCTGTATTTAGGAGTATGAAATATTCGGCTTCGATACGCGAAAGACCAAAATTGTATCCGGAGGCGTACCCGAGATTCTTGGAATTTTTAATTAAAACAACATCAGGGTGGTGCGAACAAAGATAGCTCACAGAATCATCACCGGAATTGTTGTCTATTACATAAATTATCTTGTTCTTGTAAAG
The DNA here is from genome assembly GCA_014379345.1 of Chitinophagaceae bacterium. Lineage (GTDB taxonomy): Bacteria > Bacteroidota > Bacteroidia > Chitinophagales > Chitinophagaceae > Flavitalea. The sequence goes on from JACMLY010000170.1 coordinate 9,564, forward strand.
CGTTTTTTTAATGAAAGGAAGGTTTCGCTCAAGATATTCTTTGCCATTATAGTTCAACAATACTAAAGCAATACTTGGTTGTGCTGGCATGGAGAACTAAAAATAATGCTTTTTAATTTTATAGAGATCAAGCAATAGTTTAAAAACGGAATGATATCGTAATTTTGAATTCTGTTTTTCGGTCCATTCATTTACTGGTACTTCTTTCACCGTAAATTTAAAATCCTCTTTACCGACAATGTTTTTATGTCTTGCAAGAATCTCAACATCAAACAGCCAGCTACTTAAAAATTTTTCATTGAATAATTGTTCCGCGGCAGATTTCGAAAATAGTTTGGCTCCGCATTGCGTATCATACACCGCTTCATCCAGCACTTTACATATCAGTGTTGCAATAATTCTACTGAACCAATGCCTGAAAAGATTTCTTTTTATAGTTTTTCCTAGCATTTGTACTCTTGTGCCCATAACTATTTCAAGTCTGGGATTGCTTTCAAATTCCTTTTCCAATACCAAGCATTCCGACAAAGGCGTCGATAAATCCGCATCCATAAAACCAATAAAACGAAATTGAAAATTCCGCAGCGCATATTCTATTCCATTTCTTACTGCTTCTGCTTTTCCATTATTTTTTTTATGGGAGAATAATTTTACGTTCATTCTTTTACCAATCATTTTTTGAAGAAGGAGCTCAGTATTATCAGTACTTCCATCGTTTATAAAAAGAAGCAGGTGATCAGGATGCGAATGGGAGAAATTTAAATAGTCCTGTTCATTTATCCTTAGTTCTTCATTGAAACATGGTATTACCAATATAGTAGTAATTGGCTCTTTCAATTTATGTGGATGTTTTTATGTTAAAATTCTTTCTTCGCCTGGCCATTTTTATCAGCTAATGCAAGTTGATCCATCACGCTATATGAAGTATATAAAGAAGCAATACTACCCCAATGATCATTTTTGCCAGATTCGGTAAGGGAAAGGAAATGTTTGATTTCAGGGTAAAATCCCTGTACTATGAAACTATTATCGGTGGCTCCGGGTACAAAACCGCTATTGCTGAAATAAATTTTGTGTGCTTCGGGACCAGACCAAACTTTTTCTTTTGGAATTTTCAACAGAGTGCCGGACTTTTCGATTGTTTTTAATTCATTGGGATAGTTCGCGTATACAATGTGATCGGTTGTGTTAATCTCAAGCGTTTCAAAAGCACCAGCCCAGGAATAAGCGGTAGATAGCTGAATCATTCCCTGAACATCATTAACATGTTTCACTAAAAGGTGAAAACTGATGCCATTGCCGTGATCTATTTTTTGCGTTTCCAGGGTTGCCAGGTCTCCAAAGAGTTGGACTGCATTATCAATGGGATGGATGAATAATTCTGTTATCGGATCACCTTCGGGATAAGCTCCGGTACAGTAACGATAAACGTAAGTACTAGCTTTGCGGGTTAAATGATAGCGTTTTAAAAGCCTGTTGATGGTAGAAAACCGTCGCTGGAGTGCTACCATGCAGATATTGTTTCCCTGAACCTTAATCAGATCTTTCAGCTCGGATAATGTACGGCAGGGCGGCTTTTCAATAAAAACGTGCTTGCCAGCCTGCATAGCCTGCATCAGTAGCGGAAAGTGTTGTGAAGGCTCCGTGCATATGAACATTCCCTTGACCTCGGGGGTGGTTAATATATCTTGAATATCAGCAGTCGCAATACAACCATTGAAATGATGTGAGAATTTTTCCGCATTGGACAGATTACGGGAATAGATAAATTTTAAGGGAACACGCAAGCTTTCAAGACAAGGATACAAGTTACTGATGCTGTGATGTCCAACTCCGGCGAAAGCATATTGGAATCGGTACTTTCCAAGAGTATTCAAATAAGATTGTTTACGAAGTGATTTGTATTTCTCAATCAGCCTTTTATGAACCATATAAGAAAAGATATTAAAAATTAATTCACTGTTGGAGTATCCTGCTTATGTATTTTCCAACGATATCAAATTCAAGATTGACAATTGAACCGGGATCTACCTGCCCGATATTGGTATACCTGAACGTATAGGGTACAATTGCCACTGAAAAATGATCTGGTCCAACATCAAATGCTGTAAGACTAGCCCCGTTTACGCTGATCGATCCTTTTTCTATGATCAATTTTGTAAAAGCTTTCGGAAATTGAAATCTGTATATATGGCTTCCGTCCAAAGATTTCTTACCAATACACTCCCCGGTAGTATCAACATGCCCCTGAACAATATGACCATCAAGCCTGCCATTCATAAGCATACAACGCTCCAGATTAACGAGGTCCCCTTTTTTCCAGTCTTCAAGATTGGTTTTTGCAAGTGTTTCCTGGACAGCAGTTACCTGGTGACCTTTATCATGTGTAGATTCAACGGTTAGGCAAACGCCGTTATGAGCCACACTCTGATCTGCCTTTAACTCACCCGAAATGGAAGATGAGATCCGAAAGCTTTTATTAGAGCCGTTCGAGATAATTTCCTCAATTACCCCTGTTGCTTCAATAATTCCTGTAAACATGCACTCGAAATTCGTTTTTTTTGTATTTAGATTTCCGGATTTCTGATTTTCGCTCTATATTTGCAGCCCTTAATCATTTTAAAGAGGTATCATATATGCTCATTATTGATTCAAAAGATTGCGAAAATATAGATAAGGCCCTCAAAAAGTATAAAAAGAAGTTTGAGAAGGCAAAAATATTGTTACAACTGAGAGAGCGCCAATCGTTTATTAAGCCGTCGATTAAACGTCGCGGGCAGGTATTAAAAGCTATTTACAAGCAAAAAGTAGCCAGCGGTCAGATCGAGGAATAACCTTCATCAGCTTTACTATAATCATAGCTGCAAAGTTTTATAGCTTTGTAGCTATTTTATTTTATGGAAATACCATTTAATGGGGATACCCGATCCTTTCTCGATTATCTAAAATTCGAGAAACGGTACTCTGCGAATACCATTCGGGCTTATCAGGACGATCTCAGCCAATTTCTTGGCTTCCTTCATTTTACCTATGGTCAATTGCCTCTTTCAGAAATTACCTCGGGCCTTATCAGAAGCTGGCTCGCCTCATTAAAGGAGCAAAAAATTAGTTCCAAAACGCTCAACCGGAAGATATCAGCCTTAAAGTCATTTTTTAAGTATATGGTTAAAACAGGGGTCATAGAACAATCGCCCATGTTCACGATCGTATCGCCAAAGCTCAATAAAAGATTGCCAGTGTTTGTGGATGAGCGGGACATTCATGTTTTACTGAACAAAGTGGAATTTCCCGATTCCTGGAATGGCAGAACAGATAAACTGGCCATACATATTTTTTATTATACCGGCATTCGCTTGTCTGAGCTTTTAAATTTGAAGGAAAATCAGGTTAATCGTTCTGTGATCAAGGTGACTGGTAAGGGTAACAAAGAAAGAATAATACCTATAAACGAAGCTCTTTTTTCTCTGATAAATGCGTACGTGCAGGAAAAAAACCAAACAAATGTTGCAGACCGCACTTATTTATTGGTAAACCAAAAAGGCCGCAGGCTTTATCCCAAATATCTTTACCTGGTAGTAAGGAAATACCTGAGTATGGTAACTACCATCATCAAAAAAAGTCCCCATATTTTGCGGCATAGTTTCGCGACCCATCTTACAAACCGCGGGGCCGACCTACATTCTGTAAAAGAGCTTCTTGGACACAGCAGCCTTGCGGCAACGCAGGTTTATACGCATAATACCATCGAGAAACTCAAAGATGCGCATAAAAAAGCTCATCCGAAAGCCTAATGTTAATGTTTGGAAAACAGCCTTTTATTTCATGAAATTTTAATTTGGAAAAAAACCACGCCTGAAGTAATTTCATCTTGAACCTCTAGAGTGCAAACTGGTTAGTTCTTTAATTTATTGTTCACTTAAATTGCGATTTATGAACGTTAACATTCAGACCGTGCGGTTTAATGCCGATTCAAAATTGACAGAATACATATCTAAAAAACTTCAAAAGATCAACACCTTTCATGACCGCATTATTAAAGTAGATGTATTTTTAAAATTGGATAATGTGGTACACAAAATCAAAGACAAAATCGCAGAAATAAGAGTACAGGTTCCCAGGCATCAATTCTTTGTCAAAGCCTCTTCCAAATCCTTTGAAGAGTCGTTCGAAGCAGCGCTGGGATCTTTAATAAATCAAATAAAAAGACAAAAAGAAAAACAGGTAGCTTAAATGATCATGTAAATAAAACCTCTTCGGAGGTTTTTCTTTTTTTATAAAGCAGCGGAGACTTGTTTTGACAACCGCGTAGCTTAATTAAAATTTCCCCCATCGATTTATGCCCCTTCTATATGCCAGATTAGTAGAGAGACTGCTGTGAAGTGAACTATTTAATTGCAATTTCTTTTTTGCAATATCAAACGCTAAAAAATTACAGATCAAAATTTTGGGATTTAACAAATTCGTTTACCTTTGCCTTCCCAAAAAAATAGGTGGATTGGTGTGCATAGGAAGTTCTTTAAAATGGGACCAGGCGATTACCAAATAGCTTTGTAAAGAAAATACACGCGGTGTAGGGTTCTAAATTGCCACTTTAGCTCAGCTGGTAGAGCAACTGATTTGTAATCAGTAGGTCGCTGGTTCGATTCCGGCAAGTGGCTCTGAAAATTTGGGCAAGTAGCCAAGTGGCCAACGGCAACAGACTGTAAATCTGTCCTCTTCGGAGTTCGGTGGTTCGAATCCATCCTTGCCCACAATTTAATGAGCTAATTAGCCGATATGCTGATATGCTAATGAATAAACAGAAGTTCTTTTTTTGCTGTACTATGCTGCATTAGCAAATTGGCTAATTAGCTTATTAGCACATTATGTCTGCGGGAGTAGCTCATTTGGTAGAGCGATAGCCTTCCAAGCTATAGGTGGCGAGTTCGAGCCTCGTCTCCCGCTCATGTCAGTCGCAGTTTGCAGTTTAGGCTGCCTTGCCAGCTGCTTACTGAGAACTGCTCACTGAACTGCGCCGTTGTAGCTCAGTGGTAGAGCCTCCCGACTTTGGTCGGGAAGAAAAAATTGCGAAAGGATGGCTCACATCTTTACCAGCCGTTGTAGCTCAGTGGTAGAGCACTTCCTTGGTAAGGAAGAGGTCGTGAGTTCGATTCTCATCAACGGCTCAGTGCTTTTGAAGTGTGTTGACTTTCGATAGAGCGTCCCGACCTAGTCGGGAGTTCGATTCTCATCAACGGCTCCAGGTTTGGCTGAAGAACAATTAGAACGGTGTCCTGGGAAGGTTGTTGATTTTATTCAATAGCTTGCACAGTGAAAAAAGTAGAAGAGTGCGTCGCTAGGGTAGTTGAACAGACTTTCAGAAGCGGACTTGCATAAAACAAACATTGTAAAAACACAACTAAAAACAGATAACGATGTCAAAAGAGACTTTTAAGAGGGATAAACCTCACCTCAACGTTGGTACTATTGGTCATATAGATCATGGAAAAACTACTTTGACGGCCGCTATTACCAGCATTCTTGCTGCGAAGGGGTTGGCAACTGCAAAGAAATACGATGAAATTGATGCCGCTCCTGAAGAAAAGGAAAGAGGTATTACGATAAATACTGCTCACGTAGAGTATCAAACCGCGAACAGGCACTATGCCCACGTTGATTGCCCCGGGCATGCTGACTATGTAAAGAATATGATTACCGGAGCAGCTCAGATGGATGGTGCAATACTGGTTGTGGCTGCTACCGACGGACCAATGCCTCAAACAAAAGAACATATTTTGCTGGCCCGACAAGTTGGTGTTCCCCGTATGGTTGTGTTTATGAATAAGGTTGACCTGGTAGATGATCCGGAACTTCTTGAATTGGTTGAAATGGAGATCCGTGAATTACTTACCTTTTATGGTTTTGATGGAGACAATACTCCCATTATTCAAGGCTCTGCAACCGGAGCATTAGCCGGAGACGAAAAATGGGTAAAGGCAATTGATCAGTTAATGGATGCAGTTGACAGTTATATACCATTACCTCCACGCCCGGTGGACCAACCATTCCTGATGTCTGTGGAAGATGTGTTTTCTATCACAGGTCGTGGTACAGTTGCCACTGGTCGTATTGAAAGAGGTCGTATTAAAGTAGGAGAAGCTATTGAAATTGTTGGTTTGATGGAAGCTCCGCTGGCTTCTGTTGTAACTGGTGTTGAAATGTTCCGTAAATTATTAGATCAGGGTGAAGCTGGAGACAATGCCGGGCTGTTATTACGGGGGATTGAAAAAACACAGATCCGACGTGGGATGGTTCTTTGTAAACCTGGATCCATTACACCCCACACTGAATTTAAGGGTGAGGTATATGTGTTAAGCAAGGAAGAAGGTGGTCGTCATACCCCGTTTTTTAATAAGTATCGTCCACAGTTTTATTTCCGTACTACGGATGTAACCGGCGAATGTGAACTTCCTGCCGGCACTGAAATGGTAATGCCAGGTGATAATACTAACCTTACTGTAAAGTTAATTCAGCCAATCGCGATGGAGAAAGGTTTGAAGTTTGCGATCCGTGAAGGCGGTCGTACAGTTGGTGCTGGTCAGGTTACTGAGATTCTAAAATAAGCCGGCTTGAAAGCTTCGGCTTTAGGCTTTGTAAAAGATCATTATCTTTACAATATAATTTCTAAAAGCTGTCCTGAATGTTTCGGGATAGCTTTTAGCTTTCTACGGGCATAGTTCAATGGTAGAATAGAGGTCTCCAAAACCTTCGATCTGGGTTCGAATCCTAGTGCCCGTGCTGGTTAATGTGCTAATATGCTGATGTGCTAATATGCTGATATGAAAGCATTAAAGCCACAACAATTAAATTAGCACAGTAGCATATCAGCTAATTAGCAAATTAAATTACATGAACAAAGTCACAACTTACTTTAAGGAATCTTACCGGGAATTGTTAGAGAAAGTGAGCTGGCCAACATGGAGTCAGTTGCAGCAGTCTACGGTCATTGTATTGGTAGCCACTTTAGTAATTACCGGTGTGGTATGGGCTATGGATCTTGTAGCTCAATCCGGTTTGAAATTAATCTATTCATTTTTTGGATAATGGAAAATCAAGTTCAACAACAGCAGGAAACCAAATGGTACGTGTTGCGTGTAGTCAGTGGAAAAGAAAGAAAGGTAAAAGAATACCTGGATAAAGAAACGTCGAGAGGTGGTTGGACCGAGGTCGTTAAACAGGTTTTTCTGCCGGTCGAAAAAGTTTATAAAGTGCAGAATGGAAAGAAGGTTATGCGCGAAAGGAACTACTATCCCGGGTATGTAATGGTCGAAGTGACTGAGGGAAAGCTATCTGATGACCTCCGCGATGCTATAAAGAATACTCCGAATGTTATTCATTTTTTAGGAAAAGAAGATCCCATTGCATTGCGTAAGGCCGAAGTCAATAAGATGCTAGGGAAGATGGATGAAATGGCTGAAGCCGGTGGTGTCAGCATGAGCGAGCCTTTTATCGTTGGTGAAACGATCAAGATCATCGAAGGGCCGTTCAATGATTTTAATGGTATCATTGAAGAGGTAAATGATGAAAAAAAGAAATTGAAAGTAACCGTAAAGATATTTGGACGCTCAACACCTGTGGAATTAAATTACATGCAGGTAGAAAAACTTAGTTGATATAACTGGTATCTACACCTGATTTTACTTTACCTTAAAAAATATAAGGCATAAAAAAACCCTCTGCAAAACAGAGGGTTTAAAAATTTGTGATAGGCTACATACTTCCATTGTCGTTGGAAGGTACATCATTCATACCACCTTCATTTGTGGTAGACGGTTCCTGGACCGGCGCTGGATTGGTTGATGTAGACCCCGATCCTGTGCCTCCTTTTCTTGCCCCACTTTTTTTCGAAGAAGTATTATTACGTCCGGACGATTTTTTTGCTGCCTTTTTAGGCGCCGCCTTTTTTGGCGCTGCTTTTTTGGGTGCTGATTTTTTTGAAGCTCCTTTTTTTGCGGCTTTTTTAGGCGCTGATTTTTTAGAAGCTCCCTTTTTTGCAGCTTTTTTATTACTGGCTTTTTTAGGTGCAGCTTTTTTCGCAGCTTTTTTTACAGATTTTTTCGCTGCCTTTTTAGGAGCTGCTTTTTTTGCTGACTTTTTCTTTGCTTTAGCCATAGTGTGATTTGTTTTTAGTGTTGGGAAAATTCTTTTTAAATGCGCGGAAAAAATAAATTAATGTAAAAGCTACGGAGAAAAATTCATTTGGAAAAAAACTATTCCAATACTTTGTTATTGGAAAATAATACGGTTACACGAAATCTTTTGTTGGATAAAATAAGGCAAACACATTCTTGTCTGATCGTCCTTATCCGGATGCTGATAATTGAAGAACACAGTTGTTGGTTAGTTTTCATTGACCCTTATTTGCGGCAACCGAAGGCCGCAAAAAAAAGTTTCATTTATTACCATAAGTTTCCTAGTTTTGCCACCCCAAATTATAGTTCTTTAATACATGGCATTTGGGAGTTCCGCCTTGAGTGGGACGCTATCACCAAAAATTGAAAAAAATGGCAAAAGAAATTACCGGCTACGTAAAGCTACAGGTAAAGGGCGGCCAGGCTAATCCTGCCCCTCCTGTAGGTCCTGCATTGGGTTCCAAGGGTATTAATATCATGGAATTCTGTAAACAATTCAACGCACGCACGCAGGACAAAATGGGAAAAGTGCTTCCTATATTAATCACTGTTTATTCTGATAAGTCTTTTGATTTCATTATCAAGACTCCTCCCGCATCCGTTCAGTTGCTGGAAGCTGCTAAGCTACCAAGTGGTTCCAAAGAGCCTAATCGCAGCAAAGTAGGCAAAGTAAATTGGTCACAGGTCGAGGCAATTGCCAAGGACAAAATGAGTGATCTTAATTGCTTTACCGTCGATAGCGCAATGCGCATGGTTGCTGGTACGGCTCGTAGTATGGGTATTACCGTTGATGGTAAAGCACCCTGGGAAAATTAAACTATCACTTTCAAAAACTGAATGAAAATGGGATTCGCTAAAAAAAGAAAAGTAGTTGAAGGTAAGGTTGATAAAAGCAAGGCTTATTCACTAAAAGAAGCATCTTCACTTGTAAAAGAAGTAAATACTACAAAATTCGATGCGTCTGTAGACTTACATATCCGCTTGGGGGTAGATCCTAAAAAAGCTGACCAGGCTATCAGGGGCACTGTAAACTTACCACATGGTACGGGTAAAACCAAGAAGGTATTGGTGCTATGTACCCCTGAAAAGGAAGCGGAAGCCAGAGCCGCGGGTGCCGACTTTGTAGGACTGGATGAATTTGTTCAAAAAATTGAAGCCGGCTGGGTGGATATTGATGTTATTGTTGCCACTCCTTCTGTAATGCCAAGGATTGGGAAGCTTGGAAAAATACTAGGCCCCCGTAACCTGATGCCCAACCCAAAAACAGGTACTGTGACTAATGATGTAGCTGCAGCTGTCAATGAAGTAAAAGGTGGTAAGATCGCTTTTAAAGTAGATAAGGCAGGTATAGTTCATGCTTCAATTGGGCGCGTGAGTTTTACTCCTGAAAAAATTGCTGAAAACAGTAACGAGCTGATTAATGCAATCATCAAGGCAAAACCTTCCTCTTCCAAAGGAACATATCTGAAAAGTGTTTTTATGGCCAGCAGCATGAGCCCTGGTATTTCCATAGACACTAAATCATTAATGAACTAATCTGTTAACAGATTCAATTATTTGTTATGACTAAACAAGAAAAAAACGAAGCTATTGAAGTGTTGAAAGAGAAATTCTCTCAATATAATAACTTCTATATTACCAATACAGAGTCCCTGAGTGTTGCCCAGGTGTCGAAACTCAGGCGCATATGTTTTGACAAAAATGTGGAAATGAAGGTGGCGAAGAACACCCTCATCCGCAAAGCACTGGAAGGATTGAACAACGATCGGTTTTCAAACGTATACGAATCATTGCATGGCGTGACTGCGCTGTTGTTTTCTGAAAGTGCAAAAGAACCTGCTTTGATCATCAGCACTTTCCGCAAAGACAGCAATGGTGAAAAACCTGTATTAAAAGCTGCTTTCATTGATGGTGATGTTTTTGCCGGCGATGATCAACTGAAGACATTAACATCTTTAAAAAGCAAGCAGGATCTTATTGGTGATATCATTGGATTATTGCAGTCGCCTGCTAAAAACGTTATCAGCGGTTTAAATGCTGGTGGTAAACTGGCAAGCCTGGTAAAAGCACTGGAAGAAAGAATTCAATAAATATGTAAGATGTTAGATGTACGATTTCAGTGCTGCATCTTGCATCTCACATCGTATATCACGCATTTAACATACTCCCAGGCCTGAGGGGCAATAAAGGCAAAATTTTTTTAAACCATCCTCCGGATCCGCTTAACTTGGAAGTGAAGGGGGAAAAAATTGACAATTATGGCAGACTTAAAAGCTTTTGCTGAACAGTTGGTAAATCTGACTGTGAAAGAAGTAAACGAATTAGCTAAGATCCTGAAAGAAGAATACGGCATTGAACCTGCTGCTGCTGCAGTAGCGGTTGCTGCTGGTCCTGCTGCTGGTAGCGGTGCTGCCGCGGTAGAGGAAAAAACTTCTTTCAATGTAATTCTTAAAAGCGGTGGTGCTAACAAACTTAACGTGGTGAAAATCGTAAAAGATATTACCGGTTTAGGTTTAAAAGAAGCCAAAGATCTGGTAGACGGCGCTCCGAAACCTATTAAAGAAGGTGTAAGCAAGGCCGATGCTGAAACAGTGGTTGCTAAGCTGAAAGAAGCTGGTGCCGATGTTGAAATTCAATAATACTTTTCATAAGTACTTATACAAACCCCCCCGCATAGCGGGGGGGTTTGTATTTTAGGTCTTCATGCATTTTTATTTAGCTTAGCAGGCAATATCCCATGGTAGAAACATTTCTGCATGAAAAAAGTATCTCTTAAAGATATAGCCAGAATGGTTGGAGCATCTCCTTCTACCGTATCGTTCGTGCTGAATGGAAAGGCAACAGAAATGCGTATAAGCGATAAACTTGCCGATAAAATACTCAAAGTTGCTAAGCGGGAGAATTACCAACCCAATAATGTAGCGGTTAGTTTGCGCACTGGCAAATCGAAAATTATAGGATTGGTAGTAGATACTATATCAGGCAATTTTTTTGCTTCTCTCGCCCGGATCATTGAAAGTGAAGCCGAACATTTTGGCTATAAAGTAATTTATTGCAGTACCGGCAACGAAATAAAAAAAGCCCGTGAATTGTTAGGAATGTTATATCAGTATCATGTGGATGGCTATTTAATTATTCCCACCGAAGGCCTGGAAAAAGAAATAGAAAATCTTTCGGTCAATCGAAAGCCCCTTGTTTTAATGGACAGTTATTTTTCAGGTACAAATCTGCCTTACGTTCTCGTTAACAATTACCAGGGAGTATCACAGGCTATCACGCATTTGATTGAAAAAGGATACCGAAAGATCGGTTTTGTATGCAATGATATACCCATGATCCAGATGCAGGAAAGAAAAAGAGGGTACCTGGAAACATTGCAATCGAATAATATTCCCTTTAATAAACGATTATTGTTGGAAACCGGGTATAAAGATCCCGAACAGGATATTGTACAAAACATTAATACTTTCATTCTAAAAAATAAACCCGAGGCTATCATGTTTGCGGCCAACTATTTGGGAGTTTATGGATTGGAAAGTATAAAAAGCCTGAACCTGTCAATTCCAGGCGATATAGCCATGGTTTGTTTCGATGACCATGAAATTTTCAGACTTTTTTCTCCTTCGATCACGTCGATCCAACAACCAGTGGAAGCAATAGCGAAATTAGCCATTCAGCTACTGATGCAACAGTTAGGCAAAATTGAAATAAAGGATACGGTTAGCCAGGTCGAAGTGTCGCCTGTTTTTTTACTTCGTAATTCAACATGAAATTTTTTTTGAAAAGATTTCAGGAAATGATAATATTGAATCAGATTCATATTGTAAATGTTGACGTTAATTGCGAATTGCATTTAATTACAACAGTTCTTTCATTTCAAAGTACCAGGGCAAAGAATCTAAGAAAAACATTTTCGGCTTGCAGCAAAAACAACAACCTTGAGGTCTGTATGATATCGCCAGGAAAATGAGATCCAATTTTGAAATTAATATCCAGGAGGCTACCAAAGTTTTTTTCGCCGGACATATGAAATTTTTCGACAAATAGTGTTTATTACGTATTTTGCTAAATCGTTATAGTTTTTCTTCACTTCAACCAAACTTTTGCATATGAAAAAACCTTGTACTTTTCTGATGCGTGCAAGCTTTCTAAGTTATTTTTTCTTGTTCTTCGCATCGCTTGCATTTAGCCAGACCCGGACAGTAACGGGAACTGTCAGCGACTCCAGGGGGAATTCACCCTTACCGGGTGTCACCGTTCAGGTCAAAGGGACAAAAACGGCCACCCAAACCGGATCCGACGGAAATTTTAGTATCAATGCCCCGACAAGTGCCCAGGCACTTATTTTTTCCTTTGTCGGATTCGAAGACCGGGAAGTTGCTCTCGGCAGTTCAAATACCCTAAACATTTCCTTAACCCCAGGCGGACAATCTTTACAGGATGTTGTCGTCATTGGTTATGGCACGGCAAAAAAATCTGATCTTACCGGCGCTGTGGGATCTGTTAAGGCCGCCCAACTACAAGAACGCCCACCGTCTTCTCTGAGCCAGGCCCTGGCAGGCAGAATTCCGGGGGTTCAGGTTAATTCAAATTCTGGTCGGCCAGGTGGTAGAACAAATATTCGGATACGCGGTTTTAGTTCGATCAACTCTTCAAACAACCCGTTATACGTGATTGATGGGGTAATTATCCCCGTAGGAAATCAGTCGCAAGCAAGTCAGGCCATCGACTATATAAATCCAAATGATATTGTTTCAGTCGAAGTGCTAAAGGACGCATCATCCACAGCAATATATGGTGCAAGAGGTGCTAATGGAGTTATCCTTGTTACTACCAAACGCGGCAAATCAGGTCCGGGACGAATAACATATGATGCTGATTTCAGCGTTCCAACTCTTGGACCAATCAACCCAGAGGTCTTGAACGCAAAAGAGTTCCTGGAGGTCGAAGATTTGGCGTGGAAAAACATGGAAAAGTTTGATCCTGCCGGATGGGCTGCTGGTCGCTATGTTTCCCGAAACCCGGCACTTGCCAGGACGGATCCACGTATTTTCGACAGCAACAAAAATCCTTTATTTGATACAGACTGGATGGATGAAGCGACTGAGAGTAAAATCGGGCAAAATCACCAGTTGGGTTTCTCGGGCGGGAATGACCGAAGTACCTATTCAGTTTCTTTAGGTTATCGCAATGATCAGGGTCTTATCATGACTTCATATCTGAAGCGATATTCAGCAAGGTTTTCTTTCGATGATCAAATTAAACCGTGGTTAAAAGTGGGCGGAACCCTTAGCTATAACCACCAGGAAGAAAATATAATTGATCAAAGCGACCAGGTAAACCGGAGCATCGTTGAGGATTTTCCTTTTCTTCCTGTAAAATATGCTGATGGTACCTGGGCCGACAACAGACACTATCCAAATGCGGAAGGCAGATTCAATGTAGTGCATCGACTGATCGATACACGATATATTCTGAATACGCAAACAACTTTAGGTAGCCTTTACTCAAATATTAACCTCGCGAAAGGTTTGGAGATGAGGACTGTACTGGGTACCAATATTATCGCCCAGGAGAATAATAATTCTGAAAGCCGCACTTTGGCAATTAATCAAAGAGGTATTGCAGGATCAAACCATCGCAGAGAAACCTTTTGGTCGCTTGAAAACTATTTCACATACAACAAGAAGTTCAACGACATTCATTCGATAACAGGGTTGCTCGGTCTTTCATGGCAGCACACAAACTTTTTTAGCACGGGTACGAGGGTCGAAAACTTTTCGACAGACTATTTCTTATTTAACAATCTCGGAGCAGGCAGTACCAACCCAACTGTTTCATCAAACTCTTCTGAATTTGCGTTCAACTCGTATTTTGGCAGGATCAACTATAGTCTGAAAGATAAATACTATCTCACCTTTACCGGAAGGGCAGATGGTTCATCTAAATTTGGTGACAATCACAAATTCGCCTTTTTCCCTTCGGCGGCATTGGCCTGGAGGGTATCCGAAGAGAATTTCATGAACAACAGTTCCGTAATTTCCAATTTAAAACTACGCACGAGCTTTGGTTTAACAGGTAACTCTGAAATACCGCCTTATTCGTCTTTGGCACTTCTAAGTTCAACTTATGCTGCTGTCATCAATAACACGCGCGTTGGCGGAACAGGCCTGAACAGGCTTGGTAATCCGGAGTTGAAGTGGGAGAAAACAGCCCAGTTTGATTTTGGCGTAGAACTAGGAGTGCTTCGAAACAGGATATCAATAGAAGCAGATGTCTATTATAGGAAAACGACAGATATGCTTTTAGATGCACCGGTACCAAGAACCAGTGGTTATGGTACGATCCGGAAAAATATCGGTTCGATGGAAAACAAGGGCGTAGAACTCGGACTGAATGCCGTAATTATTGACAAGAGGGATTTTTCATGGAACACGACTTTTAATATTTCTCTGAACAGAAACAAAGTGCTGTCGCTTGCCACCCCTGCTGACATCTTTAATGTGGGTGGTGCAAATTTCACGAATCCTACAAACATCATTCGTATAGGAGAAGCCGCCGGTTCTTTCTGGGGTCTTGTGCGCCTGGGAACCTGGAGTGAAGCTGATATAACCAAAGCGGAAAAATTTGTAAGCTATCGTAATAATTTAAAAATTTTACCCGGAGACATTAAGTATCTCGATGTAAACGGAGATAATGCTATCACTGATGCTGATAGAATGATCATTGGCAACGGAAGCCCGAAAGCCTGGGGTGCTTTTTTAAATAATTTCCGATACAAGAATTTTGGACTTATTGTCGAGCTGCAGTACTCTTATGGTAATGATGTCCTGGATATGACTTCCCATTCAAGTGAGGATCGCGTTTCTCTTGCCAACAGTTATCGCACTGTCCTGAATGCCTGGACCCCGCAAAACCAAAACACACCCATCGCGCAATTGCGTGATACAAGAGCCGGATATGTAACGAACGTTGACACACGGTGGATTAAGGACGGATCTTTCATTCGCGGCAAAAACATTTTACTGAGTTACAATTTCTCAGCTGGTACCATCAGTAAAATTAAACTGGATAGGCTTAGAATCTATGCATCGGTTCAAAATCTATTTATGATCGCTAGCGATGAGCTTACCGGTGATCCGGAAGCAAC
The DNA here is from genome assembly GCA_014379345.1 of Chitinophagaceae bacterium. Lineage (GTDB taxonomy): Bacteria > Bacteroidota > Bacteroidia > Chitinophagales > Chitinophagaceae > Flavitalea. The sequence goes on from JACMLY010000170.1 coordinate 24,885, forward strand.
TCCTACAGGAGGTTATGCTAATGATGCCAATAATGCATTTTCGCAAGGAATGTATTGGCATACCTATCCGAAGCCTACAATTTGGATGTTGGGCATAAACGTGGCTTTGTAACGATTCATTAAATTCTTAAAGTAATTCATTATGAAATCTACTATTATAAAAAGTACCGGACTCTTCATGCTGTGGGGAGCACTGGTTTTTACATCGGGGTGCAAGAAGTTTCTTGAAGAAGAAGATCCTTCCAATCTTACTGCGGAAAGCTTTTATACGATACCCGAACACGCCGAAGCTGCAATCGCTGCAGTGTATGCCGACACACGGTTCTTTGGCGGCGGGGCAGGTATCTTTTCATCAAACTGGCAAATGCTCGAGGCTGTATCAGGCACTACCACCACAGAAACTGCCCAGAACTCGGATCTAAACAATCTGTATTCCCTTTCGTATGATGGGAACACCGGGCATATCGTTAATTGGTGGAATGGCCTATATAGAGTGATCGCACAGGCAAATCTTGTTCTGGAGAAAGTCCCGGGTATCACTCCCATGGATGATGCCCAAAAGAAGAAAATACTGGGTGAAGCAAAGTTTCTTAGAGCCTGGGCTTACTTTTATGCTGTAAGGTTATGGGGAGATATACCTATAGTTACAATGCCTCAAACTGCGACTTCAGATGATTTTTTTCCATCTCGTGCGCCGGTAGAAGATGTTTATAAACTTATCGTCGAAGATTTGCAGGCCGCAGAAGCGGCAGGTTTTTTATGGATGGATGCCACCGGTCGCGTTTCATTAGCTGCCGTTAAATCCCAACTGTCCAAGGTTTATCTTACTATGGCTGGCTTTCCTCTTAGTAAAGGAGCAAGCCATTACAAGCTCGCATCGGACAAGGCCCTTGAGGTAATTACTTATGCAAATGCAAATCCCGGGTCAATTAATCTCTTTAATACCTATGCTGACGTGCATAGTTTGGCTACAGAAAACAGAGTAGAGCATATTTTTGAACTCCAGTATTTTGCTGATGTGGCTGGAAATCCAATGGAAAATATGCTTCCCAACTTTAAACCAGTTACAGCCTATGGGGCAAGCGGCACCGGAAGTACAGTTCCTACTTTGTCTTTTTATCAATCTTACGAAACAGATGACTTAAGGGCCAAAAATCAGCTGGGATATTTCTACACCAGTTACTTTCAGGATGGATCAGGCGCGGTTTATAATCTCGGAGCACCATATATCTTTAAACACTTCAATGTTGTGGCATTTGGAGCTCCCGGTATAATTGGTTCAAAAAGAAATGATTTAAATGTGCCAATGATCCGGTATGCAGAGGTTCTTTTAACCTATGCCGAAGCAAAAAATGAGGGTGGTGGTCCAGATCAAACAGCATACGATGCTTTCAAAAGAATCCGTGACAGAGCACAACTTACAACTCCGGCCCTGGGAACTTATACCCAGGCTTCATTCAGGCAGGCAGTTTGGAAAGAACGCTGGCACGAGCTCGCTTTTGAAGCAATTACGTGGTTTGATATGGTGCGTTTGAGAAAAGTATTCAATGAAACCACGAAAGGTTTTGATGATTTTGTAGGGCATATTAACAAAAGTTCTAACCAGCCACTACAGGCAAAGCATTTACTGATGCCGCTTGGTGTTCAGGAGATGTTAAATAATCCGAATCTCAAGACTCAGAATCCCGGCTATTAAGTTATATTCCATTACTTTAAAGGAGACCATATTTTATGGTCTCCTTTTTGTTTTCCCCAGACAGTCTAAAATTTGTGAGTAAAAACAATATTCTTTTATTGTAATTGATTACCTTTGCCGTCCATTTTCACAAATCAATTAAGCCGAGGTTAGTTCATTCATGGTTGTAAAAACATAACTGCCTCTTTTTCAGTTTACAGAGAACCAAGTGGTTCTCCTGTAATTTTTTTGTCTATATAGGTGAACAATGGAGTTTTATTAATTAAAACCGGTTTTAAAATATATGTCTTCAACAAAACTGCAGAACAGGGTAAACTTTGGTAAGACCAAGAATCTCGCAGAGGCCCCTGATTTACTCGAAGTACAAATTCAATCATTTAAAGAATTTTTTCAGTTAGAAACGACTCCGGACAAAAGAAACATCGAAGGTCTTTTCAGGGTGTTCAAGGAAAATTTTCCTATTACTGACACCCGTAACATCTTCATGCTTGAGTTCCTGGATTATTTCATCGATCCGCCGCGCTATACTATTGAAGAATGTATGGAACGCGGATTGACATATGCCGTTCCGTTGAAAGCCAAGCTTAGGCTAAGCTGTAACGATGAGGAGCATGTGGATTTCCAGACCATTGTTCAGGATGTGTTCCTGGGAAACATTCCGTACATGACCCCTCGTGGTACCTTTGTGATCAATGGCGCTGAAAGGGTGGTCGTATCGCAGCTCCATCGTTCGCCGGGTGTATTTTTTGGTCAGTCGATACATCCGAATGGAACAAAGATTTATTCTGCGAGGGTAATTCCGTTTAAGGGAGCGTGGATGGAATTTGCAACCGATATCAACAATGTAATGTATGCGTATATCGACCGCAAGAAAAAATTTCCTGTTACTACATTGTTGCGCTCCATCGGTTTTGAAACAGATAAGGATATCCTTGAGCTGTTTGGAATGGCAGATGAAGTGAAAGGAGAAAAGAAAGCGCTGCAAAAATATATTGGAAAGAGATTAGCGGCCCGCGTGTTGAGAACATGGGTTGAAGACTTTGTTGATGAGGATACAGGGGAAGTTGTATCGATTGAAAGAAATGAGATCGTTCTTGAGCGAGATACAGTATTGGATGAAGAGGCCATCGAAATGGTTTCTGAAATGGATGTGAAAAGCGTTTTCATTCAGAAAGAAGATGTAGGGGGTGACTACGCCATTATTTATAACACATTAAATAAAGATACTTCAAACAGTGAACTGGAAGCTGTTCAGCATATCTATCGCCAGTTGCGTGGTGCTGATGCTCCGGATAATGAAACTGCAAGAGGTATCATTGATAAATTATTCTTTAGCGATAAGCGTTATGATCTGGGCGAAGTTGGTCGTTATAAGATCAACCGTAAGCTGAATCTTCATCAGCCGCTTGAGCAAAAAACATTAACCAAGGAAGATATTATCGAGATCATTAAATACCTGGTTCGTTTAACCAATGGTAAAGCAGAAATCGATGATATAGATCACTTGAGTAATCGTCGTGTCCGTACCGTTGGAGAGCAACTGTATGCTCAATTCGGTGTAGGTCTTGCGCGTATGGCCAGAACTATTCGTGAACGGATGAACGTTCGGGACAATGAGGTTTTCACACCTGTTGATCTGATCAATGCAAGAACACTTTCTTCCGTGATCAATTCATTCTTTGGTACCTCACAATTGTCGCAATTCCTTGATCAGACAAATCCTTTGTCTGAGATCACGCATAAGCGCCGTATTTCTGCGCTTGGACCCGGTGGTTTAAGTCGTGAAAGAGCAGGCTTTGAGGTACGTGACGTACACTATTCGCACTATGGTCGTTTGTGTACGATTGAAACACCTGAAGGACCAAACATTGGTTTAATCTCAACGTTATGTGTACACGCCAAGATCAATGAGATGGGTTTCATCGAAACTCCTTATCATAAAGTAAATGATGGAAAAGTTGATTTGAAGAGACTGACCTTTCTCAGCGCTGAGGAAGAAGATATAGCCAAAATAGCACAGGCAAGTGCACCATTGAATGATAAGGGTGAATTTTCGGAGGAAAAAGTTTCTTCGCGCCAGACAGGTGATTTTCCGATACTCGATAAAGCAGAAGTTGAATTCATGGATGTGGCGCCAAACCAGATCGTGGGTTTAAGCGCTTCACTGATCCCGTTTCTTGAGCATGATGATGCGAACCGTGCATTGATGGGATCGAACATGCAACGGCAGGCGGTGCCATTGATTCGTCCTGAACAGCCTATTGTTGGAACCGGACTTGAAGCAAAGGCTGCCCGCGATGCGAGGGTTCAGATATTAGCGGATGGGGATGGTATCGTGGAGTATGTGGATGGTAGCGAAATTCATGTTCGTTATGATCGTACTGAAGCGGATCGCCTGGTGTCATTTGAAGATGATCTGCAGATCTATAAGCTGACCAAATTCATTAAGACTAACCAGGAAACCTGTATCAATCACAAACCCGCGGTTAAAAAAGGGCAGCGTGTGAAACGTGGCGAGTTCCTTACCGATGGGTATGCGGTTCAGAACGGAGAAGTAGCATTGGGCCGCAACCTGCAGGTGGCATTTATGCCATGGAAGGGTTACAATTTCGAGGATGCTATCGTGATCAATGAAAAAGTAGTTCGTGAAGATTTATTTACTTCTATTCATATTTCTGAATATGAACTGGAAGTTCGTGATACCAAACTGGGTGAAGAAGAATTAACGCCCGATATTCCAAACGTTTCCGAAGAAGCTACCAAGGATCTGGATGAAAATGGTATTATCCGCATGGGTGCAGCCATTAAGGAAGGGGATATTCTTATCGGTAAGATCACGCCAAAAGGCGAATCTGATCCTACACCGGAAGAAAAATTACTTCGCGCCATCTTCGGTGATAAAGCAGGTGATGCAAAAGATGCGTCACTGAAAGCACCTAACGGGGTAGAAGGAGTGGTGATCGGTAAAAAATTATTCCAGAGAGCAAAGAAAGATAAGAATGCCAAGATCCGTGAAAAAGCCTCACTGGAAAAACTGGAAAAGATACATGAGAAGAATGTAGAAGAACTGAAGGAATTGTTGTTAAACAAACTGCAGACGCTGTTGAAAGAAAAACCTTCTCAGGGTGTTAGCAATAACTTTGGTGAAATGCAGATTGGCAAAGGAGCCAGGTTCAATGCAAAAAATCTTTCCACCATCGATTTTCAGAATGTAAATCCGTTGGGTTGGACGGGCGATGATAAGATAGACAATCAGATCAACACCTTACTTCACAACTTCAATATTAAGTACAACGAAGAATTAGGACGTTATAAAAGAGAGAAATTCAACATTTCTATCGGTGATGAATTACCTGCCGGTGTATTGAAGCTGGCGAAGGTGTACATCGCGGTAAAACGTAAGTTGAAAGTGGGAGATAAGATGGCCGGACGCCACGGCAACAAGGGTATTGTAGCCAAGATCGTTCGCGCAGAAGATATGCCTTTCCTGGAAGATGGTACTCCCGTTGATATTGTTTTGAATCCACTGGGTGTTCCGAGTCGTATGAACCTGGGTCAGATCTATGAAACCGTTTTAGGATGGGCCGGGTTGAAACTGGGCGTTCGTTTCGCAACACCGATCTTTGATGGTGCAACTGTAGAAGAAATTGCAGATTATATAGGAGAGGCGAAGTTGCCGATATTCGGTCATACATTCTTGTATGATGGTGAAACCGGCGAAAAATTCCACCAGAAAGCTACTGTTGGTGTGATCTATATGATCAAACTTCACCATATGGTTGATGATAAGATGCATGCCCGTTCAATCGGACCATACAGCCTGATCACACAGCAACCTTTAGGTGGTAAGGCGCAATTTGGCGGACAACGTTTCGGTGAAATGGAGGTTTGGGCGCTTGAAGCTTATGGAGCATCGAATATTTTGCAGGAATTGCTCACACTTAAATCAGATGATATCATTGGTCGCGCCAAGACATATGAGGCTATCGTGAAGGGTGATAATATTCCCAGACCAGGTATTCCCGAATCGTTCAATGTACTTGTGCATGAATTGAGGGGACTGGGATTGGATTTGAAGTTTGAATAAAGTAGTGAATGGTGAGTGGTGAATATTTTTCAACTGGCAATTCCCAACTCTCTGCTAAATAGAGAACCGAACGTACAAGTGAGCCCGCAGCGGCGGGGACAGATATGAACAGCGTTACAAACGGTGAAAAAAAAAGTCTAAAATCGTCCCTCGACTCCCCTCAGGAGTAAGGAGGACAAAAAAATAGATCAATAATATGGCAATCAAAAAGGAAAATCGTCCAAGATCTTCATTTTCTAAAATTACCATTGGTTTAGCTTCACCCGATTCCATACTGGAGCGCAGCTATGGGGAAGTTTTAAAGCCTGAAACCATTAACTATCGTACCTACAAACCTGAACGTGATGGTTTGTTTTGCGAAAGGATTTTTGGACCTGTGAAAGATTACGAGTGCGCCTGCGGAAAATATAAGCGTATCCGTTATAAGGGGATTGTTTGCGACCGTTGCGGTGTTGAAGTAACAGAGAAAAAAGTTCGTCGCGAACGTATGGGCCATATCAAACTGGTAGTTCCCATTGTTCATATATGGTATTTCAAAAGTTTACCAAATAAGATTGGTTATTTGCTTGGGATGAGTTCTAAGAAAATGGAGAGCATTGTTTATTACGAAAGGTATGTGGTGATTCAACCAGGTATTCGCGAAGATAAAAATCTCAAAAGCGGTGACCTGTTAACAGAAGAAGAGTATCTCGAGATACTGGAAAATCTTCCAAAGGATAACCAGTATCTTCCTGATGATGATGCGCAGAAATTCATTGCTAAAATGGGTGCTGAAGCAGTTCATGATCTGCTGGCAAGGATCGATCTCGACCAATTGTCTTTTGATCTTCGGAATGCCGCTGCTACGGAAACATCACAGCAACGTAAAGCGGATGCCTTGAAACGTTTGAGTGTTGTAGAATCATTCCGTGAAGCAAATTCAAGAATCACCAACCGTCCTGAATGGATGGTAATGCAATATATCCCGGTAATTCCACCTGAATTACGTCCTTTAGTGCCTTTGGATGGTGGCCGTTTTGCTTCATCCGATCTGAATGATCTGTACCGCCGGGTGATCATTCGTAACAACCGTTTGAAGAGATTATTGGAGATCAAAGCTCCTGAGGTGATCCTGCGTAATGAAAAAAGGATGCTGCAGGAAGCCGTGGATTCTTTATTCGATAACTCACGTAAGTCAAATGCAGTAAAAGCAGAAGGCGGCCGTGCTTTGAAATCACTCAGTGATGTGCTGAAAGGAAAGCAAGGACGTTTCCGTCAGAACCTGTTAGGTAAACGTGTTGATTATTCAGGTCGTTCAGTAATTGTAGTAGGTCCTGAATTGAAATTGCACGAGTGCGGTTTACCAAAGGATATGGCTGCTGAATTGTTTAAACCTTTCATTATCCGTAAGCTTATTGAAAGAGGTATTGTAAAAACGGTAAAGAGCGCAAGAAAATTAGTAGATAAAAAAGAAGCGATCGTTTGGGATATTCTTGAAAATATATTGAAAGGTCACCCGGTGATGTTAAACCGTGCGCCAACCTTACACCGTTTATCCATCCAGGCCTTCCAGCCAAAACTGGTAGAAGGTAAAGCGATCCAGTTACATCCATTGGTTTGTACAGCATTCAATGCCGACTTTGATGGTGACCAGATGGCTGTTCACGTGCCATTGAGCAATGCTGCAGTACTGGAAGCTCAATTATTGATGCTTGCTTCTCATAATATCCTGAACCCGCAGAATGGGGCTCCTATTACCCTGCCTTCACAGGACATGGTATTGGGTCTGTATTATATCACAAAGGGAAAGAAGACGACCGACACGGAGAAGGTTAGGGGAGAAGGAAAACATTTCTATTCCGCGGAAGAAGTAATCATTGCATATAATGAAAAGCAGATAGATCTTCATGCACATATCAAGGTAAAAGTTGATGTTCGTGAACCGAATGGTCTTATTAAAAGAAAACTTACCGAGACAACTGTAGGCCGTGTTATTTTTAACCAGTTCGTTCCAAAAGAAGTGGGTTATATCAATGCACTTCTTACTAAAAAGAATCTTCGCGAGATCATTGGTGATATTATTCAGATCACGAATGTTCCCAAGACTGCAAAATTCCTGGATGATATCAAACTTCTTGGTTTCCGTACGGCATTCCAGGGGGGACTATCATTCAATATTAATGACCTTATTATTCCATCCATCAAAGAAGAGGTTCTTGACAATGCGAAGGGTGAAGTAGATGAAGTTTGGGATAATTACAATATGGGTCTGATCACTAACAACGAGCGTTACAACCAGATCGTTGATATCTGGAGCCGTGTAGATACACGGATCACTGAAACATTGATCCGTGAATTGAGTACAGATAAACAGGGATTCAATTCCGTGTACATGATGCTTGACTCCGGAGCCCGGGGTTCAAAACAACAGATCAAACAGTTGTGCGGCATAAGAGGTTTGATGGCAAAACCGAGAAAAAGCGGTTCGTCAGGAAGTGAGATCATCGAAAATCCGATCCTTTCTAATTTCAAAGGTGGATTGAATGTATTGGATTATTTCATTTCAACGCACGGTGCGCGTAAAGGTTTGGCGGATACGGCCCTGAAAACAGCGGATGCTGGTTACTTAACACGTCGTCTGGTTGACGTTGCGCAGGATGTTGTTATCACAGAAGAAGATTGCGGAACATTACGTGGTATTGCGATCGCGGCATTAAAGGACAATGAAGAGGTTGTGGAACCATTGCTCGATCGGATCGTTGGCCGCACATCACTCCATAATGTTTACGATCCTTTCGGTGATGAAGTTATTGTAACCGCCGGCGAGGAAATTGATGATGATGTTGCCAAGGAAATAGAAGAAGCAGGTATTGAAACTGTAGAGATCCGTTCCGTACTCACCTGCGAAAGCAAACGTGGGGTATGTGTAAAATGTTATGGTAAAAACCTTGCTACCGGTAATATGGCGCAGAAGGGCGATGCCGTGGGCATCATTGCGGCACAATCCATCGGTGAGCCTGGTACACAGTTAACCTTGCGGACATTCCACGTGGGTGGTGTGGCTGGTTCTGCTTCAGTAGAATCATCTCTTGTTTCAAAATTTGATGGTACGATCCAATTCGACGGTTTGCGTTCGGTAACTGCTCAAAATAATGATGGCGAAAAAGTACAGATCGTTATCGGTCGTACGGGAGAGGTAAGGATCACAGATGTGAAAAATGATCGTCTTATGATCACTCATAACGTTCCTTACGGTGCAACACTATTGGTAAAAGATGGTCAGCAGATTAAAAAAGGTGAGATCATCTGTACGTGGGATCCCTTCAATAATGTAATCGTTGCTGAAATTACCGGTCAGATCAAATTTGAAAATGTAATCGAAGGGGTGACCTATCGCGAAGAGGCTGATGAACAAACCGGTCACCGCGAAAAAGTGGTTATTGAAACAAAAGACAAGACCAAAATTGCCACTCTTATTGTAGAAGGGAAAGAGGTAAAAACATATAACCTTCCTGTCGGATCGCATATAGTTGTAGATGAGGCGGAAGATGTGAAAGCCGGCCAGGTGTTGGTTAAAATTCCACGTACTCTTCGCATGCAGCGAGACATCACGGGAGGTCTGCCACGAGTAACAGAATTGTTCGAAGCACGAAATCCGGGCAATCCTGCGATTGTTTGTGAAATTGACGGTGTGGTTGCATTTGGAGCGATCAAACGTGGTAACCGTGAGATCATAGTGGAAGCAAAGGATGGGGTTATTAAGAAATACCTTGTTCCATTAACACGCCAGATATTGGTTCAGGATGGCGACTTTATAAAAGCGGGTGCTCCACTTAGCGACGGACAGGTTTCACCTGGGGATATTCTTTCCATTAAGGGTCCATTTGCAGTACAGGAATATGTGGTGAATGAAATCCAGGAAGTATATCGTTTGCAGGGTGTGAAGATTAATGACAAACATATTGAGGTGATCGTTAGGCAGATGATGAAAAAAGTAGAGATCGTTGATCCGGGTGACACACGATTCCTCGAAGAGGACCTGGAGGACCGTTTTGACTTTAATGAAGAGAACGATTGGATATTTGATAAAAAAGTCATTTCCGATTCAGGTGAAAGCACTAAGCTGAAAGCTGGTCAGATCGTTAGCCTGAGAGAAATACGCGAAGAGAATTCTATTTTGCGGCGTGCGGATCGGAAACTGGTTGAATTCCGCGATGCAAATCCGGCAACATCGCATCCGGTGTTATTAGGGATCACCAAAGCATCTCTGGGTACGCAGAGCTGGATTTCAGCAGCCTCGTTCCAGGAAACAACCAAGGTATTATCATCAGCAGCCATTCAGGGTAAAACCGATGATATGCTTGGTTTGAAAGAGAATGTAATTACTGGTCATCCGATTCCTGCAGGTACCGGTCTACGCGATTTCGAAAACATGATCGTTGGCAGTAAGGAAGAGTACGAGCTCTTACAAACCACCCGCGAAGCCATGAGTTTCGATGAGGAAGAATAATTTCTTTGAGTGATGGAAAAATATAAAGTAGGAGGCATGCCCTCCTACTTTTTTTTAAAATGGGGTCTGCTAATGTATTTTTTGAAAATAGAGAGGTTATCGGGGATTGGCGAAGAAAAGACGTAATAAGCACTGAGAATTATGAAGGAAATTGTTGTGTGTCTCATGAAGATCTAAAATAGCGATCTACAGAGTTTGCAATTTGAAGATCATTTCTTCACAGAAGAATTTTCCCTGACAGCTCCGGATCTTAAGACAATCTGCCTTCTAATAACAACTGGTCATCTTTGGTTATATGAACATCTTCAATCAGATCTAAGGTCTCATATCTCGAATTCTTGCTTTTGAACTCCGGCACAATTTCTTTCATTTTTTTCACAAGAAGAGAATGTTCATCCTGTTCGCATATGGTAATTAGTTCCTGTATGTCTGCAAGGATCTGGCTGTGAGAGCAGGTACGTACTTTTGCTATTTTTATCTTTTCGTGGTGGGTTGGGATTGTTTTTTCTTTTTCGTTGAGCAGTTCTTCGTAAAGTTTCTCACCTGGTCGAAGACCGGTGTACACAATGTTTATATCCTTGTTAGGAACCAGGCCAGCCAGTTTGATCATGTTTATGGCAAGGTCGTTGATCTTTACTGGTTTACCCATATCAAATATAAAGATCTCTCCTCCTTCTCCCATTGTGCCGGCTTCCAGTACCAACTGAACGGCCTCGGGAATTGTCATAAAGTATCTTGTTATTTCCTTATCGGTTACTGTAATTGGTCCGCCCTTTAATATCTGTTCGCGAAAGCGCGGAATGACGGAACCATTGGAGCCAAGTACGTTTCCAAAACGGGTGGTAATAAACTTTGTTCTGGAGCTTGTGGTTTCCAGATAACTGCCCGCTCCGTTTATCATTTCTGCAGCGTTGTCGGGGGAACTATTCCTGGATTGAACATATATCTCTGCAATACGTTTAGAAGCGCCCATTACATTTGTAGGGTTAACTGCTTTATCCGTAGAAATCATCACAAACTTTTCGGCCTTGTACAATACTGCAAGATCTGCAACAATTTTACTGCCCATCACATTTGTAAAGATTGCTTCAGATGGATGATTTTCCATCATTGGCACATGCTTATAAGCTGCTGCGTGAAAAATAATCTGCGGCCGGCATTCCTTAAAGATGATCTGCAAACGCTTATAGTTACGGATATTTCCAATGAAGATCTTAATATTAGCTTTTGGAAATCTTTCTTCCATTTCGAGTTGGATCTCGTACAAAGCGGATTCAGCCTGGTCGCATAAGATCACCATCTCCGGATCATAAGTCAGAACCTGCCTTACGATTTCCGATCCAATAGATCCTGCTGCACCAGTAATCAGAATACGTTTTCCCCGTATTTCTCCCGAGATTAAACTATTGTTGATAACAATGGGTTCTCTTTGTAAAAGGTTTTCAATCTTCAGCTCCTGCAATTGTTTCAGACTTAATTTTCCTGAGATCCATTGGTCCGACGGAGGTACGGTAAGTATCTTAATTCCCAGTTTAAGACAAGCTTCAATGATATCCTGTGTATTTTTATTTTCGAGCTGCTCGTTTACGATAATTAAAATATCAATTTTATTATTCGCTTTCAACTTGGTAAGATCTTTCTTATGAAAAACTTTTCCCTGTTGAATGGAGCTGTTTACTTTCTTTAGATCTGTTTCAACAAATCCTTCAAATATAAATTGGTTGCCGGAAAAAAGCGCTTGTTTAATCAGTACAGCTTTGTTATCTGATCCGTATATCAATACTTTTTTCTGATCACCTGTGGTGTGGTGTTTTGCCTGGTAATAAATTCCTTTTACACCGGTACGTAACATGATATGGAGGGAAGAAGCAATAAAGAAGTTTATCAATAAAACCTTGCTTACATCTAATGAATGGATGTTGTAAGCATAAGTCAATATCAACGCCACTGCAATTGGATAGATCAAACTTGAAATAAATACTGAGGCAAATATCCTGAACATATCATGGATATTTGAATAACGGATAAGGCCCGTATGTATCCGCATGCAATAAAATACAAGTAGCGAAATGAGACCGTATAATCCTGTATACCAGAAAAAATGACCGCGAAGGATTTCGGCAAATTGAAACTGCTTAACTACAAAGTACGATAGGGAAAAGGACGCTGTTGTAATACTTAGGTCGATAAGCAAAATCACCCATCTTGGCACTGTTTTGCCTGATAAAAGGAAGTTTTGCATTTTTAAACGTTATAGGGTAAAAAATACTTTTCTAATGATTTGACTGAAAATCAACCGGGTATTAGACAGGACATGGGTAGAGGGTTCTTTTAAGAATTGGAATTGAAGAAAATGTGTTTATCATTCTTAAACGCCTCGAAAAAAAATCCACCACCCAGATCGTATTTTTACTGACGACTTAAGTGGTGGACAAATATAATGTTTAACATTTTAAAATCCAAATACCTCAACGTGGTATGCGGTTATCCGCGTGTCTTAGATTTATAAATAGCTATATATTAAACATCTACAGCATTTTAAGTAAACGGACAATCTTTGTTTTTCCTGCCTGCTCCAAATGAACGTAGTAAAATCCTCTCTTATAATTTTTGCCTACGGCAAACGTAGAATTATTACTAACGTGTGGGAATGACTCGACCTTTTTACCCCAACGATTATAAATATTCACAGTAATATTTTCCGTAGAATTACTCTTCACTTCTACATTGAAGTTAGTAGGCGATGGATTTGGATAAGCTTTTACCTCTAAGGTTGGATTCACTTGTATCGGCCTGTTTTGTTCAGGAGTAGCAGTCGTATCCTTATTAGGATTCTGCTGTACTGCCGGCGACTTAACCGTTACTTCCACATCATCAGAAGCTGTGGCACCTTTAATATCGGTTACTGTTAAACGGAAAACATATACACCTGCCTTCAAATTCATGGCCGAGGTTGACGCTGACGTATCGTTCAGGATGTTTACTGTACTTCCACTCACCTTTGTCCACTTATATGTAACAGCATTTCCATCAGGATCGGTACCAGTTCCATCGAGGCTTATAAGATTAATAGGCAAGGTGATGATCTGATCAGAACCTGCATTGGCGGTTGGAGTCGATTTACTGGTTGAATTAGCAGGATTCACTGATACCTGAACATCATCACTGGCGGTAGCACCCTTATCGTCGGTAACCGTAAGTCTGAATATATAAGTTCCTACTTCCAGGTTGCTGACTGTAGGACTGCTTACACCGGCATTGCTGAATGCAAAAGAATTTGGTCCTGATACTTTACTCCAGCTAAAAGATTTAATTGTGCCATCTGAATCGGTTCCGCTGCCGGTTAACTGAACACTGAGTACAGGTAAAGTAACAGCTACATCGGGTCCTGCATTCGCAACCGGACCTGCGTTGGCAGCTGGCGGCGGAGGCGTCGGCGGGAGAACAATATTTCCTGCATAAAGCTGGCTCATCGGAATTGGCTCGCCACCCGGTGTGAATTTTTCCAGGCTCTTGCTATTCCACCTGAGGCTAAGACCTCCGGAAGAGTAGGCTTTCATGTGTATATCAGAATTACTGAACATCAGCTCGATAGCATATTTCTGGCCGGCATTTAAATTAACTTTTATTTTGGCTGCATTTGAATACTTAACGCCATCAAGAATTAATACATAGCTACCGGAGGCTGTCACAGTAATCTCATGTTCTTCTGTAAACTGAGCTTCTATAAATCCTGTCCATTTTACAGAGAAAGATCTGTTTTGATTAATTGCGTAGTTGACATTTTGTGAATCAGTTCCTGAATCATACCATTCCGAGAAATCTAAGTATGGGTCAACTCTTTTGAATGCAGAATTTGTGAAATTATTACCTTGAAAATATTCACCGAGTAGCCCTCTTCCTGTTCCCCAGATATCAGGTGCGAAACGTGGGATAATTTCCTTCACCGCTTTTCCACCCGCGCCAGGAGACAACTTATAGCAATCTCCCTGACCAGGTTTTGGCTGTACTCTGATAACTTCTGCCGAATGTGTTGATGGAGAAATAAAAGGATCTGCTCCACCCATATCACAATGCACAATATCAACATTCTTTATTAATGGTGTGCCGTTTGATAAGTCGTCTTCCCTGAGATCGCTATCCAGCATAATGGGGCTTTTGGTCCAGCCCTTCATGGTAACGTTTCGAAATAACGTAGGTATTCCAAAAGAAACCTGGGCTCCCTGGGCAATAACTGCATAAGGAAATTTACCATTCACATCCACTTCAATATTTTCAAACCTCATTCTTCGCTTATCCATTGAATTTGCCTTTGCGACCAGGTTACCATTAAATAGTTTTCCGTCAAAATATCTGTAAACATTCGCGTAAGAACCATGATAAATGGCATGGCCGAAGTTAGAATAAGCTTTGAAGTTTTCAATAACGTGCATCAGGGTGGTTGCCTGCCATACGAATAATCCTGTTTCATTATTATGGGCTAAGCAATCCTGAAATCTCCAGGCGCCATCGTTATTAGCTTCCCAATCAAAGCCTCCGGCACCTTCAGCATCTCCATATGTTCCTACAGCCACACAATTAATACATGCATTGCCATCACCAAGTCCTAATTTGAATCCGCTGCTATGATAGTTTGGAGATTTGGTTGCATCAGGCTCAAATTCCTGATTCATATTCAAACTCGCATTTACTATGTTCACCTTTGCAGCAATACAACTATCCAGGAGGGTGTCATGCATTGCATGCCCCGGATCAGCCCAATAAGGAATTTCAGTTACATCAAAGGCCACACAATTCTTAAAGGTTATCCCATTAGATGAATGGAAAACATAAGAATGGCTATATACATCATGCACTGAACACGATTCAATCATACTTCCCCGGCTTCCATCAGCGCTGTGATGAAAATGGATGGCATAACGCCCTCTGACAAATTCCTTAATATTATCTCCATTCACATCTTTTCTTGGTCCAAGATATTTAAATTCGGCTTGCTTTATAGACTGCGGAACACTAGACATAATAACTACATGTGAAGCTCCTTTTGTAGTGCCCTGAATACCGACATTGCGGTTAAGGTTCATTATTTCTGCAGTCCAGTTACCATCAATCTTTAATTTATCGAAACCCAGGGGCTTATCAATAGTTACGCTGTTTCCATTAATTGAAACAATTTTCCTTCTCTCAAAATTCATGTCATTTAGTATGGTGGGAGTGATTCCAATTTCATCTCCGACCTGCCATCCATTCGGCAGTATGCCTGTCTGCAACACCGTGTCTCCTTTATTAATATCACCCGCAGCATTCAGCCATGCAACTTTAGGAGAACCTTGCAAATCTAATTTTCCAGCACCCATTACCCATAATCCAACATCGCTGTCTAGCACAGACATTCCTGGGCCGCCAACAAACTGATTTTCTTTGACGTCGATAAATTCTATGGTTTGAAAAACGGTATGAGAACTTGGCTGCATCAATATTTTACCTTCCACTATTATATTAGCGGATGACCTGAGAATGGCACTTTTCGTATCATCAAATTTAAGTGTACCGCCAGCATTCACGTTCACGCCCGACACGGTAGAATCACTTACGTCATAAACAACCACATGACCGGCAGACACTAAAGGTGTATCTGAAGCTGAAGGAAGTTTTCCTCCCCAAGTTGCAGCATCAGACCAGTTGCCCGACTGCACACTAGAAATAGTACCGGTAAGTAACTTCAGTGAATTAGGTGCACATCCTACAGATGTACCGTTTCTAATGGATTTGTTTTTAGCCGCAAGGGGGGAAATTAAACATACTCCTGTTGCTGCCAGCGAAGTATTCCGCAGGAAGATTCTTCTTGATTTGTTTTTCATTAGGATCTCTTTTTTTCTTTAAAGCAAGTTGGTTAGCTACTCTTTCACTGTTATGTATAACTGCTAACAGTGTTCTTTTGGATTTTATTTTTTATTTTGGATTGGTGCGGCAATAGGATACCCTTATCATTTCCATGATCACTTTTTGCGTGCCTGCAACAATTATCTTTTTGAATTTATATAGCCTCTGCGTTCTATTTCTTCATTGGGCATTTCCTGAAGCCCCCGCTTATGATCCACTTATCTTGTTGTTCAGATTTCGGTGAACTAAGAAAATGTGGAAAATAAACTACAAGGAAGAGCTGGCTATTTACGCAGATTTTTGCTTGGTGGATCAGTCATTGGCCTTCAAAGGTTTAGTTTTTTTTAGATATCGGACACTTGTAGGAAAGCAATTATGGTGCCGAAATATATTCCACAAATGAAGAGTACTACAATTCACTAAGTGTAAGAATTTATTAAAACCGAATAAATGATTTGATCACTATTTCTTAAGGTGAAAAGGTAATTTCAACACATTTAAAAACGTATTATTACGACGTATATTTATCAACATTGTTGATAAATTTTCGTTAGTAATTTTTTAAAATATAAAAAAACAGCTCATTGCATACGCATGTGCAGCGATAAAATTTTTGAATGCTATAAAAAATTAGAAAAGAATTTTAGGTGCGCGATTGAATGAAACTAACGGAGATAGAAGCGGAAGAAATTCTGAGCCTGTGGGTGATTTTTTGTTGCAGGGAGCGGGCAGCAGTTATTATGTAGATATAGAAGAGGCTGATTGAAGATATATTGCAAAAGTAATGAAAGGCTGTTTTTATTTTTCAACGGGCTGTAATTTTTCAAGTGTGGCCGTAACGCACTGAACAACTCTTTCCAGGTCGGGCTGAGTTAAATTAGAGCCGGATGGAAGACATAAGCCTTTTTCAAAAAGCAGGTCGCATGTTTGGTTGCCATAGAAAGGAGCATCAACAAAAACAGGTTGTAAATGCATGGGTTTCCAAAGAGGCCGCGAGTCAATGTTGTCTTCAACAAGTGCCAATCTCAAATCCTCTCTGGTAACCGTTCCCTCTTCAACAATTACAGTGCTAAGCCAGCGATTTGAAAAATATTCCGGACCGGGCTCATCACAGAATCTGATTTCGTTAATACCGGCAAACGCTTTTTTATAGAACTGGAAATTATAGCGGCGTTGTTCAATACGGCTCTGCAATACTTTCATCTGGCCCCTTCCGATACCGGCGCAAACATTGCTCAGCCGGTAGTTATATCCTATCTGGGAATGTTGATAATGAGGAGCAGGATCAAGAGCCTGGGTTGCGAGATATCTAGCTTTCTTTATATACTGTTCATTCATTGAAACCAAGGCCCCGCCGCCTGATGTGGTAATGATTTTATTTCCGTTGAATGACAGGATGCCAATATCTCCGAAAGTTCCTAAGGGTCGGCCCTTATAGGTGGAACCCAGCGCTTCTGCCGCATCTTCTATGATGGGTATTCCATATACACTGGCAATTTCCTGTATTTTATCAATTTGGGCTGGCATACCATACAGATGCACCAGTATAATCGCCTTCGGTTTTTTGCCTAGTTTGATACGGTCCAGAATGGCTGCTTCCAAAAATTCAGGCGACATGTTCCAGGTAGATGCTTCGCTATCCACAAATACCGGTGTGGCTCCCAGGTAAACAATCGGATTAGCTGATGCAGAGAAGGTCATGGATTGACATATCACTTCATCGCCGGCCTTTACCTCCAGGATAACCAAAGCAAGATGAATAGCTGCTGTTCCGGAACTCAGAGCCGCAACATGCGACCCATGGTTTAAGAAAGTTTCGAGGTCTTTTTCGAACCCATCTACATTCGGTCCCAGGGGTGCAATCCAATTAGATGCAAAAGCTTCTTTCACATACTCCAGTTCCTGCTCTCCCATGTGTGGAGATGACAACCATATTTTTGATTTCATTCTTATATTAATTTAATTCGACTTGCACGTTAATCAAATGATGTTTTTCGAAAGAATAAATAGTTTTGTTTTTTTAACAAATTGAGAGAAATCGGCTTCAAAAGATTTTGGCCTATCCGTTTTATTCCGCTCCAATCACACATATATTGATATTGTTTTCTGATAGGAATAAGAATCTCCTTCAATCCTGCTTTATCAGCCATTTTTATTATTGACTTTCTTCTGTAAAAATTGATATGCTCCAGGGGAGCAACAGGATTTAGTGAGTGCTTTGAACCTTTCTTAGCTTTCCAGTTCATCAATCTCAAACGTTGATCTATGTTATTGGCTGTGGGCACACTTATCTTTATAATACCGTCAGGTGCTAAAGCCCGTTTTAAGTGCTCTAAAGTTTCAAATGGTTCTGCCAGATGTTCAAATACCTGTTCGGTATTGATAAAATTGAATTGATAGTCTGGAAGGTTGTTCCATTCAATTACTTTTAAGCCGTTTGACTCTGCATATTTTATCCTTTCCCTGGAAAGTTCAGATCCATAGGAATCACATCCAAACGCTTTTGCCATCATAGACCATTTGCCCCACCCCATTCCAAAATCAAAGAATTTTAAATCTACAGGTTGCTTTTTGAGATATGTCATGACCTGCATAATTTCCTGAGCATAATATAAGTAATGGTCCAGGCCGTCGTTTTTTCTATGATGTTCAAATCTCTTCTGAGGATCTAGCCAATATTCATACAATCTTTCCATGAACTGATCATTTGGAATTTCCTTTTGAAAAATCAGCTTGCAGTGATCGCACTCCTCTAAAATGTAATTACCGTTTTCCAAATATGAAAGTTCGATCCTTCCGCGGGATGAATAAAAATCAATCAGGTAATCCCTTATCGGTGGCTGGTCAAAAGGTTGCTTATAAATTGTTTTTGAAGTTGTCGAAGCGCAGGCAGGACATTTTTTCCTAATATTAAAATAAAGACTATTCATAAAATTAGCTACTAAATAACAATCAAAAACTAAGTGTATAATTTCTAACCCGTTTCAACCAACTGTATTGCTATTTAGTTGGCCTCTTGAGTTTAAAACTTGAAAAAAGAAGATAAAACATATAGGCGTAATATTTAAATGAATTTTTATTTGGATACAGTTTCATCCAGAAAAAAATAACTTTTCGGTTTTTGGTTATACATTGTCTGCTAACAGATTTCCATATGTTCTGAAATTCCTTATTTAGTAATCCGGGGTGATATACTTTTTTTTCCTCGTTAGTACTTATAATCTTGTTGATTAAAGAATAAAGTTCTGAAAGGTAACTATTGCTGTCTGAATGAGTTTTATTTATAATATCCGTATACAGAACGGTTTCTCTTTCCGATAAACCGCCAAAAATTTCTTCAATTAATCCTAATTTAATTCTATTTGCATTTTTATGTCGTAACTCAAATTTTTGTGTGCTGATCTGATTGGTATGTTGCCTGTATTGAAGTAACACTTTCTGGATATTATGAAAGCGTGTATATTTTTTTAATGTAACCCATAACCTGTAGTCTTCAGTTGGCATGTAGTCAACTTCATATTTTAATCCATTATCAATTAAGATACTTCGCCTTATCATTACTACCGGGTGGGCAAATGAATTGTGTCGCAATAGCTTGACGCAGATTTCTTCATGGTCTGCAAAATATTTATATATGATCCGTTTCCCGGATGTATCCGAACCATTGAATTCACACATCCAGGCTCCGCAAAGACCAATTTCAGGATTTTTTTCAAGAAAACGAACTTGCATTTCAAAGCGTTCAGGTAATGATATATCATCCGCATCCATGCGCGCAATATATTTTCCTGTGGCTACCTCAATTCCGTGATTCAGATGACCCACATACCCCACGTTTGTAGAATAATCGAATAGCTTGATTCTTGGATCTTTGAAGCTTTGAATGATCTCTTTTGAGCTGTCTGAAGAGCCGTCATTAAAAATCAGGAATTCAAAATCAGAAAACGTTTGATTCAATATGCTTTCAATAGCTAATGCAAGGTATTTTTCGGCATTGTACACTGGCATTAACACAGAAATCATCGGCATAAATTAGGTAATTTAGTTTTCATGGTACAAACCAGATCTTACTCACTTAATTGATTGTTAAGTATTATTATTCTATTAACTCTTGCTTAAATTGATCTCCCCGAAAGATGAAACCACATGATCAGGGATCGGTTCGGATATTAATGATTGTGCATGAATATTGTTGCCTGTATTTTTCAGACAAATAGTTGTCCAGCCAAGTTTCGCAGGTACAATGAAATCTTTTGATGTATTATCGCCAAAAAAGTGAAAGTTCATTCCATTATACTTGTTCTGAAAATATAGGTAGTTTCTTTCGTCAGGTTTTTCAGAGCCAAATTCCTCTGATATAATGATGTCCTGAAAATAACCTGCAATATTAAGGGCTTTCAGTTTATTTCTTTGTGTAATGCTTCGTCCGTCTGTAATGACGCCCATGGGTATATTCAGGCTATACGCCGTCTGAATAAATGCCGATGCGTCCTCATTTAGCCTGATGTCGGGTAAATGCTCCCGGTATTCTTTTAAGAGCCACTTGAAAGTTAAAAATGGAGCAAGTGATTGGTATTTTTCGATCAGCCACTCAAATACATTTTCCTTGTTTTGATATTTATTCATCATTTGTTCGTAAATATCAAGGTTTAGGGTCACTGCCAATTTCGAAGAGATATTAGAGTAGGCTGATTTTAGAAAATCTAATTCTGAGAAAAGTGTGTCGTCCAGGTCGAAAATAAAAAAACTCTTTGAATTGGTTTCCAGTTTCATGCGCCAGAGGTACTTTACTATATTATCAATTATTTGCGATTTTACTTTAGTTCTTTTGACAATTTGAAACTTGACAAAAGAAGATAAAAAATGTAAGCATAGTAGTTGAACGAGTTTTTTGTCGGATATAATTTCATCCAGAAAAGAATGACTTTCCGGTTTTTGCCGATACATTTTCTACTCACGGATTTCCATATACTTTCAAATTCCCGTGTTAACAAGGCAGGGGGATAGGCTTTTTTAATCTTGTTAGTATTAATAATCCTATTTATGAAAGAATACAGATCGCTGAGATAACTACTACTGTTTTTATACTTTTGTTTTATTATATCAGTATATAAAGCTTCTTCTTTTTCAGATAGATCAACCAATAATTCCCTGATCAATTCAATTTTAATTCCAGTTGATTTTTTATTATGCGATTCAAGCGTGCTGGTTTGATTTTTATGTACCCTGTAATGCAATAATGTTTCTGGAATGTTATAAAATCGTGTAAAATGTTTTAGTCTGATCCACAATCTATAGTCTTCCGATGGGAAGTATTCATGTTCATATCTGATCTCATGATCTATTAATATGATTCGCCTCATCATAACTACCGGATGAGCAAACGAATTGTGACGCAAAAGCTTAATGCAGATCCCGTCATGGTCTTGGACATACTTATATAATTTTTTTTTGCGGGGATCATCCGAATCGGCTATCTCATATATCCAGGCACCACAAAGCCCAATTTCAGGGTTGTTCTCCAAAAAATGAACCTGCTTTTCAAAACGCAGGGGCAATGAAATATCATCGGCATCCATTCTCGCAATATACTTTCCGGTAGCGAAATCAATACCGGCATTTAGACGAGTTACAAGCCCGGCATTGGTTTCGTAGTCAAATAATTTAATTCGTGGATCGGTGAATTGTTGTATGATTTCTCCAGACTTGTCCGTTGAACCATCATTAAAAATTAATAATTCAAAATCAGTAAATGTTTGTGTTAATATACTCTCGATGGCTGTGGAGACATATTTCTCGGCATTATATACAGGCATTATCACGGAAATCAGCGGCATAAGCTTGACGTATTCATTTTATGAGAGATTCCCGAAATGCGTATGTTACAGGCACCGATATGAATACTTTCAGGGATCAGTTTTAAGTGTATGTACAATAACCTCATCATCATACCTGAGCATCAGTAGTTGATCTTCCCAGTCTTCGGTATATTGAATGGTTTCGTTATTATAATGTTCTTTGATCAGCCACAGTGGATAGTTTGCACCTGCCCTGTAACTTAAAGGATAGCCGCCTCCAAAACGAGGGTTTATTTCAATTGCAATGATCCTTCCGGTGTTTTCATTTAAAAAAACCTGCACGGTTAAACAGCCTACAGCGCCTTCAATAAATCCAAGTTTCTCTTTTAAAAAAGAAACAATTGTGTTTTTGCATGTAAGTCCCTTATTTATTTCACCGGCTCTTACAAGCAATCTTTTTCGGGGAACTATGCATTTGACATGATTTGTCTTATCAAAGTACATATCAACCGTATACTCGGCGTGATTTTCCTTGTCGATATACTCCATGAACAAGAACTTTTCATTACTCAAATGAAAAGCGGTTAACTGTTCGGCTGATTCAATCAGGAAAGTATTTGCGCTCAGGCTACCATCATAAGGTTTGATAAAAAGGGGAAATTGTGGATTGGTTTTGTCGATGCTTCTTGGAACATCGATACCCCTTTGTTGAAAAACAAGATTTGTTTTGCGCTTATCCCTGCATTGTTCTATGAACGGCACAGACGATATAATTGCATGGATTTCTGCCTCGCAGAACCTGGCTTTATTTTGTGCCATGATCAGCAATTCTGTATCAATAGTCGGCACGATCATCGAAACCTTGTTATTGATGCAGATCTCAAGTAGCTGGTCAATATACAGCGGATCGGTCACCCTTCTTACCGTAAAATAGCCGTCTGATACATTGCAAGCCGCACTCAATGCAGGGAACATGTCTGTAGTAAAGACCTTGTTTTCCGGATACAGTGTTTTGAGTTCTTTTTGAAAGGCCCTTACCAATGATACACGTTGCCCGGCCGAAGTAATAAGAATATTCATTTTAATTTTCTGCTCCTTTAAATACCGGCATGGTTGCGTGCCCCTGCTGGCTGATCCCTTCCGGCTTAATAATTTTTTTCAATGTGAGAAGCAATATCCTGCTATCCAGCTTCAGGCTGAGGTTATCTACATACCACACGTCGAGTTCAAATTTCTTTTCCCAGCTTATGGCATTTCGTCCATTCACCTGCGCCCAACCCGTAATGCCAGGTCTTACTTCATGCCGGCGGCCCTGGTGAGAACTATATAGCGGCAAATATTCAACCAGTAATGGCCTTGGGCCGATAAGGCTCATTTCTCCCATGATCACATTGATTAATTGAGGTATTTCGTCAAGAGATGTTTTGCGTATGAACTTTCCGAATGCGGTCAGTCTTTTTTCATCCGGCAAAAGAATGCCCCCGGCATCTTTTTTGTCGTTCATGGTTTTGAATTTCACCAATAGGAAAATGCGACCATTCCTTCCCGGCCGGCGTTGGAAAAAAAAGGGTTTCCCTTCATTTGCAATAAAAAGAATGATGGCTGTAACCAGGAATAAGGGAAAAAGAACAATAAACGCAGGCACGCTTACTATCAGATCAAGTAGGCGCTTTATATAATTACGGTAAAATTTCATGTTTGTTTAATTGATCCTGGTATTCACTTAGTAATATTTTCCAGAATTTATTTTGTTCGTAACGATCTAAGATCATTTTTCTTGCATTCGCTTTGAGGCTCAAGTATAAAGACTTATCGGTCATCAAAGCCAACATAGCATTGTGTAATGCATCGGCATTTTTTGCCGGAATTATTAAACCGTTTTTGCCATGTTCTATAATTTCATTGCATCCGTTTATATCTGTAACAATCGATGGAAGATGAAAACAACCCGCTTGCATGGGAACATTTGGAAACCCTTCGCGATAGGAGGGAAATGCAAGCGCATGGCTTATCGCAAGATAGCAACGGATATCCTGCTGAAATCCCACATGTACCACATCTTTGTCCTGTTCTATAATGGTTTTGACTTTTGGGGATAGGGGGTCAAGCTCTTGTTCAAAAGGACCCACCAAGAGCAGCTTCACATCCGAATATGACTGCCTGAGCCTGGTGAAAGCTTCTATCAATTCTTCAATTCCCTTATCCTTCACCAGTCTGCCCACAAACAAAAATACAAACTGGCTATTGGTAATATTCAGTTTTCTTCTCAATTCGGCGGCAGAAGATTCCATATCCTCGCCCAATTGAAAAAAATCCATATCAATTCCATTACTGCTACCATCACCCAATACTTTTAATTTTACCGGGGAACAATATCTGTTTTTAATGATGAAGCTTGCGAGATTCCTCGAGTTGGGGTAGACTTTTGTAGCGCAGGAGTAGGTGAGTCTTTCTGTAAATTCAAGAATTTTTTTCCTGAATCCTGTGCTTTCCATGAGGGGTAGCCCTGCTACAGTATGCATGCGGATGGGGATCCTGGCTAAACGACCGGCCATCATACCCAATAAGCCTGCCTTGGGAGTATGTGTATGAACGATCTGGGGTCTTTCTTTTCTAAGCAAACGATATAACTGCCACAGGCCCTTCAGATCATTAACAGGCGTAATCGACCTTGTCATGGTAACCGGAACAGTTCTTATGCCCTCCTGGTCGGCCACTTCTTCGAGGGTCTTGCCAGGAGAAGAAACTCCGATCACTTCAAAATGAGCGGACATGAATCTAAGCTGCTGGCGGAGCAATACTTTTAATGAAATAGGAACAGTCGTAATCCTAATCAGCTTTTTCTTCGGTTCCATGAATCTGTAACGTAAAAGATGATTAAGAATATAGCTGATTGGCTTCTAAACTGCGAGTTGTTTTTTTTGTTGTTTGTTTATGCCATACTTCCAGGCACAAAATGCTGTATAACATTTTCGCACGCTTTTCGTCAGAAATATTGACGCGCCTGTTATAGAGATCTGTCACAAACTCTTTATCAATGAAGCCAGGGTATAAGGAATCGGAGGAAAATAAATGATCCTGCAGTATTTCTTTCAGGTCATTATCGATCCATAGCTTTAAAGGAACCTCAAATCCACGTTTAGGCTGGTTGATGAGTTCTTCGGGCAAATATTTTTTTGCCAGGGTGCGAAGCAAATATTTTGTTGTAACGCCCCTGATTTTATATTTATCAGCGATCGATGGCGCAAATTCAAGTATTTCCTTAGCCAAAAAAGGGCTGCGGCCCTCCAATGAATGTGCCATGGTTGCGATATCCATTTTTGGAAGCAGGGCTCCGAAAAGGATGGCATTGAAGTCGGCTAGCAATATTTTTTGTAATCCCGTGATGTTTAGCGCTTTAATATCCCTGAGCATTGAACGGATCGCTGTTAGTTCCGGTGCTTTTAGAAAAGCATCTTCATGACCCACAAACAAATCGGATGTAGCAGCCGCGTACATTTTCACCACATCTTTATAAGAGGCAAACTCCATCAGGCGGTATATATAATTGTATGAGCTCTTTTTTTCATGCGCTACCGGCAGAACAGAAGACATTGCGCCAATCAGTTTTCCAATATATTTATTGGAAGAAAAAAAATCAAAATGCCTGAAAGGAACATATCTGCGATATCCCCCGAATAATTCGTCGGCGCCATCTCCGTTCAAAACAACCGTTATATGTTCTTTTGCTGCTTCTGCCACGTAATAGCTGGGGATAGCAGAATCATCTGAAAAAGGCTCGCCATAATTACCTATTATCTTTTCGAAATCATTTCTCAAATGATCGAATGATATATCGATCGGGGTATGAACGGTGTGGTATTTTTGAGCTACCTGAAGTGCCAGTTCAGATTCGTCGTAGGCGCCCGGCATGCGTACCGTGAAAGTTTTCAAATTGTTGCCAGAGTTGGACGCAATAGCTGTAACCAATCCGCTGTCGATCCCCCCGCTAAGGAATGCACCCACTTCAACATCAGAGCTTTCAAGCCGGCTCTTAACAGCATTGTTCAGTTTAATGTCTAATTGTTCCAGCGCTTCGTTTTCGCTTAAAACAATTTTCTTATTATAGACCAACGCGATGTCAAACCATTTTTCAGTTTTCTGTTTTTGAGTGAGCAAATCAATTTGATGATAGCTGCCATTCTCCAGTTCCCAAACATTATCATAAGGCGTTTGGTTCCTGAAATTGTACCCAAGATACAAGTAGTCACTCACCGCCGATTTGTTTATCGCCGGGCGTACTATCTGGTTCAGCACATTGAGTTCGGAGGAAAATACAAGACTGCTATCTTTCTGCCATATGAACAATGGCTTCTTGCCGGCCCTGTCTCTAACTAAAAAAACTTTTTGTGCATTTGTGTCATATAAACAGAATGCAAACATTCCGTCGAATTCTTCCAGCATCTTCATTCCTATTCTCTCATACAATAACAGCATGGTCATGGTGTCGGACCTGGAAGAATGATTCAGATTATATTTTTTTCTAAGCTCGAGATGGTTATAGATTTCTCCATTAAAGGAAATATAAAGTCCATTATGAATCATTGGCTGACGGCCGCTTTCCGTCAAATCCTGGATGGCTAATCTGGTATGGATAAGTTCTACATTGTTCTTTGCAATATAATTTTGCTGGTCTGGACCACGATGCGTCAATTCTTTTAAAATAATATCAGACTCATTTTTGATATTATAATTGATGGTTCCAAATATTCCGCACACAAGTTTGAGTTTTAATGAAGAGTTTGAGTACTACTATTGTTGTTGTTAACTGCATCTTGACGGTTTACACGAAGGCACTAAACCACTAACATATTGTTGGTGCACTGTTTTATCCTTTGTGTCTTTGTGTCTTAGTGGCCAAAGCATACTACACATGACACTGGTTATCTGATATCCGGGAATTTATTGTAAAACCGGTCATTACCCGAAAATATAAATTCCGGATTTAATATCATAAAGTAAAAAGAACAGCGTTGCCTTTTTGGAAATCGCAGGTATTCCTTTAAGTTTATAATATTATTGAAGGCCAATTGCATCTTCGTGATAACGAATACTACTAAAAAAATATTTAATGATACTCAGAGCGGCCACTCAAACCGATAAGCCTGCTATTATTGAACTTCTTAAGCTATCGTTGGGCGAATCCGTTATTCCTATCACCGAAAAATTCTGGTTATGGAAACACGAACAAAACGCTTTTGGCCCTTCTTTCGTGCTTTTAGCCCAGGAAAATGATGAAATTATAGGTGTACGCGCCTTTATGCAATGGCATTGGCTCTGGAATGGAAAGATGTACAAAGCTATCAGGGCGGTGGATACTGCGACCCATCCCTCCCACCAGGGAAAGGGTATTTTTAAGAAACTCACACTTCAACAAGTTGAAAAATGCAAACAGCAGGGCATTCATTTTGTGTTCAACACACCCAATGAACAAAGTATGCCCGGCTACTTGAAGATGGGATGGGAAAAACAGGGCCGTATGCCACTCAAACTTAAATTCACAAGACCCATCTCTTTAGGATACTCCAAATTTTTTGACAAGGAAAAATATGCTGAATCTGTAAACGAAGATCTTTCGCCAGGTCAGCAATGGGATGGAAATATCATTGGCCTGTTCAATTCGTATAACCAACCTGCAACGGACTTTATCAGAACATCTATTACCGGCGAATATATTTCATGGCGCTACGCTGAAAACCCCTTGTACAGGTACAATTATTTTACTGATGGAAAAAATTATGTATTGGTCAGCCGAATCAAGAATCATTCGTTCACAAGGGAATTGCGCATAGTCGATTTTATTTTGTTGAATGAACAGGCTAAGAACCGTTCCGTGAACTCTCATATGAAAAAAGAAGTGCTGGACTTTGCCAAAAAATATAAAATCGATTTCATCTCTTTTTCAGGCCAGCAGTATTTATTCAACAAATCCTATTTCCAATGGATGGGCATAATCCCTGTTCGCACATTGGGACCGCTTGTAACGGTAAGGGATTTAAATATGCAGGAACAATTTGCCGGGTTATTGGATATAAAAAATTGGAACTACAGCCTGGGAGATATGGAGCTTTTTTAGAACAAGGGATCCATATCAATTAAGCATCGAAGTATATTCACCCATATTCCAACTTTTCATACCAAATCTTGTTTTCATTTTTTGAAAATGACTGAGCAATATTTCCAGCTGGTTCAAATTTTGTTCAGGATAGTAACCAAAGTTTTCAGGATGCCACCATAGGTGATAGCATTCTTTCTTTTTTGCAGCAACTGCCATTTCATTCATCACCCTTCTCACATGCATTGTATTTGCTAATTGAAGTTTCGGCTGCCAGGGTCTTAAAAACCTGCTTGCAGGCAATTGAATTGGTTCGTTCGGGTTTATTCTTATTGATTGTAACGGATAAGATGTCCGCTTACCAAGTGGGAGATAGGCATCGCCCGTACGAAGCACTTTCCTCAACATCCCGGAACGGCTATCAGGTATTGGCTTCCAAAACCAATCTTCCGGATTAGAACGCACTACTTTTATCCCTTTTCGATAACAGATATCCAGAAATTGCGGCTCAAATTGATTTCTTGGAAACACAAGTGATACAAGATCTTTATTGAACTTACTAGCGGCTTTTTCAACGGCCGCCAGATCTGCTTCGAATGCTTTGGGATTTTGTTCAGGTTCCAGGCAATAGTAATGTGCAAATGTATGGGTGCCTAGTTCCTGCCCGGCAAACTGAAGTATTTCCCTGATTGTTTCAGGGGCAAAATGAGCCCAGCTATACTGATCTGCCAGTCCATTTTTTTTGGCATAGATGTACGCCGAATACATTTCGTTGGAAAAGGAAGGCTGGGTGTCAGGTTTTAATTCTGCCCACTCGTTAGCATCCTTTGCGAACAAAGAGCCTACGGTTGCCCATGTTACATGAATTTCATATTTAGTGAAAAGCCGCAGCAGCTTTGGAATAATATCTATTGTGTTTACATAGCATGCTTTCTGCAGATCCCTGTCTTTTTTGTCAAAAACTCCCCAATGCAGTTCGAAATCGAGCGATATTGTAAAAATACCTTCCATCAAATTGGGAACGATATGCCTGGCACTTTTCGAAGTGGGCTTTTTTTCCTTTTTACGAATCGGAGTTGTTTATAGTCCATAAAGGAAAGAACTATAAAAACTAAAAAATACATGATCATTGTCTTTTGGCGAATGATTAGTCCCAGATTCGACAACGTACTACACATGGCTACTGACACGCCAAGAAAAACTACAAGGCTTGCTTTTACAAGAGAAGTACCTGATGAAACGAAATGTATAAATTTCTTATTGAATAATGGGAGAGTCAACATGATATAGAAAGTATTCTCGATAGATACCATTATGCCAGGTAGGGAAGGTGCATCGAAGAATAGAGGACGGTACCAGAATGTGATCAGCTTTAGAACGAAAGGGTAACTTGATATGTCGAGCCCGGAACCTGATTTGGAAAGATCTGAGGCACGTTTAGCACTTGTCTCATCAAAACTCCCTATTAAATTTTCACTATCCAAACCTCCGAATTCAAGTATTTTATCATAGAGCAACAATACGGCAACGGCACTTCCTGCAAATACCAGTAATTTTTGATACATAGGAATTTTCTGCCTGCCCGTCACCAGCCCGAGGATGATCGCTACAGACAACACCAGGAATATATGTGGCCGAACATGATATACAATAAGTAAACCCAGTATCAGGGCTGTTTTTCGGGCCGTAAGCCGGCTAAGACCATACGTTGCCAGGGCCACGCCTAAAAAAATGATAGAGCCCTTTCCCAATGAGCTCGTCCAATAGTGCATATTGGGAAGAAAAAGTATTAAGGTTGTAAGATCGACGCCCTGCCAAACATGCTTGAAACGAATGTTTTCTTTGATGAAAATATAAAAATATATAAACCCCCAATAACCCATCCAGGCAAACAACACCATCATCATTTCATAACCAAAGAAAAAATAATTAACAAAGGGATACGATATAAAATGAATGAATTTGGTGCTCGTATCGTAAGCTTCAAACCAGCCAGTATAGGCCAGTTGCGTATACTTAAAGTACGCTACAGAATCCGAAGCTGCACCCATGATCGTGATATAATACACCATGGCGAATAAGGCATGGTACCAATACAGGCCCTTCATCAAATCAATGTTAAGCCAGGGATGACGTTGTTTGAACTTCTTTAAAATTGGAAGACTAACGAAAAATAGCACTAATATCAGGACAAATGCGCTGATTAAACCGCTTAGAGATACACTAATCATGACTGGTTATTGAGAGCATTTTCATAAATATTTTCGAGTTCATTTACCATCTTCTGCAGGCTGAAGCGTTTAACCACGGTTTCACGCGCGGCTTCTCCCAACTGCCGAATGTCTGCCGGATTCTCAAGGTAACTGTCTAATTTTTGTATTAGTAGCATTGGCTCGGTTGTGGGCGCCAGTAAGCCATTCTTACCATCAGTTATTAATTCGGGTATACCTCCGGCATCCGTGCAAACGGGCATGCAGCCCATGCTCATTGCTTCCAGTAAAGCTATAGGAAGGCCTTCAAATTCTGAGCTCATCATGAAAACGTTGAATGCTTTCAGATAAGGCCGTATCTCAGATTGCAAACCTGCAAAATGCACATGACCTTCCATTTGCAGTTCCCGTGCTTTTTGATGCAAATCATCCTTTAATGGCCCATCACCCACGATTATAAAGGTGCATTGGGGATGGTTTCTCAGTAATTGCTGGGCGATCTCCAGCCAAATATTCAACCGCTTTTGCGCCCTGAACACGCAAACGATCCCTATAACGATCGCATCATGGGAAATATTCAATTCTTTTCGTATGTTTCTTTTGACCGATATTGAATTTGAGAATTTTTCGGTGTTAATGCCGTTCAGCACCACCTCTACTTTCGGGTAACTTTTACCGTAATTCGCCTTAATTGAATTTTCAACGTCTTTTGAAACCGCGATGACTTTATGCTGGCTTGAAAAACTAAGCTTGTTTAAATGGTAGGTTAATTTGTGGTAATGCTCCCAGGTATTGTGCTCGGTATAAATAACGGGAACTTTTCTTATTTTTCCTACCAGTCTTCCTACAATGCCGGCCCATGGCAAATGACAATGTATTAATTGGATCTTGTGCTCTTTCACGTAGGCCATTATTTTTCGCGCCGTTAATAAGATCTCAATATTGTTTTTTGCTGCCATACACACAACAGTTCCTCCTTCTTCCTTTATTTGCTCAACCATCTGGTCTTTCCATGGAAGAAAATAAATGTAATGGAACTGGTATTTTGTCTTATCATGTTTATGTAATGTTTCTGGCAGTAAAGTTTCTGCACCACCCCGGCCAAGAGATTTAATAATATGGAGAACTGGAATGGAGGCTTCTTCCTGAGTCACGGGAAAATGTTTTATTCTTCTTTTGATCAACGTCTTCATATGTAAGCGGGATAAGTTAAAAATTCAGATCATGAAGCAACTGATCTATAAATATCTAAAAACTGATCTGCAATCTGTGTATTTAAATACTGCCTGGTAACGAGCGAGTAAGCATTGTCAATCAGACTCTCGTTATATGTATTTGGGTTCAATGCGTCTGCAATTCCATTTGCAAATGCGTTTTCATCTCCATTTCTTATGAGTCTTCCTGTTTTATGGTTGATCACAATTTCTTTTATTCCGCCAACATCATAAGCCACCACCGGTATTCTGCAATAAAATGCTTCCAGGATAACGCCGGGTAATCCTTCGATAATGCTTGGTAAAATTAAAACATCTGCTCCGCGTATATATTGCATCGCATTCTTCTGGAAGCCGCAGAATTTAATTTTTGAATCAAGGCCTTTCAATCTCACAAGTTCTTCAATGCCTGGTTTCAGAGGGCCGTCTCCAACAAGGTAAAGTTTGGCAGAAGGATCTTTTTTCGAAACCAGTTCGAAAATATCTATCATCCCGGTATGATTCTTTTCAAAAGTAAATCCTCCCACATGAATGATCACCGGACCCTGGCCATTCAAATGTACCCGTTCATTGATCTTTCCATTTAATCCTTTTGGTGATTCCACGTGCTCAATGCCTACCGGGATGGTAATGATCTTGTCTTTATATTGCGGGAACAATTTTGCGAAATCATGCGCAGAACTATTGCTCACTGAAATTATTTTGTGTGTGAACCGGAACAAAAAGCTGTTCCATTTTTTTTGCGCCCAGGTTTTGATATACAGGCTAATGGTGCTCGCATTTCTAAATACGATTGGTTGTTTCCACCTGTAAATTATTTTTGAGAAAACGGCGTATTTCAGCGTGTCGCCTGCATTTGCCTGGATAATATCGGGCTTTTCTTCTTTTATTATCTGCGACAGTTTTTTCCAAGCCTTCAGATCATGCAGTCTCCCTCCCAGGTTACCGTTCAATGAAATAATATTTCCTGTGAAAGGCAATTCGGCTTCGCCTGGAAATACACTGACGATAATGGCTTTATTTCCGGAGTGATTTATGTGAGACGCCAATTGTGAAGCGAAAATTTCGGCTCCCCGGAGTTGTGATTTTTGTATAAGGTGAAGAACTTTCAATTACTTTTAATTATTATGTCCTGTAGATACCCTTCGAATTTATCAACGATCTTATCGAGCTCAAAATTTTCTTTGGCATAGTCATAGGCTTTCATTGCAAGTACATTTGCAGTGCCGGTGTTTTCTTTGTACCATAACATTGCCTTTTCAACTTCTTCCACGGATTCTCTGCCAAAAAGATAACCTGTTTCTAAATGAATGACGGCCTCCTTATTCTGAGCAATATCTGAAGCCAGTATTGGCAGTCCGGCAAACATAGCTTCAACAACTGCTCCGCTGAAACCCTCAACCAAAGAAGGGAAAATAAAACAGTCATATTGTGAAAGGAGGGCCGGCACATCATTCCTTGATCCAAGGAGAAAAACTTTGTCCTTCAGCATATTATCGTTGATGAGTTTCTGCAGTTCGTTGCGAAGCGGACCATCACCAACAATCGATAATGAGGCATCGGGATAGTGATGCAGAAATTTTTTGAATCCCAATATCATGTATCGATGACCCTTAACCGGGAATAGCCTGCTGACATTTAAGAAGCGGATCGGATTTCCTGATTTTTGAGATTGGATATTTTTTCGAAGGAATTTAAAACTGTCCCTCCCCCTATTGATAACCTTTATTTTTTCCGGTGATATGCTCAGATGTTTTGCATTGGCTTCCTTTATGGCCTCAGAGTTGGATACAAAACCCACGCAAATTTTGCTGGTTGCCTTATTTATATATTTAAAAACAGAAACAAGGCTTTTTGCTTTCCACGATAAATGTTGATTGTATGATTTGCAGTATAAATCATTCACGAAAGTGCCAACAACCGGAATATGATTGAACCTGCCAATTAACCGCGTCACAATTTCCGACCGCGTCAGGTAAGCTACCATCAGATCCGGTTGCTCTTTCTGAACAACTTCTTTTAGCTTTTTATATGCCTCCAGAAAACCGTACTTTTTTGATATATTGAATGAATAAACCTTAATTCCTCTTTCGACGAATTTCGGCTGAAGTATTTCGCCGGAATAGAGATGGCATACTACAGGAAGTATGTCTTTAAATCTGGATGTATTTTCCAAAAGGCTTTGTTCTGCTCCTCCTAATTGAAGTGTATCAATAACAAATAATACTTTCTTGGAAACTGGAGTATTCATTTTGGTAGGTGTTACAGCAGGGTAAGTATGGTATATTTAAAAAATTTTAAATAATTTTTCCATTGCAGCGGGCTATGCCGGATCGCTTTTAAAGTAAAACGAACGGCTTCGCTGCGATTTTTTAATTTATAGTTTGAAAAAGCAATTACCATGTACATATTAGATATTTCTCTGGGATTGCTTTTTTCTATTATATCATAATGTTTATTCAATAGTTGCATTCCTCCTTCTTTCACTTTCGCCCAGTTAGTTCTAATGCGTTCTCCATTATGGATATTCAGCTGAACAAGACTTTTATCTATAGACACCATATCGTAATCCGTGTTCCTCAGATATGTAAGCAGCCTGTATCCAAGGTCGGTCTGAATATTGGATTTCATCGAAGGATCATAACCCCCCACTTCAAAAAATACGGCACGCTTTATGAACAGGGAACCGCAGGTGAATTTTAATTTCACTTTTTTACCGAAGATTGTTGTTTCCTTTGGCTCTTCCTGGATCATTTTGCCGTTCAGTAATTTTCGTACAGCACCGGTACATGCAATTCCGGTGTTGTGGGTTATACCCGCCACTGCGGTTTCGAGCCAGTAGGGGTATGCTTCGTCATCGCTATCCAAAAATGTGATGAAATCTCCTTTCGTATGTAGAGCGGCTATATTGAGGCTATGACCTTGGCCGGTATTTTCTTTTTTGATATAAGTAATCCGGGTATCGGTCAGGAATTTGCCGACGGCCTCTTCAGTATTATCTGTTGAGCCATCATCAATGATGATCAACTCCCAATCTTGGTACGTTTGATCGATGACGCTTCGGATGGTAGTTTGTACCATGCCTGCCCTGTTATATGTTGGTGTAATTACAGATATCATTTTTTTGGGTTACGCTGCATACTGTTAACCGAATGTATGCGGTGCCTCACTTTATATAAATACATATTTCACTACCCTTAAATAATTTTTGATGTTCAAAGGCCTTAAGCGGATGGCTTTCATCATATAGGAAAAAGATTCCTTTCGCTGTTTCAGCTTATAGTTATAATATGCAATGACAGCATAGTTCCGGGCCAGTTCGCTCTTATCCCAGGTAATAAAATAATCATAGAACTTATTCACGAATCGTGCACAGTCAACAGTAAGGCTTTTCCAGTCTTTACGCAATCTTGGACCGTCATGAAAATAGATTACCACAAGACACTTCTCGATAGATACAATTTTAAGATTTGAGTCCTTCAATTGTTCAATAAGGCTATATCCCAGTTCAGATAATAAACCCGTGGGCATTTTCGTATCAAACCCTTTAATGTCGAGAAACAGCGACCGTTTAATGAATAACGACCCGCAGGTAAATTTTACCTTCTTTTTCTCGCCGTAAAAATTGATTTCATACGGATAGTCTTTTACCATAGAGCCATCCGGAAGTTTTTTTATAGAACCGGCACAGGCGATACCCGTGTCTGGGATCAGATGCCCGGTTACGGTATCAAGCCAATGCGGCAATGCTTCGTCATCGCTGTCTAAAAATGTAATGAACTCGCCTTTCGCATTAGCGGCCCCGATATTTCTGGAATGTGCGGTTCCACTGTTTTCTTTTTTTATGTACTTTATCCTCGTATCATCGAGATAGTTCTTTACGATCGTTTCGGTATTATCTGTTGACCCATCATCAACAATGATCAATTCCCAATCCTTAAACGTTTGCGCCAAAATTGATTTGATAGTTCTTTGCAGTAACTGTGCACGATTGTAAGTAGGCGTAATTATGGAAAACTTAATATTCGACATTTGAAAACAGCAGGCTTGTCTTTAGTAATAAATTTGATGTATCGAAAATGTTGATCTCATATAAATGCTTTACTCGGCTTAATAAATTTCATGGTATTTGGATCGAGCGTTTTTCCCTGTTTTCCCAGGATTCCGTGCCATATGCCAAGTAATCTGAATTTAATTCGTGTCCATCTGTCGGGAGCATACACAGCCGCGGCAACCAGATATTTCAGTTGCTTATACAGATAACTTAACAGATCAACGATTGAAAAATATTCTCTTAAAATAAGCAGATGATTTCGGGATGTATAGTAACCTCTCCACAATGTTGATTGCGTGAATTTTCCTTCGCCGCCCAAGTGAAGATAGTTGGCCGATTGAATGCTTGTTAATGCTATTTTATAACCATTTTTTTTCATTCGCAGGCAAAATTCATAGTCATCGCACATCATGAAATACTCTTTTTTGGGAGGCCCGATTGTGCGAATAATATTAGCGTTGATTAAAGACCCGTCCAGAAGCGCCGAGTGTACCGGCTGAAGATGGTTATTGCTGACAATATTCATCGTTGATCCAAATTTATTTTTAAAGCCTTTCAGGCTTATCATATCGTATGAAGAAGTTTCAATGTGATGAAGCAATTCGGACAAGGCATTTTTTTCGTAATAGGTATCATCTTCCAACAACCAAAAAAAATCGGGGTTCAGTCGTTCAAGGGCGTATGCCATTGCGTGCGTATAACCGCCGCCGGCACCGATATTTGATGATAAAAACAGGCAATGAATATTCCTGGTGTTTTGCAGAGAACTCAAATATTCTTTGGTTCCATCCGAACTGTTATTGTCGACAATGATAATGTCGGCAGGCTGGATAGATTGATTAAAGTAATAAGCCAGTGCAGTTTTTAGCGATTCCAAGCGATTGTAGGTAATCATAACAGCACAAACAACTTTATTCATAAACAGGTGCTGATTTAGAATACTTGATCATAAGCCAAAATGTTAAAGCAGGGGGTTTTAAAATAAAGCTCAGGGATGCTTCTGGTATCACCAGCATCGTGTTACAAAAAAGCGTATTTAATAAATTTAAAATAGTTCGACAGAACGAGAGGTTTAAGTTTTATCACCTTATACAAATATTGCAGTGATTCCTTTCGTTGTTTGAGTTTATAGTTTGAAAAAGCAATAATGGCATAATTATTCAAAATATCTTTTGGTATGTTTTCGTAAATAAATTCATAATGTTTGTTTAGCAGCTGTTTAGTACCGTCTCTTCTCTTCTCCCAATTGGTCCTGATGCGTGGACCACTATGAATGTTTACCTGTACCAGATATTCGTCTACTGCAACAATTTTGCGATTCGAATTTTTTAAATAGGTAAGGAGGCGATATCCCAAATCCGTCTGTATGTTACTTTTCAGTTGAGGATCGTACCCTCCGATCTCGGAAAAAATATGTCGTTTGAGGAATAAAGATCCACAAGTAAACTTAAACCTTACTATCTCGCCAAAAAATTTCCATTTATCAATACGCTCATGGATCAAAGTTCCGTCTAATAACTTTCGCATTGCACCTACACAAACCACGCTGGTGTCTTCTTTAATATTTTTATCTACTACCTCCAGCCAATTAGGATATGCTTCATCATCACTATCCAGGAACACGATATACTCACCGGAAGCCTGAGAAACTCCTACATTCGAACTATCCGCCTGCCCTGAATTACTCTTTTTTATATACTTAATGCGATCATCTTTTAAATATTGTTGAATTACCTGTTCTGTATTGTCGGTTGAGCCATCATCTATAATAACTAACTGCCAGTTTGAGTAGGTCTGGGCAAGAATACTTTTAATGGTGATTTGTACAAGCACTTCACGGTTGTACGTTGGCGTAATGATGCTGAACTTCATATTTGCGAGATGTAGGGTGGCGAAGGTTTAACGAAATGGAGAATAATAAGACAATTAGTGGATCACACTGATTGAAATGATACCATTTTTTTAAACCGTACCGAGGTGTTGATCATTTCATCAAAGGTACCTGAAGCAGACACTCTGCCATTTTCAAGCAGGTAGATAATGTCTGCTTGCTTTATGGTCGATAATCTGTGTGCTATTACGATCATGGTATACCTGCCATGTAATTTTTCAATATTTTCCTGAATTACTCTTTCAGTTTCAGAATCCAATGCTGAAGTAGCTTCATCAAGAATTAAGATTTCACATTTTTTAAAGAGTTCCCTTGCTATTGAAATCCTTTGTTTCTGTCCTCCTGAAATTAATAATCCATTATCTCCCAAATTGGTGAATTCTTTATCTGGTAGAGACTTGATAAAATCTTTTAAAGATGCCATTTCCAAAACTTCGTCAAACCGTTCTTTATTTTCAGGGGTAGGATCTGCCCAAAAAGTTATGTTATTAAAAATAGTATCGTTGAATACCACAGATTCCTGGGATATATATCCAATCTTATCCCTGTAGCTGTTCAAATTGTAATTTATTAAAGGTGTATCATCAATTAAAATCTCTCCGCTTTTTGGTGTAAATAGTCCGGCAAGGATATTAGCAGCCGTCGTTTTACCTGAGCCGCTTTCACCGATAAGTGCGATAGTTTTTTTTGCAGGAATTTTAATATTGATCTTATCTAATGCTTTGACCCGGTCATAATAGAGATCCACATTCCGAAGATGAATTTGTTTTTTCACACCAGCAAATTCTGCTGTTCCCATTAGTTCCCGGGACTCTGTCATTTGATGTGCGCTTGCCGATATTGCATACATACCGCCGATGTTTTCAATAAAGGTCTGCCAGTCATTTTGGACCTGAACCAGAAAATTCAAAGCTCTGTAAAAAAGAAATAAACTCAGTAAAATAGTGTTCAGGCTGGTCCCCATTAGATTGGTTTGTAATAGAATTACAGCACATACAATCGTTATGATTATCGGTTCTTTAATACTTAAGGAAACAGCCTTGATTTTCCCCATGCTTCTATTCAGGCGTTCATATTTTCTAACTACATTTTGAAGCATTTCTGCATATCTGGTAAAGGTATTGGTAGACTTTAAATATTTAAAGTTGTGAATAGCCTGTATTATAAAATTGTTCGCAGAAGACGCTCTTTTTGTCAACTCGATAGAAGCCTTCTTTGTTCTTTTATAAATTTTCCGATAAATAAAATTGGATAGTAATGAACCCACCAGTACCATCAAGGCAAACTGATAATTGGCAAGAAATGCGAGGCAGATATAAGTAGACAACATAAAAAAATTCTGCGCCGCTGTGAAGTAAGCTGTCATGGATACAAATAAACGGTTTACTTCAGAAGTGAATGTATTCTGAATTTTACCAGCGTCTAATTCCAGAAATCCACTGTAGGATAGCCCTTCGAGCCTATGAAGAAGTTCCTTTCGCACTTTTAAAATAAATAAGTGCCGCATCCTGGCATAGAAACTCAGCTGAATAAACCTGAGAAGGCCTTTACAGGTAAACATAAATACCAACATTCCAAGAATGGTCGTTAGCGTCAATTCAAACCCGAGACTTCGAACAAAATCAACGATATAATGCAATTGTCCAAGCGACTCTTCACTATTTACAGTCTTATCAGGATTGCCCACAAATTGTAATAGTGGAATGAACATCGCAAGCCCTAAACCATCCATTAAGCTAACAAGAATGCTCAGCCCAAGATATAGCAACAAGCTATTGCCGGTAATCCGGTAATAGAAGTTGAAATAGCCCCAGAAAGAATTTTTTAAAGTTAGATTTATCATTTTTGATTTAATAGGGTATGAAAAATTTGCTCTTTACAATTTCAAATACGTTTAAATACTGCCGGAGCCCGGCCTATATTTTTAAAACTTATACGGAAGTAGATTCTTTTTTGGATCTGTGTACACCGTTTTTGCCTTTCTGATTCTTATCATCGTTTAAATAACCGTTGTAAGAACCTTGTATTTCTTTGCTAAATCCCTTATTCCTTTTGATAGAATTAATGACAATTGATAAATGTGGAAGCTTTGCATGTTCACTTAATTCATTCAGCAGTTGAATCGATGAACGGAATGAATACCTGTGACGCAAAATGAACAAAGTTAAATCAGCCATGTTGCCAATTATTATTGCATCGGACACAATACCAACCGGCGGGGTATCTACAACGATGATGTCGTAATTGTTACGCAGGTATTCAAAAAAGTTTTGCAATCTTTTGGTCAGGATCAATTCGCCGGGATTTGGCGGGATCGGTCCACAAGTGACAAATGAAAGATTTTCATACTCCCTGTTTTTTTGAATAATATCATGCGGCAGCATGTCGGTAGTTATCAGGTAATCAGTCAGGCCTGGCCTTGGATTTAAACCCAAAGTTTTTGCCAACTGAGGCTTTCGGAGATCCAATTCTACCAAAATCACTTTTTTGCCTGTCGAAGCCAGTGTATTTGCAAGATTAATGGATACAAAGCTTTTTCCTTCTCCCGGCATTGCTGAAGTGACCATTAATACTTTTCCTGCAGTTTCCTGTTTTAAATAGATAAGGTTTGTGCGCAAACTTCTAAACTGTTCAGCGATATCAGTTTGATAACCTGCCGACACAATAATTTCTTTTGCTGTACGAGGTTCAAGTTCAATTTCCCCGGCAATTGGCAAAAAGGTGGCATTTTCAATATCTTTCCTGGTTTCAATTCTCTTATTCAGTATCATTCTTATCAGGATAATGAGTGCCGGCAATAAGAAAGCAAAGCCGAGCGCTACAGCATATACAAGCCATCTTTTTGGATATAAAATGTCATTGTTGGTTCTGGAATCAATAATGCGCGATTCTCCTATTTGAGAAGAAACAAGCCGGATATTTTTATCTTCCCTTGTTTGTAAGAGGTGAATATACTGTGTCTGTTTTAAGGTTAACAGGCGATTAACCTGGCTAAGGTCTTTTTCCTTCTCAGGCATAGTTTGGAAGCGGGAAGTCGTGCTCCTTTCCTGTGAAGCAAGAAATTCATTATTTGATCTTATTTCACGTTTAAGATTGTCTAAACTGTTCAATATGTTAATTCTGAGATCCTGCAGATCCTTACTAATTCCAGCCAGCCGTGGATCGAACGAAGTACCCCTGTCCTGGATCCGGTTTTTCTCAAAAACCTTTTCATTGTATTTACTCACCAGACTCGCCAGTACCGGATCGCCCAGGCTTGTTGCATTCGATATCACCTGCTCTTGTCCTGTAAAATTTCTGATATTGGACTCCACCAGCTCGGCCATTTGTCTTTTAGACTCATTATCATTTTTCTTTACATCAAGTGTGGTAAGGTTACTGAGCAATTGGGTAGCGGAAGATGCTACATCATTGACTTTGTTACTGACTTTAAAATCCCTTACAGTATTTTCCTGTTGAAGTAGTTCACTATAAACCGATCCCACTCGTTCATTTAAAAAGTCTATTTCAGACCTCAGGGATTTATTTTTAAACGCAAGATTGGAATGGTCATATTTGTCTATGAGTACGTCAATTATTTTTTTTGCTCTTCTTGGCATTTCATCCCTTACTAAAATCTGCAACATGCCTGGCCCTGCTTTAGCGGCCGGCTGAACGCTAATACGTGAGGTTAGCTGTGAAATAGCCGACGACTTTTTTATATAAGATAAACCATAGATCGTACTAAAATCCTGCGGAGCGTAGGATTTCAACGTGATGATCAGGGTATCGTCTCCGATCACCAATGGCTGGCCATAATAACCTTTGATATTTTTTTTCTCAGATTGAAGTGAATAGGAAGTTTCCGTGAGGAATAATTTATGCAGGGGCAAATAACTTTGCGGTGTGCTTTTAATAACGGTTACAGTAAAGGGAAGCGCCTCTAAGTCTTCGGCCTTACTGCGAACCCTTCCAAATTTCACGGCGGAAAGATCCAAATTGAGCGAGTCAACCACTTCTCCCAGAAGGAACTCCGACTGAAGTTTAAATATTTCATTGGATGGGTCAGGATATACCATAGGACCCGCAGGAGACTGCGTTCCGCCGCCTGTAAATGCAGAACCTCCCAGGGTGGTGTTTACGGCATCATTCGGGCTTTTAACCAAAATGAATGTTGACACTTCGTACAAAGGTTGTGTATAACGCAGATACATGTAGGCCGATGTTCCCGAAATGGCTAATGTCAGGATAAACCAATAATAGTTATTTATCAGCTTTGAAAAATATCTCTTGATATCAAACCCGCCGGAACCGGCTTGTTTTTCCTCAATAATTGTCTGCTCCATCACTTTAGATTTTATTAGTTTTTGAAAACGATATATCCGATGGAAATAAATCCTACAAATACAGTTACGATTGATGTAATGAACGTAAAATCATCCCTGAACAACTGCTTTCTGAATGGCTTCACATAAATCACATCGTTGTGTCTCAATTCAAATACTTCCGGATTGTACAGGATATCTTTTTTTCTCAAATCGAACTTAATAATTGCTCTTTCGCCATTATAATCACGATAAATTTGAATATCGCTTCTCTTCGCTGTATTAGGTAGGTCACCTGCCAGGGCAAGAGCCTGAAAAATATTTGTACGTTGCATATCCATGGTATAGTTTCCCGGGCCCTTTACTTCTCCTAAAACGGTAATCTTGAAAGTATTAAAACGAACATCAATCAAGGGATTCTTCACATACTTTCCGATTAATTGGGTTAAAGTTTCTTTTAACTGCCTTTCGGTGAGACCTAATACCTTTATTCGTCCAATGATTGGAAATTCAATATACCCCATGGAGTTCACAAGATATCCGGACCCTACGGCCGCGGTACCGCCCGATGCGCCTCCCTGTGCATTAAAATACGCAACGGCCTCTTTTTCTTCGGCGGTAATCATGATGTTAACGTGATCGCCATATTCAATTACCCGCTCATCTTTACTAATTGGAGGTAAGAAGACATGTGAAGAGTCGGGCAAGTCATTAAAGTATTGTAGATTCTTGACACCTGTGCACGAGGAAAAACTGATAAAAAAGGAGAGAAAAACTCCAACTGTTAAACAACAACTGAAATCGTGACGGCTAACTTTCATGTTTATTTTTTTGCGGTAATTAATTGTAAGCGTTGATTTTAGAGTAAAATCATAGAATGGATGGATAAACATAAACGGTTTCTGCTCGTGATAGCGTGTTCAGATTTTTCAGAGGAGAACTGGATGACTCGCTACTAATTGGAATCATTTTCGTATTGTAAAGATATAAGGACTGCTCAAAAATCCTACTATCTCACCTGAAAATAATCTTTATACCAGGTAACAAAATACTTAACTCCCTGCTGCACAGAAAACTGCGGCGAATAACCAGTATCTGCCATCAGGTTTGTGATATCAGCATGGGTTGCAGGCACATCACCGGCCTGCATCGGTAAAAATTCTTTAATACCTTTTTTACCCAACTCCGCTTCAATCGCCTCAATAAATTCAATTAATTCTGCCGGTTTGTTATTACCAATGTTATAAACTCTATAAGGTGCATAGGATGTTGCCGGATCGGGTTTTACGCCTTTCCAGTCGGGATTGGGGGAGGCGGGGTTATCCAATACCTTTACAATGCCCTGAACAATATCCTCCACATAGGTAAAATCGCGCTGCATTTTACCCTCATTAAAAACTTTTATCGGCTCCCCGTTTATGATGGCTTTTGTAAATAGGAACAATGCCATATCGGGGCGGCCCCAGGGCCCATACACTGTAAAAAACCTAAGCCCTGTGGTGGGAATATTGTAAAGATGGCTATAGCTATGAGCCATTAATTCGTTTGCCTTTTTTGTTGCTGCATATAAGGAAACCGGGTGATTGGTAGGCTGGTGTTCTGAAAACGGCATATCGGTATTGGAGCCATATACAGAACTGGTAGAAGCATACACCAGGTGCTTTACGGGGAAATTACGGCAAGCTTCAAGAATATTCAAAAATCCGGCAATATTAGCGGGGATATAGGCGT
This sequence comes from Chitinophagaceae bacterium, assembly GCA_014379345.1. Lineage (GTDB taxonomy): Bacteria > Bacteroidota > Bacteroidia > Chitinophagales > Chitinophagaceae > Flavitalea. The sequence continues at coordinate 68,336 of JACMLY010000170.1, forward strand.
CGGGATTCACCAGCGAGTATCTGACGCCCACCTGGGCTGCAAGGTTGATAACTGCGTCAAAATTATTTTCTTTGAATAAAGAGAAAAGCTGGTCTTTCTCATCCAATCCTATCCTTATAAAATCAAATTCGGGAAATGAACCAGAGGTTACTTTTTTGCCAGGTACCGCTTCCGAAATACCCAACTGTTTCAGCCGGTCGATTTTGAGAGAGGGATCGTAATAGTCATTGATATTATCCAATCCTGTAACCTGATCGCCCCTTTTGAGTAAGGCCAGGCACAAATGAAAACCTATAAATCCTGCGGCACCCGTAACTAATACTTTCATAATATGAATCTAACAAGTCTAAAAGCAAGGTTATCCGATAGAGTTGCTAACCTTTAATTTCATTGCAACCTTTACCTCCTCCGGTTGAGCATTTACAATTACGCTTCCGCAGTTTTAACTGCTGAATGAGCATGTTCGTACCAGTCTACCGATATCTTTAATCCTTCTTTCACAGATACTTTAGGTTCATATCCTATAAGTTCTTTTGCCTTACTGATAGAAGCCAGGCTATGTTTTACATCCCCTGCCCGAAAATCCCTGTAACCTGGTTGTATTTCTTTTCCAAGCATTGCAGTGATGTTATCCCATAACTCGTTTAACGTGGTGCGTTCTCCAAACGCGATATTAACAACCTGATGTGCTTCAATATTGTCATTCATCAGACCTTTAATATTTGCCTGTACTGCATTTTCTACAAAGGTGAAATCACGGCTTGTTTCACCATCCCCGTTAATAAAAGTGGATTCGCTCTTTAAAGCAGCCGTGATAAATAATGGGATTACCGCAGCGTAAGGACCCTGGGGGTTTTGACGGGGGCCGAAGACATTGAAATAGCGCAGGCCTATTGTATGAAATCCATATTGCTTCGAAAAAACATCAGCATACAGTTCATTGACGAATTTGGTGATGGCGTACGGCGAGAGTGGATTGCCTATCTTGTTTTCTACTTTCGGCAAATCGGGACTATCACCATAGGTACTGGAACTGGCTGCATATACCATTTTTTTAACGGCAGATTTTTGGGATGCCACCAGCATATTCAAAAATCCGCTTACATTCACCTCATTGCTTGTAATAGGATCGTCTATTGACCTGGGAACAGAGCCGAGAGCCGCCTGGTGAGAAACATAATCGATTCCTATCACAGCCTGTTTGCAAGTGTTAAGGTCGCGTATATCACCTTCAATCAGTTCAAACGCCGGATTGTCTAGAAATGGCCTGATATTGCTCATGGAACCGGTGCTGAAATTGTCAAGCACGCGGACCTTCCCCGCCCCAAAAGTGAGCAGGTACTCCACAATATGAGAGCCAATAAAACCTGCTCCGCCGGTTACAAGGAAATGAAATGACTTTAAATCCTTGTGGTGATACGGTTGTTGATACATGGAATTTTTTTCAAATGGGTAATAAATTATCTGCTGCCTTTCTCCGATTATCTGCCACTGACTTGGATTATTGAAAAGATATTATGACTTCTTTTTATTATCAAATCGTGTCACAATCTGCGAGATCTTCTGACAGCTTCGCCACCTCAGTCACACGGAGCTAAGTAGAAGGCATAAAAATGGGTAATAAAAAAAGTTTTTTTCTATTACCCAATATATTGAATTTTGAACAGTAAGTTTATTGCTAATACATTACGCATGTATCCAGCCGTTTTTCATAAAAGGGTTTAAGTCTCACAAAAATAATCAAATATAAATGCGACGCAAGTATTTCGGGCTTTTTTTACATTACCTGAGTGTGGTATATACTTAGGACAATAACCTGGTTTTTATTCCGAGGTAGGGTAAACATACCAATCGCAGATACGCAACCGGAGCCTGCTGTATTGATTTTTGATGTTTATTTGAGATTGTACATTTAACAATTCTCTTATCACATATCCTTTTATCTTGCAAAGCCTGTTTAAAAAGGGTGCAGATACAGGGAAAACAAAAATTATTGATGAAAAATATTTCTACATTCTTAAGCGTTCTTTCTCTTATTCTTATTTCGGTTTTGTTTTATTTGCATTTTTCCCCGAAGCCTACAGTAAAAACCACATCAGCTCCAAGTAGTAAAACCCCCGCAGCCGATTTTCGGATTGCTTATTTTGATATCGATTCTCTGCAAACTCATTTTGACTATTTCAAAAAGGTATCTAATGAAATGAAGGCAAGGGAAAATGCAATGACGGTGGAATTGCGCACATTGGAAAATTCCTACCAGAAAAAGATCAAGGAATGGCAGGAAAGGGGCGCTAATATGACCCAGGCAGAAGGCGAAGCCGCCCAACGCGAATATGCGCAGATGCAGCAACGTTACCAAAAGCGCCAAATGGACCTTGAACAGGAATTGCAGAAACAAAAAGTTGACCTGATGACCGATCTCAGGAAAAAAGTGGAGGATTACCTGAAAGAGTACAATAAGGAGAAAGGCTACGCTTTCATTCTGTCCTATGAGCCGGGTTTTATGCTTTATTATAAGGACACGCTCTACGATGTAACGACTGACCTCGTTACAGGGCTCAATGAAAAATATAAGACCAAATTAAAAGACTAGTTTTTCTGCAAAAAAACACGGCTTTTCAGTCAGCTTTGCCTTCGTTTTTTAAAGCAAGACATTCGCATCTTCAAGTCGGAAATATCATTCAATAAACCGGGCAAAATGGTTCCGGAATAGTTGTCAATTCTTTCTTGTTACAAATCTTTCATTCCTGGCGGGATTCGAGGCTTCATTAACTTAACGACATTGCCTTATGGAATTGTTCTACATTTCTTCGAATGCTGCCAACCTATCCGGATTCAAACTGAGAGGTATATCCCGTAGGAGGTGAATATTGGTATTTGAATTCTCTGTAAAATCCTTCCTCTTTATATGATCATCAAAGTCTTTTTGTAAGAATAGGTACTGTATGTTTTTGTTTGGTGCTAAAATCGCAGGTTTATATTTGATTTCCTATCTTCCGTTTTATTTAATTCTTATATGTCAGAACAAAAGCCTGCCTTCAAACCTTCGTTGGGATTGTTAGATGCTACAATGATTGTTGCCGGTTCAATGATCGGCTCCGGTATTTTCATTGTAAGCGCAGATATGTTGAAAGATCTTGGTTCTGCAGGATGGCTGATCGCTGCATGGTTGATCACCGGATTCATGACGCTAACGGCCGCCCTTAGTTATGGCGAGCTGAGTGCTATGTTTCCGAAAGCCGGAGGACAGTATGTATACCTGAAAGAAGCATATAATCCTTTCATAGGCTTCTTATACGGATGGAGTTTTTTTGCGGTGATCCAAACAGGAACGATTGCGGCAGTAGCTGTGGCCTTTGCGAAATTCTTGGGATATCTAAGGCCTGAATTTGGCGACGGGAATATCATCTGGCAGGTGACCGCAACATTTAAAATAACCGCCGCTCAACTGGTGGGTATTGCATTGATTGTTTTGCTGACTTATATCAATACAAAAGGAATTAAAACAGGGAAGATCATTCAGACCACGTTTACCACTACCAAACTACTTGCATTGTTCGGGCTCATTGCTTTTGGATTTCTGATTGCCTCCAGTGCCGACGTATGGAATCAGAACTGGCAGGATGCCTGGAACATCAAACAACATGCAAGCAGGATAGCTGCTACCAGCGCTGAAAATACCTGGGTGCCATTAACGGGAATGATCGCCCTGGGAGCCATGGCTTCAGCAATGGTTGGAAGTATTTTCAGTAGCGATGCCTGGAACAATGTAACTTTTATTGCAGGCGAAGTAAAGAATCCAAAACGAAATATAGGGCTGAGTTTATTCCTGGGCACACTCATCGTTACAATTATATATGTTGTCACCAACCTGATGTATTTATCGGTATTGCCTATTCAACAATTAGCCTTTGCAAAAGACAACCGCATTGCTTTGTCGGTATCGCAGGAAATTTTTGGCAACAACGGAACCTTAATTCTCGCATTACTCATCATGGTTTCAACATTCGGATGCAATAATGGATTGATCCTCGCCGGTGCACGGGTGTACTACACCATGGCCAGGGATGGCTTGTTCTTCAGAAAAACAGGTACACTTAATAAAAATTCCGTACCAGAATATGCTTTGTGGATCCAATGCCTGGTAGCATCGGCTTTATGCCTCAGTGGGAAATATGGTGACCTTCTCGATATGGTATCTTTTGTTGTTGTACTGTTTTATGTGTTAACGATCACCGGCATTTTCATCCTACGCAGGAAACGTCCGGATGCCGATAGACCGTACAAGGCTTTTGGTTACCCGGTTCTGCCAGCCATTTATATTCTCATGGGAATTGCTTTTTGTATACTCCTGATCATTTACAAAAGAGAATATACCTGGCCCGGTATGGTCATTGTATTACTAGGCATCCCATTGTATTATATTGCTGTGGCTAATAAAAACAAAACCCAGGAGTAGCCGGTATGTCTGCTATCGATCTCGACAAACTTTTTGACCAATTCCCGTCTATCAGAACAGGTGTTATAGGGGATGTAATGCTTGATACTTATTGGTGGGGGCATGTTGACCGCATTTCTCCTGAAGCGCCGGTTCCTGTTGTGGCCCTTGATAAAAAGGAATACCGTATCGGAGGCGCCGGGAATGTGGCATTGAATCTTGCATCGCTGGGAGCGAAAGTTTCTGTTCTTTCAATGATTGGGCAGGATGAGGATGGCCTGATACTGAAAAAAATGTTTGAAGAAAATTCTATTAACACCGAATTCCTGTTACCAAGCCTGTCGAGGATCACAACCAATAAATCAAGAATTATCAGTCGCAACCAGCAAATGATGCGACTGGATGCCGAGATCACCAAAGATCTTTCTGCAGATGACGAAACAAGATTGTTGGAGAGGGTGGAAGAGTATTTGAAAATCGAAAATCCGCAGGTAATTATCTTTGAGGATTATAACAAGGGAGTTCTGACCGAAAGGGTGATCAGTAAAGTAATTACTTTGTGCAAAAAAAATGGTGTGATCACCAGTGTGGATCCTAAACGAAAAAATTTTTTCAATTATAATGGCGTAGACATTTTTAAGCCGAATCTGAAAGAAGTGAAGGATGGATTGAATTTGCTCACAGACGATATCAGTTTACCGATACTGCAGGATATTCATACCCGGCTTCAAAATCAATTGCATCACAGTATCTCCTTCATTACTCTTTCTGAAAAAGGGGTATTCTACCAGCAGGATGACAGATCCCGTATCATTCCATCGCATTTTCGCAATATATCGGATGTGTCGGGTGCCGGAGATACCGTCATAGCCGTGGCATCCCTGTTGTATGCCGCAACAAAAAATATTGATCTCATGGCCGAAGTAGCCAATATTGCAGGCGGGATTGTTTGCGAAGAAGTAGGTACGGTGGCTATCCGAAAAGACAGTTTGCTTAAGGAATGCAAAGAGTTGTTAATTTGAAGTACGAAGTACGAAGTTTGAAGTACGAAGTAATAAATGAAGAATAATAAGTTATTTTCTTACTGTCCCTTTTACCAATCAGAAGAATTATGATATAGGTTGAAAATTCATATTTGCAACTTCGTACTTCTAACTTCGTACTTCGTACTTCGTATTTCGTACTTCGTATTTAGTAATTTTCAATTCACTATGAAATTCACAATTGTTATTCATGGCGGGGCGGGAACTATTCTGAAAGAAGATATGACTTCTGAGCTTGAACAGGCTTACACGAGCGCGTTAAATGATGCGCTTGAAGCAGGGTATAGTGTACTGGAAACCGGTGGTTCGGCACTGGATGCTGTTAAAACTGCAACGATCATACTGGAAGACAATACACTTTTCAATGCGGGTAGAGGCTCTGTATTTACAAAAAAAGGACTTCATGAAATGGATGCCGCTGTTATGGAAGGCAAATCGCTGCTTGCCGGCGCAGTGGCCGGCGTTAGAAATATTCGCAATCCAATTGAACTCGCCATTGAGGTAATGCAACATAGCAATCATGTTTTTTTAAGTGGTGAAGGGGCGAATGATTTTGCCATCAACCGGGGGATCAAAGTTGAACCGGATGAATATTTTTTTTCGCAGTTCCGCTACGATCAATGGAAGTCGATCCGTGATTCAGACAGTTACTCCCTTGATCATTCTCAAGACAAAGTGGAAAAACTCATGAAACATAGAAAGTTTGGTACGGTAGGGGCAGTGGCCTGCGATCAAACAGGTACCATCGCGGCCGCGACCAGCACCGGCGGAATGACTAATAAAAAATATGGCCGTATCGGCGACACGCCGGTGATTGGGTCAGGGACCTATGCCAACAATCATACCTGTGCCGTTTCCTGTACCGGCCATGGAGAACCTTTTATTCGCGCAGTGGCGGCTTATGATGTAAGTTGTTTAATGGAATATAAAGGATACACAGTACAACAGGCCAGTGAAGAAGTTATTTTGAAAAAATTGGTCGAACTAAATGGCGAAGGGGGCCTGATAGCTGTCGATGCACAGGGCACCCCGGCAATGGTCTTTAATAGCGCCGGCATGTATCGCGCATTCAAAAGCAGCGATGGCAGTCATGAGGTAGCCATATATAAATGAAGTACGAAGTTATATGTACGAGGTACGAAGTAAGATGTACGATGCACTGGAGCTGGAGACTAATCACAAAATAGTATCAAAGAAATTCTATGTTCTTTCTATGTATCTATGATTCTATGTGTTAAATTGACCGCATATAGGCAGTTTCAAAACTGTGCAAGAATTTTTTTACCACATAGAATCATAGATACATAGAAAGAACATAGGAGAAATTATTTTCTGACGCAATTCATTTTACAAACCCACTTCGTACTTCGTATTTCATACTTCGTACTTTAAATGTTCAACTGGCTCGAATGATCTCTTCCTCCTTACAAAATGCAATTCGAACTTTCATCTCGTCAAATACAGGAATTTCTGTTTTAACATTCGAAACTTCAATAGTAGGAGGGGGTTCCATCAACCAGGCCTACCGGTTAGTTATCAATAAGAAACAGAAGTTTTTTTGCAAGATCAACACAGAAAGCCGGTTTCCGTTAATGTTCGAAAAAGAAAAAAACGGTTTAGAATTACTGGCTTCTAAAAAGATCATCAGGGTACCATTGGTTATAGGCACATTTACGGAAAATGATCAGCAGGTTCTTTTGCTGGAATGGATTGAGCAGGGAATAAAATCCGATAGGTTCTGGACATTGTTCGGTGAACAGCTGGCTACCCTGCATCGTATTCCATGCACGCATGCAGGATTGAATGAAGACAATTATATGGGGGCGCTATCTCAATCAAATCGTCCTTTACCCGATTGGATCGAATTTTTTATTCATCAACGTCTAGAACCGCAGATACAGTTAGCACTCGATAAAAATCTTCTTGAGCGGAGGCATCATAAACAATTTGAGAAACTGTACAATGCATTGCCTGGTATTTTTCCTTCAGGTAACTTATCATTGCTTCATGGCGATTTGTGGAGCGGTAATTTTTTATGCGACCAGGATAGTTCACCGGTATTAATTGACCCTGCAGTTTACCAGGGACATTGTGCTATGGATGTAGGCATGACCACATTATTCGGGGGTTTCGATGCTTTATTTTATGAATCGTATAGCAGGCAGTTGCCATTTCCTTCCAATTACCTGCAACAATGGGAAATTTGTAATTTATACCCACTGTTGATCCACCTGAATTTATTTGGCAGGGGATATTTGCAAAGCATCTTGTCAACGATACAATATTATTGATTTGGGTTACATGCAGGAATCAGCTATTTTGCCGCTGTGCAGTCATTTTTTTGCTTTAATTATGAAAGCGTTTTTCAAAATAAAAGATAGGTCTGCCACAGATTACACGGATTAGCACGGATTAAATCGGTTGTAATTCGTGTTCTGGCTTGTCGAGAAGTTCGCGGCGAAAATGCCTGATCCAAACTGAAACCTTTAAAAACAACTGATGCTCGGGGTCACCATATTAGGGAATAATTCCGCCTTGCCCGCTTATGAGCGGCACCCCACTGCGCAGGTTGTAACATTGGATGACCAGTTGTTTCTCGTGGATTGCGGCGAGGGCACGCAGATGCAGTTGGCTAAGTATAAGATCCGTTGGGGACGCATCAACTATATTTTTATTTCTCACCTTCACGGTGATCATTATTTCGGCTTACCGGGTTTTATTCACAGCATGGGTTTGCTGAACCGTGAACATGATCTTCACCTTTTTGCTCCTGCACAATTAAAAAACATCCTGGATCTTCAATTGAATGCGGGAAATACTGTGTTGCCTTATACTTTGCATTTCCATCCGTTGCAGCAGGAAGGGTTGTTGGTGAAGACCGATAAATTCCAGGTGAATTGTTTTTCTACCCGGCACCGGATACCCTGCTGGGGTTTCAAATTTGAACAGGTGAAAGCCCCGAGGAAAGTGATTCCTGAAAAGGCATTGAGACATGAAGTCCCTTCCTCATTCTTCGATTACTTGAAATGGGGAAATGATTATACCACAAAAACGGGTGAATTGATCAGGAACGAATGGGTTACAGATCCTGCAGTAAAAGCCAAATCGTATGCATATAGTGCAGATACAATCTATGATGAGGAGCTGGTGGAAAAAGTAAAGAAAGTAGATATGCTGTATCACGAAACTACTTACCTGAAAGATCTTGAAGCCCGCGCCCTGAGCCGCTTTCACGCAACAACCGTGCAGGCAGCTTCCATAGCGAAAATGGCAAACGTAGGAAGGTTGCTGATCGGCCATTTCAGTTCGAAATATGAGAAGCTCGAAATCTTCGAACAGGAAGCCCGTGAAGTTTTTCAAAATACAGATATAGCAGTGGAAGGAGTTACCTATAATGTCTGATCGCAACTAAAAATCTTCGACCATCTCTTTTTCTCTTTTCAACATTTCTCTCTTAGCAATACCAGCAAAGCCCGTGCATTGGCACTGCTACCGACATTTTACCAGTTCTTAATGTAGTGCCATCTTCGGTTCTTTTTGCAGATATGCTTTCACTTTATCATGTAATGTTTTGCTGAGAGGCGTCACCGGAAGGCGGGTAATGTTTTTAATGATTCCCAATTCGGCTAAGAACGCTTTTACACCGGCAGGATTATTTTCGGCGAACATCAGTTCGTAGGCTTCTATCAATTTATCATTCACTTTTTTGGCTGCTTCATAGTCGCCCTTCAGGCAAAAACGGATCATGGTACTGAAATCCTTCGGCAGCGCGTTTGCGGCAACGCTGATAATGCCCTCCATGCCGCAGGCCATTTGAGGCAATGCCAAGGCATCATCACCACTCACCACTAAAAAATGGTCGGGTTTATCTCTCAGTATCTGCATGCACTGAGCCATATCACCACTGGCCTCTTTTATCCCCGCAATGTTCTCTACTTCATTAGCAAGCTTAATGGTTGTAGCCGCAGTCATATTCCGCCCTGTTCGACCAGGTACATTGTATAAAATGATGGGTTTAGGCGATGCTTCAGCAAGGGCCTTGTAATGAAAATAAAGTCCTTCCTGTGAGGGTTTGCTATAATATGGGCTGGCACTCAATACGGCAATCGCCTGATCGAGGGGGTACGTTTTCAGATCATCAACGAGTTCATTGGTATCATTGCCACCGATGCCTACAACAACAGGAACTCTGCTATTCACTTTTTCGTAAGTAAATTCCACGAGCCTGATCTTTTCTTTTTTGTTTAGTGTAGGTGTTTCGCCGGTTGTTCCTAAACTGACGATATAATTTACACCGTTACCAATCTGGAAGTCGATCAGTTTCCCGAGTGCCGGATAATCGATTCCCAAATCATTTGAAAAAGGGGTTACAATTGCTACGCCCGTTCCCTGCAATGCTTCTCTTAAGAACATTTTACTAAGATTGAAAATTTTAAAAGGATTTGATTGATGAACTATTCAGATGGACAACAGATGTCGAGTCTTTCAGACCGGGACCTCATCCCAGAATCCCATCTTACTAAACTTTTCGATCCGTCGCTTCACTCTTTCACCCGGACTTAGTTGTTTCAATTCATTAATTGTGCCGAGGATCCGGGGTTTTAACAAGGCGGCAGCCTCGTTATAATCCCAATGAGCACCACCAAGCGGTTCGGGAACGATTTCATCAATCAGACCGAATTTATACATATGGTCTGCGGTCAGTTTTAATTGTTCGGCAGCGGTTTCTTTCTGGTCCCAGCTACGCCATAAAATAGAACTGCAGCTCTCAGGCGAGATAACGGTATACCAGGTATTTTCAAGCATAAATATTTTGTCGCCCACGCCGATCCCCAATGCACCACCCGATGCGCCTTCGCCGATGATCACGCAAATCACTGGCACTTTCAGCCGGGTCATCTCATATATATTCCGTGCGATGGCTTCCCCCTGGCCTCTTTCTTCCGCTTCCAGGCCGGGATAAGCACCGGGAGTATCTATTAAGGTAATCACAGGTTTATCGAATTTCTCCGCCAGTTTCATGAGTCGTAGTGCTTTGCGGTATCCTTCGGGATTAGCCATTCCGAAATTACGCAGTTGCCTCATTTTGGTATTGATCCCTTTTTGCTGGCCGATGATCATCACGGTCTGGTCATCGATCGATGCAAAACCACCCACCATTGCCTTATCGTCTTTCACATTTCTATCGCCATGGAGCTCTACAAAATTGGTGCACATTTTTTCTATGTACTTCAGCGTGTATGGGCGATCAGGATGCCTGCTTAACTGAACTTTCTGCCAGGGTGTAAGGTGACTGGTAATTTCCCTCCTGCGTTCAATCACCTGGTCCTGCAGCTTGCGGATGGAATCATTTAAGTCTACCTTACTTTTCTCAGCCGTTAGTCTGAGCTTCTCGATATCTTCGAACAGGTCCTTGATCGGTTTTTCGAAATCCAGGAACTGCCTGTTTTTGTCTTGCGGCATAAGAAATTATAAATTCTTGTAAAATTAAGGGTTGAAGGTAATTTCTATGAAACATTTGTTCAAAACTTCCTTGAGGAGAAAAAAGCAGTTTGTGTCACGCATAACATCATCGAACAATTAATTATATATTACAGCTACTAGAAATCATTGAAATAAGTCATATGCAATTCATTACCCGAAGGAATTTCATATTCCAATCAACCTCGCTGGTATCTGCCTCCCTGCTTGCATCCAACGGTTTTAGCAATAATCCGTTCGCAAAGTATAAAATGGGACTTCAGCTCTTCACAGTGCGCGAGCCCCTGGCAAAAGATGTCACCGGTACTATAAAAAAGATCGCCTCCATCGGCTATGAAGATTGCGAAACGTATGGCTATGATCCGGGTCAGGGGAAGTATTATGGATTAAAAGCTTCTGCATTTAAACAACTTCTCGCGGATAATAAAATGATTACCACCAGTGGTCATTACGATTTCACGAAGCTTTTTGATAAGCCAACAGACGAAATGATGCGATATGTTGACCAGTGTATAGAAGGCGCGCATGCACTTGGCCAGCGTTATATTACCTGGCCCTGGTTGGATCCTGCTTTCAGAACACTTGAAAACTTCCGGTTGCTAACCGGAAAGCTGAATACCATCGGTGAGAGAGTCAATAAGGCGGGACTGGGTTTTGCTTACCACAATCATGATTTTGAATTCTTGGATCATGGCGGTGAGAACGGTTATAATATTATCATGCGTGAAACAGACCCTTCCCTGGTCAAGCTGCAGTTGGACCTCTATTGGGTGATGCATTCTTCGAAACTAAATCCTTCCGAGTTGATCAGCCGGCAGCCGGGACGTTTTGTGATGTGGCATATAAAAGATATGGACAAAGTAAACCGGGACTATTCAGAATTGGGCAATGGCTCTATTGATTTTACAGTCATCCTACCGGAAGCATCCCGTTCGGGGCTTCAGTACTACTATATAGAGCAGGGAGGCAATTTTGCAAAAGATCCAATTCAAAGTGTTACGGATAGCGCCGTCTACTTCAAAAAGAACCTTGAAAAGTATTTGAGTTAAACTATGTTGTCTCACACCTTGCAATATTTTCTAGAAGTTATTTGTGTTACAATCAATTTGTCTACTTTGAAAAATAAAGACAGCTAACGGTCAATCCATTTCACTGTCATGTATTTGCGATGAGCATTAATTTTCTTAAAACATTTGTTCTTAAAATCATTTTTCACCTATCTTTGCCGTCCCTAAAAAGGGTTGTTATTAGTTAAGTTCTAACTTCTAACTTCGTATTTCTTACTTAGTTTTTGGATCGGTAGTTCAGTTGGTTAGAATGCCGCCCTGTCACGGCGGAGGTCGCGGGTTCGAGTCCCGTCCGGTCCGCATAAGTCAATTTCAAGACAATTCAAAAGCCTGCAAATCGTTGAATGATGCAGGCTTTTTGTTTTGTACTCATCCAATTTGCCCCAATTCACTCCGAAAACTAGTGAGTGATCCGGTGAGTCACAGTTCAAAAAAAAATTACTCACTGGAATGGTCTCTATGGTTTGATTTATCAAGTTGTTCAACCTCTGAACATCTTGTTTCGTAGTGACTGCAAATCGAAATTTGTTAACCAGTAAATCTATTAAGATGTTAAACAAAAGTTTCGGTTTGCTTTTTTATTTGAAAAAACCAAAGAATTACGTGAAAGGTGAAGTGCCAATCTACCTTAGAATGACAGTAGATGGTATTTCAAAAAGGACTGTCCGTTAAACGGAGCTGTGACCTACAAAATGGAACTCTCATGCTGGCAGAGCATCAGGTACAAAAGAAGATGTAAAAACATTAAACAATTACCTGGATACCTATCGAAACCGAGTCTTTGAAGCCAAACGGAAGCTCGTGGAAAGTAACCAGATGGTCACTGCTTCTGCTATCAAAGAAATATTATTGGGTGCAGACCAGCGGGGTAAAATGCTCATTAAAATCTTCGAAGATTATAATCTGATGTAAAGAAACTAATTGGGATTGACTATTCGGAATCCACCTGGACAAAGTATGATCGCACAAAAAGGTTTACACAGAAATTCATCGCGTGGAAATTCAAGACGGATGATATTCATATTCGCCAGTTAAATTTTGATTTTGTAACTCAATACGAACTCTAGCTTAAGACAGTCAGGAAATGTTGCCACAATACCTCTTTGAAATATATCAGTATTCTCAAAATGATTGTCCTGCATTGTATAGACCATCAATGGCTGGATCATGATCCTTTTGCCCGCTTTGAAATGAGTTCATCAGGATCTCGAAAATGACTCTGAACTTAGTTTCAAATACATTAACCGAGTGTAATGTGTAACGGGTGTTTAGTACCTTTCCTTACAAGTTCAGTAGCGGATTATTTGTGAAGCTCTTTCAAAAACTGAGAAGGCGTTTTTCCGAATTTCTTTTTAAATGCTTTCGTAAAGTAGGATTGCGTTTGAATGCCGACGCTGTACATGACTTGCGCAAGCGGCACATCCTGCTCGGTCATAATCTGAAGAGCCTTGGTTAGCCTGATATTCCTAATAAAATCGCCAATGGATTCCCCTGTTATATTTCTTATTTTCTGGTAAAGTTTTGTTCTGCTCATACCCATTTGCGCGCAGATATAATCTATGTTCATATCAGGATTGGACAACTGCGATTCAATCACGGCAATTAATTGTTCAAAAAATTCTTTGTCTTTTGTAGAATGTACAAGCTCCTTCGCTTCCGCATAATTTTCCCTGGTATATCTTTCTTTCAGCTTTCGTTTCTGATTTAGTATATTTTGTATACTGATTTCCAGCAACTGCAAACTGACAGGTTTGGCAAAATAATAATCCGCGCCTGATCCTACACCCTTTATCCTTGACTCGATCGCATCTTTTGCTGTCAGCATCAGGAACGGAATGTGGCCTATCTGAGCATTCTGTTTCACATGCCAGCAAAATTCAATGCCGTCCATTTCCGGCATCATTACATCGCTAATGATCAAATCAGGACATTCGGCCTTTGCCTTTATAATGCCTGAAAGCCCATCTTCCGCTTCGCTGATATAATACTTTGGACTTAAACTTTCTTTCAAGAATGTTCTAAGCTCATCATTGTCGTCTACGATAAGTATGTGCGCAGTATGAATAGAAGCCGGTTTTTCACCCAATTCTTTCTGAGGCACTGATAACGGGTGTTCAAATTCGTAGGAGGCAACACTTTCAAGTCTCACACCGGCCTCCTTATCTTTCATCCATCTTTCCCTGGCGGTGTAATCTTCTTTACTGACTGGCAACCCGATAATAATTTCAGTACCCTTATTTCTTTCGCTATATACGTATATGTTGGCCTTGTGTAAAAGCGCCAGGCTTTTCACAAAAGCAAGCCCGATGCCGGAACCTAAATGCGTGTCAGAAATTTTATAAAAACGCTCAAATAAATGTTGAATGGATTCTTTCGATATACCAATGCCATTGTCGCTTACACACAGATACATGTACTTTTTTCCCAAATAATCGTTCTTAAAAACTAACTCGTTTTCAAAACCCGGCTTAAAATCATTTATTGAGTTAAAAACTTCAACCGTAATCTTTCCCCCATCGACTGTGTACTTAAACGAATTGCTAATCAGGTTCACAGCAATCTTCTCCACAATCTGTCGGTCGAACCATACTTCACCGGTATCTTCGGGAACCTTAACAACAAAGTCGATTTTCTTTTGAATAGCCAGTTCGCTGAACTCTTCCGCCATTTCATCGAGGAAGAGTTGCATATTGCCCGGCATTACATTTAATTTGAGTGCACCGGACTCCGTTTTCCTGAAATCCATTAACTCATTGATCAAATTCATTAAGCGTTTGGCATTGCGATACATCACTTTATAATAGTGATCAAATGCAGAGTCGTTGTTTTCTTTTTGCAGCTTTTCCAACGGACCAAGGATTAGTGAAAGCGGCGTGCGGAACTCGTGAGAGATGTTAGTGAAAAACTGTAATTGAACCTGGTGCAATTCTTCCTTTTTCCTTTCTTCGAGTTTTCGTAACTCCTGTCTTCTTCTGAACTGGAAATAACTGATAACCGTTCCAGCAATGGCTAGAATCATTAACGTTCGGAACCACCAGGTCGCCCAAAACGGAGGCGTGATGATAACTTCTACCGAAGGACCATTTTCATTCCACACACCATCGTTGTTGGAAGCTTTTACCCGGAATGTATATGTGCCCGGACTTAAATTGGTATAACTTGCTTTTCGTTCGCTTCGAGCATAGATCCAATCTTTGTCCCAGTTCTCTAATTTGTAGGCATACTGGTTATTTTCAGATGCTGTATAGTTCAATGCCGCAAAGCCAAATGAAAATGTCGACTGCTTATAAGCGAGCCGTATCTGCTTGGTAATGGTAATATCTAATTGTAATGGCGATGCCTCTTCGCCTGCAATGATCTTTTTATTGAACAATTGAAAGTCGGTGATGTAAACGGGTGGGATGAATGTATTTGTTTTGATGTCATCAGGATAAAACGAATTGAACCCGTTGAGTCCTCCAAAAAATATCTGGCCGTCTTTTGCTTCAAGGCAGGCGTTGGTCTCGAATTCCAACCCCTGTAAACCGTCTGCATTGTTATACTTTTTGATGTAGAAATTTTCAGGGTTGAATTGAGTAATACCATTTGAAGTAGCGATCCAGAAATTTCCATATGCGTCTTCAACCATTCCTTTTATAAACTCGGTTGATAAGCCTCCTTTGTATGTATAAATCGAAAAGGAATCGTTTTTTGGATTGAATGAATAAAGTCCTGCCTGTCCGACCCATAACCTGCCTTTACTATCAATAAATAATACCCTCAGATCGGGCATTTTTTCTCCTTTGTTGAAATAATGAGAGAAGGATTTTGTTTTGGCATTGTAGCAATTCAGGCCGCCATCATCTGTTCCAACCCAAAGATTGCCGGCATTGTCTTCGTTCAGGGAAACAATATTATTGCCGTGCAATTTCGTTTGATGAATGGAGTCATCTGTAATGCGAACAAATTGTTTTGTTTGGCAGTTAAAGAGATTCAGTCCCCCGTAATAAGTGGCAATCCACAAGTTTCTGTTGCGGTCTTCAAATATCTGCTGAACATAATTGGAACTGATAGAATGTTTGTTGGAAGGATCATTCACATAGCGGGTGAAGCTTCCGGTATGTTTGTTTAGCAGGCATAGTCCACCACCCCAGGTGGCCACCCATAAATTACCATCGCTGTCTTCTGTTATTCCCAATATTTCGTTGGAGCCGATACTTTTCGGATTGTAAGGATCGTATTTATAGTGTTTGAAGGTGTTTTGGAAAGGGTCAAACAAGTTCAGCCCACCACCGTCGGTTCCAATCCAGATGTTTCCGCTACGATCTTCACAAAAAGCTTTTACATCGTTATAGCTTAAACTGCTTTCGTTTGCATTTTGACGGAAAAGGGTGAATTTTTCTGAATTAGGCATGTACAGGTTCACGCCGCCGCGGTGCGTGCCTACCCAAAGATTTCCCTGGTTGTCTTCAAACAAAGAAGAAACGGTGCGCTGGGAAAGAGAAAAAATATTTCCCGGTTCATTTTGATAATGAAAAAAGGAGTCGGAAGCCTGCTTCAAAAGATCGAGGCACCCATTGACACTTCCAATCCAAACGTTTCCTTTTCTATCAACAAGGATAGACCTTACTAAATTACTGGCAAGCGAGGCAGCATTCTTTTCCTCATGCCGGTATTGCTTGAAACTGTTCGCTTCAGGATCGAAAACAATCAACCCGTTTTCTTCTGTTCCCAGCAGAAGATTACCCTTGGCATCCTCCTTAATTACTCTGATAACGTTGTTGGCCTCATTGCCTGGCGGGGTCGAAATCGATATAGGTCTGAAATTTCCGCTTTGCCTGTTAAAAAGATTCAATCCTTTTTCCGTCCCTACCCAAAAATTGCCCCGGCTGTCCTCAAAAATATAATTCACGCGATTGTCGCTAATGCTTCCCCGTTTTGGAGAGTGAGTAAAACGGGTAAACCCATTCTGCTCCGGTTGAAAAAGATTAATGCCACCTCCAAAGCTGCTCACCCATAAACTTCCATTCTGGTCTTCATAAATACAGGTTACCAGGTTGTTGCTGATGCTTTTTGGATCGGAAGGATTATGCTTATAACGGACGAAATTGTTCTCTGCTGTGTTAAACCGGTTTAAGCCGTTAGTCGTTCCTACCCACATCACATGATTCCGGTCTTCATATATATATCTTATATAATTATCACTGATGCTATTAGTGTCTTTTGGGTCATAGCGGTAAATCACTATTTGATAGCCGTCATACCGGTTTAGGCCGTCGCGGGTGCCAAACCAGATAAAGCCCCGGCTATCCTGAAATATACTTTCGACTGTACTGTTAGAAAGTCCCTGCTCGCTAGTTATGCGCTTGAACTTAAGCTTCGGCTGCTGGGCCAACGGTATCGCCGGCAAAACCAAAAGACATAGCAACACAATTTGGACTGATCTCATTTAATGCCCCTTAAAAAATGCCAACAGTTAATGAAGTAAGTCAAGCTTCTAAAATAAAGGATAGAAAGAAGAAAATCGTTGAGCACTTACCAAGTTAGTTAAATAGAACTAAAAAAATGAACGATTGGACAAGTTGTTCAGACAGCGCAAAACTACCTTGGGGTTGTCTTTAAAACGGAATTTTCTGCTTGTCTATTTATCAATAACCCAAAACTGCAAATGATGAAAATGAAACGATTGCGCCTTCTTGCCCTAACTACTTTTGCGATTGGTTGTTTAAGCTTAAGTGTTGCGGCGCAACAGACCATCAAAGGAACCTTACGATCCTCTACAGGTGAACCGTTGCCAGGTGCTACCATTACTGTCAAAGGGACAAATAGAACAGTTGTAACGGATGCCGGTGGTGCCTTCAGCATTCAAGCATCTCCCAACGATGTTTTAGTCGCTACCTATGTAGGTTATACTACCCAGGAAACCGCGATTGGCTCGGACCCGTCCGTTGGTATCACCCTTAATGCGACTACCGGAAGCATGAATGAAGTGGTTGTCATTGGTTATGGAACAACTTCCCGGAAAAACCTAACTGTGTCCGTAGCTAAAATTGATCCTAAGGTTGTGCCGCAAGCAGCGAATTCCTCGGTTGCACAACTGATTTTTGGAAGGGCTGCTGGTGTGAACGCCACCCAGCTTAGTGCTGAACCTGGAGGTAATATTAATATTTCGATCCGGGGCAGGGGTAATCCGTTGGTCGTGATTGACGGAGTGGTCACGCCCTATGCTCCGCTAGAGCCGGGCAACAGTAATATTGCCAATGAATTGAATAATGTAAGACGTGGCGGTTTTGCAGGACTCAGCCCTTCGGATATCGAATCGATTGAATTTTTGAAAGATGCCAGTGCCGCCATCTATGGCCTGAATGCCGCGAATGGCGTAGTGCTTATTACTACTAAGAAAGGCAAGGCCGGGCGTTTATCTGTGAGTTATGATGGAAGCAGATCCTATGTTAAGAATATGAAGTACCTGGAACCGCTGACTGCATCTGAATATTTGACCTATTATAATCAGCTTACACTGGATAAGTACCTCCTGGATAAAAAAATGGCACCCTTCGGGCCCAATGCTCCAGGCGGATTTGTGCCAAGATATAATCAGTCGGATATTAGGAATGCAGGCGAGGGTACTGATTGGTTAAGTTTAGTATTGAGGGACGGGGCCATCGATAACCATAATCTGAGCGTAAGTGGCGGCTCTGATAAAACAACGTACTTCTTTTCCGGAAACTTCTTCAACCAAATAGGAACAGTTCGTAAGTCTTCGGAAAAAAGATACACAGGAAGGATGAACCTGAATTTTGCACTTACCGATTTTCTTTCTCTTGGTGTAAATGTTAGCGGCGCGCAGTCAGAATTTGAAAACTCTACAGCAGGTTGGACTGTTGGTGGAGCGGGCGCACAAAGCTTTGGAGCGCTTCAGGCGGCAGTTGCTTATCCAAGAAGTGTATCTGTATATGATGCCGCGGGAAAATATTCCCTGTTCCAGGTTACCGGTAATCCCGTTTCATTGCTGGACATTAAGGATTTGACCAGTTACAATTCGGTGAATGCAATTGCAAATCTTGATGTAAAAATTATTGGCAATAAATTGACGGGGAGGCTTTTGTATGGTAACCTCACTGAAAATTCAGTGCGTGATTTCTTTGTTCCTACTACCACGTTTTATTTTCAACTGTTTCAGTCACGAGGGTCATGGAATCAATCAAAACGCCAAAATCAGACAATGGAGGGAACATTGAACTTCAAAGAGAAATTCTTTGGAGGAAGGCTCAACTTTGACGCTGTCGGCGGGATAGGCCAATACCAATACGATGAAACCGGTTTCGGTGCAGCGGCCACCGATATGCTCGATGCTATCGGGACGGATAATCTGTCGTCCGGCACTTCTACGTCACGGGTTGTATCTTCTAATCGCGGATATTCAAAAACGCGATCCTATTTCGCAAGGACAGGTTTTGATCTTTTCGATAAATATGTGATTCAACTCACGTATCGCTATGATGGATTTAATAACTTCTTCCCACAATACAAATATTCTTCTTTCCCTTCCGGGTCAATTGCCTGGAAACTTTCCAACGAGTCTTTCCTGAAGAATGTGAGTTTTATCAACTTATTAAAGCTAAGAGGGAGTATCGGGGTTACAGGCGTGGCTTCTGGTTATGCATATGGATTTTACACACCGGATAACTCGGTTATAAGCTTTAATAGCGGAGGTACTCAAACTGTTGCTTATACAATTGGCGGCGTTGATCACCCCGATCTGCAATGGCCCAAAACCATCAATAAAAACCTGGGGCTGGACTTTAGTTTATTTACAGAAAGAATCAGCGGCTCCTTTGACTGGTTCCGGGATGACATCACAAGGCTTATTTCTAATGCAACTACAGCACCGCTCAATTTCCTTGGAACGCAGCCGGTGAACGGTGCGCACCGCGTAAGAACCGGTTGGGAAGTAGGCATTAACACGCGTAACGTCAGCAATAAAATTTTTCAATGGAACAGTATCATTAACGTGTCACGCTTTTTGTTCAGGCATGAGGAAAGATTCCCTTTTGAAGCTATCCCAAAAGGTGGAAAAGTGGATGATCCGGTGAATTCAATTTATGTCTTTAAAACCAGTGGTATTCTGCAGGTTGGACAGGCAATACCTAACTTCCAGCCAGTAAACGCCCAGCAGCCCGGAGCTCCAATATTTATTGATATTAATGGAGACAAAAAACTTGATACAAGCGATATAGTACGATATAACGGCGACCCATATGTTACGATTGGATTCGGCAACGTGTTTAGTTATAAGCAATTCGATCTCTCGGTTATGTTTTATGGCCAGTTGGGGGCATGGGGTTATAATAATCTTGTATCATGGGCATCGGCTGCCAGCCTGATATCCGGGATTCAAAGTGGTATTAAGGAGACTAAGGATATTTGGTCTACCACAAATCCTTCGGGCACAATACCGGGAGTGGCTTACGATCCGTTTGCCCTTGGCCTGCCTGCCGGGATCAATACAACGCTTGAAAAAAGAGATTTTATCAGATGCCGTAATCTCACCCTCGGTTATACTCTTAGCGGGCCGTCGATGAAATATTTGAGAAGCCTCAGGCTGTTTGTTGATCTTCAGAATCCTTTTGTTATCACCAAATTTAAAATAGCAGATCCCGAAGTCCAGGTTGGTGCTGTAAAAGGCGGAGCAGCGCCATATCCAATGGCAAGAACATACTCTTTAGGTTTAAAAGCAAATTTTTAGAAACTTAATTAAGGTTATATGAAAAAATTATTTGTATTTCTGATATTAATGGCGGCTATAGGATATGGTTGCAAAAAAGGTTTAGATGCCCAGATCTACGGAACATTAAATCCAACAAATTTTCCAAAAACAGAATCTGATTTCGATCTGGTTGTTACCGATGTTTATAAGCTGTTTGGTTCGAAATGGGGATACTATAGCGATCCAGGCGGCGTTCCTGGAAACCTGTTTTTTGGAGTAGAGTATTCGAATATGTTTTTGAATGAGTATCCTTCTGACCTGATTGCTTATTTCCCTGAATGGGGCGGTTTTTTTCAGAACTTCAGCCGGGCAGATTTTAATTTCATGAGAACAATTGGCTCGGACAGAAATCATCTCGAAAAAATACGTTTCGTTACTAAATACACTTTCATTTTAGATCAGATTGAAAAATCAACTATCAGCGACGCTGCGAAAAAACAATTCAGTGCAGAAGTAAGAGCCGCAAGAGGCGTTGTCATGTACTATCTGTTAAGCATGTACGGGCCTGTTCCATATATTGCTGACGCTTCAAAAATTGGCACAGATGCAGAAAAAGACATGCATCGCCCGGCCAGGGCAACATATGTTAGCCAGGTAGAAAGTGACCTAAGGTTTGCAGCGGATAACCTTGTTAAAACACCAGGCACCTACGGCAGGTTCAATAAGGGATTTGCTTTGACTTACCTGGGTAGATTGCATCTCCATGAAAAAAACTGGCAGAAAGCAGAATCAGCCTTGAAGGAAATTGTAGCACTTGGGTATAATCTTGCTCCTGACTATGCAAGCTTGTTTAAAGTTTCAGGTGAAAAAAACAATGAAACCATTTGGGCCGTCACTTGCGATCCGGCAGCTAACGGCAATGAGCCTCTAGGCAATGCGAATGTTTGGGGCTTCTATATGTATCCATCTAATTTTCCAGGCACTATTAGTCCAGGTCAGTCGAGGAAAGTAGGGGGATGGGCTTCGCCTGAAGGAGCATTCGAGGCAACCTGGCAATTCTATGATTCTTTTGATCCGAACGATAAAAGAAGAGCGTTATTATTGGAAAGTTATGAGCCAGTAAACAGTCAGGGCAATCCAACAGGTACTATAAGAAACCGTGCCAATGGTTTGCGTGGTCCAATCATCAACAAGTATCCAGATGAAGATCCTGGCTCACCATTCGCAAGTAATGATATTCCTGTTTGCCGTTATGCAGATGTTTTATTAATGCTTGCAGAAGCTATAAATGAACAAGCAGGGCCAAGTTCGGAAGCACAACTTAATATCAACACCGTACGTGCCCGTGCTGGTCTTGCCAATCTTTCAGGGGCTAACATCGCCTCGAAGGATGCATTCAGAGATGCTATTTTACGTGAGAGGGGTTGGGAATTGTATTTCGAAGCTCAAAGAAGAATTGATTTAATAAGAATGGGCAAATGGACACAGGCACTGGCTGCAGTAGGAAAAACTCCAAATCCTGCTGGTGCCAATGGATTGTATCCTGTGCCCCAATACATGCTTGACTTAGGAATGGAACAAACACCAGGATATTAAGAAAGAACGCGCTTTTGAGGTTGCAGTGTGCGCATTTATTGTTACTTAATTATGTTTTTATATCTCTCATACGGTATTTCTCAAGCTAAGCAATCGTTGAAGGGCTGCCGTTCCTCAAGGGCAGCCCATTTGACTAAAAAAATTCATCTCAACCCAATTTAATAACAGCGTAGATAACATGCAATAATGAGCACGATAAGAAGATGGGTCTTGAATTTTTACAACTGGTGTTAATTAACTATAAAAAATCGAAACAGGCAATGATTCGGCCCAATCCTCGTATTTGCATTCCAATTTTGCAAAAGGCGCTCGTGTAGGCTGGATCACGGAGATGGAAGCTCTATAATCCAGGGAAATCAACTCTCGAATCAAATGCGCTAAAAGAATTTCGTTGAATAAATATTTTAATAAGCATGAAAGGGTTTTTGGTCTTTATACTTAGTAGCGTCTTCCTGTTTCTTAATTCAACTGTTCCTGCACAAAACAGGTCAAACAAAAACCTGGTATATGTAGATAAACAGGGAGTGCTTCGGTGGACGAAGGATAAGAAAGAAGCATGTTTTTTTGGAGTGAACTACACCACACCTTTTGCGCATGCCTACCGTGCACACAGAGCTTTAGGTGTTGACGTGGAAAAGGCCATTCAACAGGATGTTTATCACTTTGCAAGACTTGGATTAGACGCTTTTCGTGTGCATGTATGGGACACTGAAATCTCGGACACGCTTGGTAACCTTTTAGAAAATGAACACCTTCGTTTGCTTGATTTTTTACTTGCGGAACTAAAAAAAAGGAATATTAAAACCGTTATTACACCCATTGCATTCTGGGGTAATGGTTATCCTGAGCGTGATGAATTGACTCCGGGATTTTCAAGAAAATATGGAAAGGGAAGAGCTACAACAAATGATACAGCAATTGTTGCACAGGAAAATTACCTGAAACAATTTTTCAAACATGTAAATCCTTATACCAAGTCGACCTATGTGGGCGATCCGGATATTATTGCTGTAGAAATTAATAATGAACCAAGTCATAGTGGATCAAAAGCGGGAGTAACAAATTATATAAACAAATTAGCCGCTGCGATTAAAAGTGTTGGCTGGACAAAACCTGTGTATTACAATATTGCCCAAAATCCATTCTATGCTGATGCAGTCGCGAAAGCAAATATTGATGGTGTTAGCTTCCAGTGGTATCCAAGCGGCTTGGTTGCCAATCAGGAAGTGAAAGGAAATTTCTTGCCAAATGCTGATCATTATCAGATTCCTTTTGATACCATACCTGAGTACCGCAACAAATCAAAAATGGTTTATGAATTTGATGCAGCGGATATCCTCCAATCGTACATGTATCCGGCGATGGCCAAAAGTTTTCGCGAAGCCGGTTTTCAATGGGCAACTCAGTTTGCTTATGATCCAACGGCAATGGCAAACGTAAATACAGAGTATCAAACGCATTATCTGAATTTACTTTACACGCCTTCAAAAGCCGTCAGCCTATTGATTGCATCAAAGATTTTTCACAAAGTACCACGTTTAAAAAACTGGGGTACTTATCCTGCCGATAGTTCGTTTGATGTGTTCCGCGTGAGTTATAAAAATGCATTGAGCGAAATGAATACTGCAGACGAGTTTTACTATTCCAATTCAACAACAACCACACCAACTAATCTCAGCAAGCTTCAACACATTGCTGGTGTAGGTAATTCACCTGTTGTTCTCTACAGTGGCTCCGGCGCTTATTTTCTTGATAAAATTTCTGATGGCGTTTGGCGTCTGGAAGTAATGCCGGATGCAATTCAAATCCGCGACCCGTTTGAAAGAGCTTCCCCAAGGAAAGAAGTAACGCGCCTTGAATGGAGTTCAAATGCAATGCAAGTATTGGTACCGGATCTTGCTTCAGGATTTTCAATCAAAGCACTAAATAGAGGAAATAATTTTTCACCGTCAGTTGCAGGAAATAGTTTTCAGATTCAACCCGGCACCTACCTATTAAATGCAACGGAAAAAAGCAATGCTGCAAATAGCATCGGAGTCATTGGTATGAATGAATTTGGAGCCACTAATTCCACGGCTTCTGGTATGTTTTTGCGTCATGAGCCATTTGAGGAAGTATCACCTGAAAAACCGTTACTTATCTCCACAAAGATTGTTGGGCTTGATACAGGAA
Organism: Chitinophagaceae bacterium; assembly: GCA_014379345.1. Lineage (GTDB taxonomy): Bacteria > Bacteroidota > Bacteroidia > Chitinophagales > Chitinophagaceae > Flavitalea. The sequence continues at coordinate 92,822 of JACMLY010000170.1, forward strand.
GAGCAAATTTGCAGATAATCACACTGGATGGACGCGGTGGAGGATTTAGAAATCTCCCTATGGTGAAGAAGTCAGGAGAATATGTTGCGGAAATTCCTGCCGATCTTGCAACCCCCGGCATGTTGCATTATCGCATCATTCTGCAAAAAGGAAACTGGTTTGCAGTTTTTCCTGGCAACTATAAAGAGAGCCCGTTTGCCTGGGATAATTACAATAACGAAACGTACAAAACCTTCGTTGCTGCAAATAATGGAAGATTAAATATTTTCAATCCTACTGTTGATAAGACAGCAAAAGTTTATCCCGTTTTTCGAAGAGGTTTTCAAACCAGCTACATAACCGGTGAAATATCGGGGCAGCTAATTTTAAGGTTATCCGCAACTGAACTTTCCGGTGATCACACTATTGGCTTTGTTCATTACTTCGGTGACAAGCTTGTGGGAAGAAAGCCGGAAATAGATTCCTTCAACCGATTGGTAGTGAGAGCAAAAACTTCGGAGACGCGACCAATAAAGGCCAAAATTACCTTGACAAATAAAGATGCATTTTCATTTTCAACATTCATTAACCTCAACAATACTTTTCAGGATCTAGAGGTTCCGATAAACAACCTAGCACAAGATTCTGCCCTGTTACTGCCACGCCCTTATCCCGGTTTCTTGCCATTATGGTTTAAAGGATCGGGAATTGCATCGTTTGCTTTAGCAGATATGGAAAGAATACAGGTCTCGGTTGGAAGCGAGTTACATGAATCAGAATTTAAAAAACCCTACAGCCTCGAGGTCGAATCCATTTGGTTAGAAAAGAGGAAATAAGTCCAATTACTTCCCCGTTAACTCATAGCTTAGACTAACCTATCATTTGGCGGTTGATATAATCTTTAAAAATTCCTGGAACTGACATTTTAACCTGCCGTAATTTAATGCGGTGTCTATGCATGAAGGAGTGGTTAGCAGGCGTTACCTGGAATTTCTCCATTACCTGGTCGAACTGGCAGAAAGATTAACCACAGTTATGTTCGAATATGGAAGGAAATATTGATACTAGAAAGCGAAGGAGAAAAAGTTACAGGAGTCTTTATAATCGAAGTCATGTTTAAGGTTTTGTTCGGGTGGACCACAGCTAAAAAAAATTTCCATTTGTGGGGGAACGCGGACGGCCTAAAACAAAAAGGCTTTTATTCCGATTATAATTACAGTTTACAGACTCTGCTGATCTCACCGTTGCCGATTACGAGAAGGCTCTCAGATTTATTGATCGGTTCCGTAAAGACGTTGACATCTTTATTAAGTGGCTGGAAAGCGCGTCTGAAAAAAAACTGGAGAAGTTTAGACAAAATTTTGATGAAGCGGAGTTTCCTGACTAAATAGAGCAAATGATATTTAGCAAGCATAGGAAAGTTCCGGAACTCTTCGATTGAGTTCTTTTCTTATTCTTAACACCTTTACGGCAAACCGGCATAATTATACTTTCAGAAGAACACAAAAGTAAAACTGTAAATAATTCGGCCGGATACTAATTTTGATTTTATATGTTGCAGCGAAACCCATGAGTTCATTATCTTTGTTAAGTCATGTCAACTGTTGTATAGGCATGTAAGATTTTTGAAAAATTTCGGATTGATCGAGTAAAAACATTTTCAAAAAAAATAAATACTTCTTTTTCAAATAATTGGGTCCGCGGGTTCGAGTCCCGTCCGGTCCGCTCCGCTTTTTAACTTATTCATTATCAAACAGTTACACGTGATTCAACGTTCATGTATAACTGTTTTTTTTATTGCTTATTCTACAACTTCTTACATTTTCTTACATTATCCAAAGACAGCTTTTTGTAGACTAGATCAGCAAAATTCAGCTTCTTTCTCTACAACCTGTAGAGATCTACTACAGGAAAGTGAAGTCCCACAATGGATTTGAAAAATATGAATGGTTGAAGATAGGATCTTAAGAATTCTCTGTTTTCTTTTTATAATTCTTGATTCGTGCTTCTATTATAAGTAATGTGTCAGTATAATCTTCCCACTCTCCGCGGTGCGGTGAGTCGTACACAACATAATTTCTGGAAGTATCCCATTCCTTGTTACAATTAACACACCTTGCTTTTCTATGTGAGCGGTCTATTCTCAATTGAACATCACATTTAGGACAATAAGGAGTCATTTCACTCATTTGATATTGGTCCCATTGATTTATGAAGTAACTCCACTTCCAGACCCACTCCTTTACAGTGTCAGATGTATATTCTAAGTAATCTGGTTGATGGTCGACTTTTATGGATTTCAGTAGTCTATATACTAGATACAATCCGACTAGTACAGAAAACACAATCCATAATTCAATCTTCAAACGAAAGAAGGAATTAATTTTTTCATTTGCCCAGGCTAACCTGCTTGTGATAGAATTAAGTACTCGAACATCTTGTAATTTATCAGAAGTTATATTACCCAGAACAGTAACAAGATAAGCGGATATAAGTCCAAAAAGAATTTTATCCTTTGTATTTGCCATATTTCAAAATTACTGTAAACAATACACTAATGTTTTTCCGGAACCGAAGCTGATAGAATTACAAATGCTGAAGGACGCGCTAATGGCAGCCTGAATAGTACAAACGCAATCATGTTATAGCAATTATTCTTCTCGACTTAATTGCATCAGCCGTTCAAAACGATTTCTTATTCTTACTGCACCAAATACCATTAGTCCAGCTAATACGATACAAAGGATTGGAAATGCAAGCAGCATCTCTCCCAGTGTCCCTTGAATAAAAGTATTTATACCAACAAGCTTTGCAACAAGCACAAATGCCATGAGATAAAAAGCTGTTACAATCGCGTAATTGGGTCTTGCAGTAGTTTCAATAATTGTTTTTCCCTTTTCTTCCGTTACTTTCCCATTTAGATAAGTAAATTTTTGGAGGATACCGAAAACTGTTAGATAGCCCAAACTCCATCTAGGTGAAAGTTTGAAACTGCCGTCACATTTAGTTTGCCGGATATGTTTTCAGAGAAGTCGTAGCGCTCTAAGATGGATTTTATCTGCGCGTGAACGCTTTCAAAAGTGTCATTAACTATGTATCTATTTTTAATTGAAAAGAAAGCATCCATTTATTATTTCTTATAACGTTTTCGCATTATGCTGTTGGAGAATTGTTATTCGTCAGCGAGGCAACAGGTGCGCAATAAAGATATATTGTACGAGTCATATTCGAAAGTCCAATCAGAAGGGTTCTATTCTTATAGCAACTTCTTCCAGTATCCTATGAAGGTTATTAAAGAAGCAATAATAAATATCGAGAGCAAAAGCAAGATAAAAAGTTTGGGAAAGAAGGGAAGAAGATAAGTAATGAATACACCAACCCATATCAGCAACTGAAGTCCTAAGGTTACTAATAAAACAATAAGGCATATTATTCTGAATATCGCTTTGGTTTTGGCTTTTCTGAGGTCTAAACTTTGATAATATGTTAGGAATATTATTGAAGTAATTGGCAACCCAATAACTAAATAGAATTCAAAAGGAATGTAATCAAAGCGAGTCGCAGAAATGATTTCGTTACATATATTCCAGCAACCACCAATACCAGGAACACTCTAGAAATTACTGATGCAGTCCAATAATCATTCACCTTCATAATTTAATAGATTAAGAATGAGTATTAACTATAACGGAAAGGCACCAACCTGATAGAGCTACGGTTATTTTTCAGCATCCAACAGGTGCCCAAAAAAGATATACAGTACAAGTCATATTCAAACGCCCGTTAAAGAACACTTGAGGACCTAGAAATGTCCTCACGTCCTATCACTTCACGAATTTTTATTTATCACCTTTCAAAAATCTGATGCATGATGGATATACATATCCAGTTGGATAGAATTGAAAAAACGGTAATCCAGATATTAGAAACCGTTAAAGAAGATCGATCCCCTAAAGACTGATTTCAAAAGACATGAGGAAATTCTATTTGCTGTATAAACACAGAATTTTTATAACTCTTTTTCTTCCTGCCTATAAAGGCGAGGGTGCTTTCAAATTGCGATCTCCTGGATTACTTAAAAATAATAGGGCAGCCATTCATCCGGCTGCCCATTATAATCCTTTGCATGCGAACATCAGGAAATATCAAACC